>NZ_JIAF01000004.1:1663492-1996190 GCF_000688375.1 Prevotella sp. HUN102 | reverse complement strand
GGGCTTGAAGGCAGGCGACCGTGTGGCTATCTATACCATCAACGGACAGTTGGTAAAGCAGGTAATTGCAGATGAGTCTGGCATTGCAGGTCTTGGTTTGCGCGATCTTCCTAAGGGTGCTTACATCTTACGCACACCTAACAAAAGTATGAAGATAGTAAACAACTAATTTTTCTAACAACATTTATTTATCAATAGCAAAAATATAAAACAGCAATATGAAAAAGATTTTACTCTCCTTATTGGCAATCGCTGCATTCGCACTTAACAGCAGCGCACAAGGTTATTATATGGTTGTAACACACGAAGATGGCACAGTCGATTCTGTTATGACCACGGCAGTCAAGAACGTTTCGTTCTCTATGATTCAGGATCAGAATGCCGATCAGGTTATTATCAAGGAACTCTATAATGGTGGTTGTCCGAAAGACGTTGGCACTGATTATTTCCAACAGGACAAGGGCTGTATTCTCTATAACAACAGTAACAAGACTGCCGTTTTGAATAATCTCTGCTTCGGTATCATTGATCCGTACAATTCACAAGCACCATCAAACGATTGGTATGATGCAAACGGTGCGCTTCGCTACGAATCAGAGGGCTACATTCCTGCAACAGGTGGTATGTGGTGGTTCCAACAGGCATTGGTTATCAAGCCTTACTCTCAGGTGGTAGTCAGCTTTATGGGTTCTATCGACAACACACAGACACACAGCCAGTCGGTAAATTACGCCAACAAGGACTATTACTGTATGTATGATCCTGAAGCAGGTTTCCACAACAAGAACTATTACCCTTCTCCATCAGAAGTAATTCCTACTTCTCACTATTTGAAGGGCGCGCTGATTTCTATGCAAAATGCTTGGGCAGTGAGCGTAACATCCCCTGCATTTATGATTTTCCAGACAAAGGATTCCTCTCCGGCTGCCTTCGCTGCCAATGCCGACAATGAGGTTTATGCGCCGAAATGGCAAGGAACACAGGCATTCAGATGTCTGAAAGTGCCAAGAGAATGGGTTCTTGATGGTATAGAAATCTTCACAACCTCATCAACAGAAAACAAAAAGCGTTTCACTTCCGATATTGATGCAGGTTCAGTTTCCCTCACAAACAAGTTAGGACACACCCTGTATCGCAATGTAGACAAGGCTGCAACAGAGGCTTTGCCTGAAAATGCAGGTAAGTTGGTAACCGGCTATGCGAAGGATCCAAGCGGTATTGATGCTGAAGCATCTATCAAGAACGGTGCTCACATTATTTATATGGATACCAACAACTCGACAAACGATTTTCACGAACGCGATAAATTCTCTATCCGCAACTAAGAAAGGTACAGTTCCTGATAAGTAAAACACATAACGTTTTGAATAAAATATTATCATATATCATAGCATTGGGTGGAGCTTTCGTGGCTTCCGCTCAATGCTTTGCTGTCTCTTGCGATTCAACCGGCGTATACCGCGACTTCGATTTTGTAAGACAACAGAATGTTTGGCTCCATCAGCACAATGCGTCGGGGCTTACGATCTACAATCGCAAGTCCATCTCCACAGGCGAAGTAGGGTTTCAGTACGGCAAAGGTGGACTGATTGACTATTATCAATCGCCACGCACCTTTCAAGTCGGTGCAAATGTAGAGTCGTTCTATCGTCTCAACAAGCGAACGGTAGTCTATGGAAAGATGGAATATGATAATTACACAGGAAAGGAAATGGCAGGTTCGGCGTGGATTGACCCTACCAGACGACCATTCGACATCACGGAAGACTCGCTTACCAACATCGGAAAGAAGCATCGTGATACCTATCAACTGATTGGCGCATTTGGAATCGACCTTTACAAAGGATTCTCACTCGGTGCAAGGCTTGACTACACGGCTGCCAATTATGCCAAATACAAAGATCTCAGACACAAAAACTCTCTGTTGGATATGACCGTTACCGTGGGACTGATGGCACCCGTCGGCAACTTTATGAAAATCGGTGCGAACTATTATTACCACCGAAACACGGAGAGTTTGAAATTCAGCGAATACGGAAAGACGGAACGCACCTACAAGTCGCTCATCAATTATGGCGTGTTCATCGGCGATATTGAGCAGTTCAGCAATTCAGGGCTTACCGACAAGAACAATGAGTTTCCGATTCTGGACCAAAGCCACGGTGCCGATGTGCAACTGTCGTTCCATTTCGGCAGTTTTTCCTTCTTCAACAATATGCTTTTCGCACATCGGCAAGGCTATTATGGTAAGGATTCTCCTTATACAATCATCTTCACGCGCCACCATTCCAACATTTATAAATACGATGGACAGTTGGCGTGGCAGCAAACTCGCCATCTACATCAGCTAAATGTAAGTATGGAGGTAGAGAATCTCGTTAATGAAAAGCAGTCTTACCGTTCCGTAACGGAAGAAACAGGCACCAGTTATTACGAATATTACGACCCCATTAAGACTGCCAACAAGCTGTGGGCGAACACTCGTATAGCTTATTCGGGCTATTACAACATCAACGGCGACCTGCCAACAACAACTTTGCAACTCGGTGTAGACTTGATGCGCCGAAAGCAAACGGCATATTACTATCCATATTTCCGCAGACAGGAACTGCGCAGTACAGAGATTTTTATGCAGGCGTCGCACAATTTCCCGATTGGAAAACAGCTTCTCACTCTGTCGTTAGGTGGAAGCTATCTCAACGGCAGCGGAAATCTATTTGAAGACGGCACTTTCATCACGCCATCCGACAAGCAGACTGGTATGAACACGATGATTCCCTACCTCTATCGTGAGTACGATTACCTCACAGCTTCGCGCTATTTGCTCAACGGCTCTGTGAAATACTCGTTCATCATTCCGAAAACCACTCTCCATACCTATGTGCTTGCACAAGTCAATCATCGGAAAGCCGGCAAAATCAGCGAATATACATTAGGGAAAGACCATACCACGCTCCATTTCCGAGTGGGTTGTGTGTTCTAAATCAGGTGCGCCTGACGACCTTTGTTGTCTGCGATTCATTTCAAAGGATGGGCAAATTCACTTCAAAAAAAGCAAATTACAACAAACAACAAGATGATAAAAACATTATTAAAGAATACTTTCGCCAAGAGAATACAACACGGAGGGCTATTGATTGCGGCACTTCTTCTATTCTGTCCTTTTACGGCAAAGGCACAAAACGTCCAGCAAGATAAATCCTTCAGGACAGGAAAGCTCGAGAACGGACTTACTTATTACATTCGCCACAACGCAAAGGAAGCAGGAATTGCCGATTTCTACATAGCGCAGCGCGTGGGTTCAATTTTGGAAGAACCCCGTCAGCGTGGGCTTGCCCACTTCCTCGAACACATGGCATTCAACGGAACAAAGCATTTCACGGGCAAAGGCTCGTCGCCCAACATCGTTCCGTGGTGCGAATCCATCGGTGTGAAGTTTGGTTCAAACCTCAATGCCTACACCAGTGTAGAACAGACGGTCTACAACATTTCATCCGTGCCTGTAAAACGTGAGTCAATCATCGACTCAACACTCCTCATTCTTCACGACTGGAGCCATTTTCTCTTGCTTACCGATGAGGAAATAGACAAGGAGCGTGGCGTGATTCACGAAGAATGGCGCACCCGGCGTGCCGGAATGGCCGTTCAGCGAATGATGGAACGTGTGTTGCCTACCGTATATAAAGGTACAAAATACGAGGATTGTCTGCCAATCGGGTCGATGGATATTGTGGACAACTTTCCCTATAAAGACCTTCGAGACTATTATCAGAAGTGGTATCGCCCGGATTTGCAGGCTATTATCATCGTCGGTGATATTGATGTAGACCGGATTGAAGCGAAAATCAAACAGACATTTTCCGATATTCCGAAACCGATAAACCCAGCCGAACGCATTTACTATCCCGTAAATGACAACGACAAGATGATTGTTGCCATTGATAAAGACAGCGAACAGCCCATTATGCTCGCAAACCTCTATATGAAGCACGATGCAACGCCCGATAATGAAAAAAATACGGTAATGTATCAGCGCGACAACTATGTGAGCCGACTCATCGTTTATATGCTCAACAGCCATTTGAATGATATCAAGAAACAGGCAAATCCACCATTCCACAGCGCATCCATAAGTTCGGGTAAATTCCTTGTATCACGTACAAAGGAGGCTTTCTCCGTATCATTCGGATGTCTGCAGGAGAATGTGAAGAAGTCGTTCGATGCAGCCATTGCAGAAACGGAGCGTGCGCGTCGTTACGGATTCACAATCGGCGAATTGGAGCGTGCAAAGGCACAGCAACTGAAAACCGCCGAACGCAGATTTGCCGAACGAAACGACCGCCGCAACAGCTATTTCGTGCGTGCAGCACTCAATCATTTCATCGAAAACGAACCGATGACAACGGCAGAATACGATTTGGAACTCATCAGGAAGTTCTCTGCTGAAATCACTTTGGAGGAGGTAAATGCTGCCACGAAGGAACTGATTTCCAATAAGAATCAGGTGCTTACCGTCTATGCACCTGACAAAACCGACTTCCCCATAGCCGACGAAGCCACATTCGAGAAATATGTGCTCGATGCTCAGGCTAAAAACTATGCGCCCTACAAGGAAGAAACCATAGCAAAGGAACTGATAGCGAAACTTCCCAAGAAAGGAAAAATCAAGAGCGAAAGCGACTGGGATAAGTTTGGCGTAAAGAAAATAGTGCTCAGCAACGGCGTAGAAGTGTATGTAAAGACTACTGATTTTGCCAAAGACCAAATCACTATGCGTTTCTATGGCGAAGGTGGTCAGTCGCTTTATCCAGATGCCGACGCAATCAACTTCCAGTTGCTCTCAACAGCCATCAACGAAGCAGGCGTTGGCGAGTTTACCAATACGCAACTCGAGAAGATGCTCTCGGCGAGAATTGTCCGTATAGCACCAAGCATCGGTCAGGAAACACAGTCGATAAACGGTTCTTCATCTGTGAAAGACCTGAAGACGTTGATGGAACTCACGTATCTCTACTTCACTTCTCCCCGCAAGGATGCAGAGAAATTTACAGGCAGCGTGAACACGATGCGCTCTTTCCTTACCAATCGTGAGGCCAATCCACAGGTTTCCTACAACGATTCCGTTATGGCCATCGTCTACGGCAACCATCCTCGTCTCCAACCATTGAAAGCCGAGCGTCTGAATCAGGTTTCATACGAACGCATTTTCCAAATTTACAAGGAACGTTTCAGCGATGCCTCGGGCTTCAAGATGGTGCTCGTAGGCAACATCAACCTCGAAGAGCTTCGGCCGTTGCTCTGCCAGTATGTTGCTTCGCTCCCTGCAAAGGGCAAGATAGAAACATTCAGGAACACTTATCCACAAGTACGCAACGTGAACGAGACGCATATTTTCAAGAAGAAAATGAACACTCCTTCCACGCTTGTAAATATTTTCTACACCTTCGACGAGCCATATACTGCCCAAAACGACCTTGCGCTCGACGTGTTCAAGCGTGTGCTTTCAATCGCCTATACCGATTCCGTGCGCGAGGAAAAGGGCGGCACCTATGGTGTTGGCGTGCAGACATCGTTCGACAAGAACAGTTCGCCCACCTCGCTCGTGAAAATCAATTTCAGAACTGATCCTGCAAAATATGAAATGCTGATACCTATTATATATAGGCAGATTGAGCATATTGCAGAGAACGGTCCGTTGGAGTCGAGTATGGATAAGGTAAAGAAGTATTTGCTGAAAGCCTATCGGCAAAGTATCGTGAACAATGGCTATTGGGAGAGCATTATCTATAATCGGCTGCGCACCGGTATCGACCTCCACACCGATTATGAAGGCCTCGTGAACCGTCTTACCTCAGCCGATGTTCAGCAAATAGCAAAGGATTTGCTGCAATCCAACCGGCGAATTGAAATAACGATGATGTCTGAATAAATTGTGGATTCTTAATTATAACCTTGTATCTCTGAGTTCGGAATAGGGCTGAACTCAGAGATACATTGTATTAATGGGATGTTGCCATCAGTTGGTAAGATTATCCAAAACCTGAGTAAGGATTATGAGGTATGTTTCTTTAATACCCTTTCGCATATCTCGAGGATTTGATTCTTGTCTCCTTCCATAATTGAAGTAGAGAAAGCATAGAGTGCACCTGTTGTTTTGTAGCTGAGTCGCATTGTGAATCGTTTCAGGAAGTTCTTTTCTTCATTTATTTCCTGAAGAGGATTTTTTGTAAATATGAGAATCATATCGCCGTATGACTGCCACTTAAAACCCGTAATGTTCTTCCAAGGAATGGGCTGGCCTCCCATAATCACAATGCCTTCGTCTGTAAACTCCAATTGCCTTTGGCCTTTTCGTTTCAACCTTAAGGACTTGTAGGTGTAGAACAAAGCCCCACCTCCGAAGAAGACTATTGAGGAAAGTCCTACTAATTTCAGTAAGATAGGAGGAAAATCTGTTTCCGATAGACTTGCTTTGTACAACCACATGCCGATAACGACGAATATTGCAGATATAAGATAGAATTTTAATTTTTTCCAAGTCATAATTAGAACTGTGAAATATTAAATGGGAAATGGGAAATGGGAAATGTGAAATGGGAAGTGGGAGATGGGAAATGGGAAAAGCCCTTGCAGTTTGAGCTTTTGTCTTAACTCCCTTTAACCCCCTTTAACTCCTTTAACTCCTTTTACTCCTTCTAACTCCTTATTGTTTTACCTGTTTCATACTCAAGCCGATACGGTTGCGGCGATAGTCAATCTGCGTAACACGGACACGAACGTGCTGATGAAGATGAACTACTTGAGCCGGGTCGCTGACGAACTTGTCGGCAAGCTGCGAGATATGCACAAGTCCATCCTGATGTACGCCGATATCCACGAATGCGCCGAAGTTGGTAATGTTCGTGATGATGCCGGGCAGTTCCATTCCTTCAACGAGGTCGTCAATGGAATGTACGCTCTTGTCGAACTCAAAAACCTCGACTTCGCCACGTGGGTCGAGTCCCGGCTTTTCCAGTTCTTTCATTATATCGGTTAGTGTCGGTAGACCGGTCTCGGCTGTTGCGTAGTCGGCTATGTTGATTTCCTTCTGAAGCGAAGGCGACTGCATCAGTTCCTTTACTGTGCAGTTCTTGTCCTTTGCCATCTGTTCCACGATGTGGTAGCTTTCGGGATGCACGGCCGAGTTGTCGAGAGGATTCTTGGCGTTCGGAATACGGAGGAAACCGGCGCATTGCTGATAGGCCGATGCGCCCAGTCGGGGAACTTTCTTTAATTGTGAACGTGAAGTGAAAGGACCATTCTCACGCCGATAGTCTATGATGTTCTGTGCCAATGCAGACCCTAAACCGCTGACATACATCAACAGATGCTTGGATGCTGTATTGAGATTTACGCCCACTTGATTCACGCAGCTTTCCACAGTCTGGTCGAGCGAATGTTTCAGTTGGCTCTGGTCTACGTCGTGCTGATACTGTCCCACGCCGATACTCTTCGGGTCAATCTTCACGAGTTCTGCCAACGGATCCATCAGTCGGCGACCGATGGATATTGCGCCACGAGTGGTTACGTCTTCATCAGGAAACTCTTCACGGGCAGTAGGCGAAGCTGAATAGATGGAAGCACCGTCTTCGCTGACGGTGAAAATCTTAGCCGACGCAAGTCCGAAAGCCTCCCCAAGCCCCTCCAAAGGAGGGGATGTCCTTGTTGGATGCTCGCTGCTTGTGGTTGGGTGCGTTTGAGAGGATATACTGTTATTGTTTGCAGGGATAACATCCCCTCCTTTGGAGGGGCTTGGGGAGGCTTTTAGTTTTATTGCTTCCTCTACAAACTCCTTTGTTTCCCTCGATGCCGTGCCGTTCCCGATGGCTATTGCCTCAATCTTGTATTGCCTGATCATACGTTGGAGGGCGATGGTGGCTTGGGCATAAAGCCGCTTGGGAGGGTGGGGATAGATGATTTCGTGATGGAGGAGATTGCCTTGCTCGTCGAGGCACGCCGTCTTGCAGCCATTGGCAAAGCCGGGGTCGAGAGCCAATACACGCTTCTGACCGAGTGGGGCAGAGAGGAGGAGCTGTCGGAGGTTTTCGGCAAACACCTTGATGGCTTCCTCGTCTGCCTTTTCCTTGCTCAAGGTGGCAAATTCGTTTTCTATGCTTGGGTCAATGAGCCGTTTGAAGGAATCCTGAATGGCTTCGGCAATGAGCGACTGGCACGGACCGTTGCCGTGAATGTACTGTCGTTTGATTCGCTCGGTACACTTCTCTCCGTCAATAGAAATACCCACACGGAGAAATCCTGCGCTCTCGCCGCGGCGCATTGCCAGAAGACGGTGGCTGTTGCACCGCTTCAAGGGTTCTGAGAAATCGAAATAGTCGGAGAACTTCTGTGCATCCTCCTCGTCTTGTTTCTTTTTGACAACCTTTGACGTGATGACGGCTTCACGGCGATAGTATCCCCGCACGATGTTGCGCACCTGTTGGTCTTCGCTCACGAGTTCGGCAATGATGTCCTGTGCGCCTTGAAGTGCCTCCGTCTCGTCCTTTATATCATTCTTTACAAAACGTTTGGCAACTTCTTTCGGACTGCGTTCCCGCTGAAGCAGAATGAGCGATGCCAACGGCTCCAGTCCCTGTTCGCGGGCAATTTGCGCACGTGTGCGTCGTTTTGGCTTGTAGGGCAGATAAATATCCTCGAGTTCTGTGGAATCCCAGCACGCTGCGATACGCTTTTCAAGCTCGGGCGTGAGTTTATCCTGCTCGCCGATAGTTTTCAGGATTGTTTCCTTTCGCTTGTCCAGCTCTTTCAGTCGGTTGTTCATCTCGCTGATGCGTGTAATCTGCACTTCATCAAGATTTCCCGTCCGTTCCTTTCGGTAGCGTGCAATGAAGGGTATGGTGCATCCTTCGTCCAGAAGGTTCAGCGTTGCGTCTACGCTTTTCTCCGAAAGGTTGAGCGTATGCGAAATGTGTTGCGTGTATTTGTTCATAAGAAGTTCTCCTTGTTTTTATTTCTCCCACACAGGGAGTTTGTATGGTGCTGAATGATGATATGGCTGTGGAAAGGCGAAATCGGGGAGAGAATAGCTGATGATTGATTGCTATGCACAATGATAATTTGTTTTTACCAACCGATGGTAATCGATTTACCAGCCGATGGTAATTGAATTACCAACCGTTGGTAATTGGTTTACCAGCCCGTGGTAATCGGTTTACCACGCCTTGGTAATCTTTTATCCTCAGTCATCATAGAACCGATAAGCGTCTTTATAGCCGTCAAACTCAATATTTTCATCGTATCCGTATTCCTTGAACAGGTTCCTTATCCACGACTGCTGCTCGGGCATAAGCATTCTTTCGCCGTGCAGATAGCGGTAGTACGACCCGTTTCCTCCGAGATATTGCGAAATATAGGCACGCAGTTCGGGGGCGTGCCGTGCCTTGACCTCGCGATAGATCGTAGAGAAACCCATTGCAACGCGTACGATTTCTATGCTCTTGAAGCAAGGGCATTTCTTGGTTTTCAGCACTTTCGGTGTTACGGCATTTGCCGAATAGCAGTTGTCGGGCAGGATGGTTGCAGCCTTGTATCGCAGGCATTTGTCCTTTTGTCTGCATTCCTCGAGGAAGCATATTTCCCATCCGATTGGCAGATCTTCGTATTTTAATTCCATAGATGATAGGTTTTCTGTTGATGCAAAGTTACGAAATTATTAGTTTGTAGTCCTAAAAGAGAGGCATCTTTTATTGTGATATTTGACATTCCGCAGTTTGGAGTATCCATAGTTTGGAATAAATTCGTAACTTTGCACGGTATATATGCAATAGAAAGAATGATAGCAGTAGAAGGATTGAAAGTGGAGTTCGGCGTGAAGCCGTTGTTTCAGGACGTGTCATTTGTTGTGAACGACCGGGACAGGATAGCCCTCGTGGGCAAGAACGGTGCAGGAAAATCCACAATGCTAAAGATACTCTGCGGAATGCAGACGCCTACGGGGGGAGTGGTGGCCGTACCGAACGACACCACGCTCGGATATTTGCCGCAGGTAATGAAGCTCTCGGATGACACCACCGTGAAGGAAGAAACCAGAAAGGCTTTCTCGGGTAATACGGAAATGGAGGCTCGGCTGGAGAAAATGCAACAGGAAATGGCTGAGAGGACTGACTATGAGAGTGAAAGCTATGCACGGCTCGTGGAGAAGTTCACGCAAGAGCACGAACGATATATGATGCTCGGAGGCGAGAACTACGAGGCGGAGATTGAGCGCACGCTCACG
Organism: Prevotella sp. HUN102; assembly: GCF_000688375.1. Lineage (NCBI taxonomy): Bacteria > Pseudomonadati > Bacteroidota > Bacteroidia > Bacteroidales > Prevotellaceae > Prevotella > Prevotella sp. HUN102. The sequence goes on along the minus strand of NZ_JIAF01000004.1, from coordinate 1,985,917 downwards.
GGACTCGGCTTTCTGCGCTCCGACTTTGACAGACCCACGAAGGAGTTTTCCGGTGGTTGGCGTATGCGTATCGAACTGGCGAAGATTCTGCTGCGCCGTCCTGACGTTCTTCTGCTCGATGAGCCTACCAACCACTTGGACATTGAGTCCATACAGTGGTTGGAACAGTTTTTGGCGCAGAGTGCAAAGGCTGTTGTGCTCGTTTCGCACGACCGTGCTTTCATCAATAACGTAACGAACCGTACACTCGAGATAACCTGTGGACGGGTGGAAGACTATAAGGTAAAATACGACGAGTATCTCGTATTGCGCAAGGAACGCCGTGAGCAGCAGCTCCGTGCGTATGAGAATCAGCAGAAGGAGATTGCAGATATCAGAGCATTCATTGAGAGGTTCCGCTATCAGGCCTCAAAAGCCGTGCAGGTGCAGCAGCGTGTGAAGCAACTGGAGAAGATAGTGCTCATAGAGGTCGATGAGGTGGATAACTCTGCAATGCGACTGAAGTTTCCTCCCTGCCTTCGTTCGGGCGATTATCCTGTGATTACGGAGGATTTGAGAAAGGATTACGATGCGCACACGGTGTTTGCCAACGTGGACCTTACCATAAAACGAGGCGAGAAAGTGGCGTTCGTGGGCAAGAACGGCGAGGGCAAGTCCACGCTCGTGAAGTGTATTATGGGCGAGATATCTTACGACGGCAACCTGAAGGTAGGGCATAATATTCAGATTGGCTATTTTGCACAGAATCAGGCACAGTTGCTCGACGAGGAACTGACCATCTTCCAAACCATAGACGAGGTGGCAAAGGGCGATATGCGATTGCGAATCAACGATCTGCTCGGCGCATTTATGTTCGGAGGAGAAACGTCGGAGAAGAAAGTGAAAGTGCTGTCGGGCGGCGAACGCTCACGCCTTGCAATGATAAAACTCCTGCTCGAGCCTGTGAATCTGCTGATACTCGACGAGCCGACGAACCACTTGGATATGGCTTCTAAGGAAGTGCTGAAAGAAGCTATCAGGGCATTCGACGGCACGGCCATCATCGTTTCTCACGACCGTGAGTTCCTCGACGGACTGGTAAGCAAGGTTTATGAGTTCGGAGGAGGAAAGGTGCGTGAGCATTTAGGTGGTATCTACGATTATCTGAGGGCGCATAATCTGGACAAGGACACACTCTCGCTGACGCTCCCGAGCAGGGGAGAAACTGCAAAGAGCGACAATGCCTCAACTGTAAAGAGCGGCAAGGAGGGAACGCCTGCACGGAAAGAAGATTCTGTCGGTGCGCTGTCCTACGCCGAGCGCAAGGAACAGCAGAAGAAGATAAAGAAAGCGCAGCGTGCCGTTGAGGAATCGGAGAAGAAAATAGCCCAGATGGAAGAGCGTAAGAGCGAACTCGACAATCTCCTGATGAATCCGGAGAATGCAAGCGATATGAAACTCGTAACCGAATACACCGAGTTGCAGAAAGGATTGGATGAAGAGAATGAACGATGGATGGAACTGTCCGAAGAACTGGAAGCTCTGTTGTAAATACATATTCCGTCTTTTTCTGCTCGTCTTCCCTAATGGCAGAGTCTGTTTGCAGATGCGAGGAAATAAATTTGAAATAAAAGTATCGAATTAAATATCATAGGACTTGAACCCGGTAGAGTTTTCTATTTACCTTTTATATATTATAGGGAGTGGGGACAGTCTTTTTACTAAATCTTTAAAATATGAAAATCAAATCTATCTTACCAATGATGATGATTGCTTCAGCTCCATTGGCTGGTATGGCACAGAACCAACCGGGCGTGAAGGCTGAGAATCTCGACAAGTCGGTGCGTGCAGCTGATGATTTCTATCAGTTTGCTACGGGCGGTTGGCAGAAGAACAATCCTCTGCCGGGTGCATTCTCTCGCTTTGGGTCGTTCGACCAGTTGCAAGAGGACAACAACAAGCGTATCAATACGATTCTAAATGAATTGTTGAAAAAGAAAACCAAGGAAGGAACTGTTGAGCAGAAACTGGGCAACTTCTACAAGTTGGCAATGGATTCAGTACGTCGCAACAAAGAAGGCGTGGCACCGGTAATGCCTTTGCTCAACGAGATGGAGGCTGCAAAGACCTTGAACGACCTTCGTGCCGTGCAGGTTAAGTATGCCTTGTTCGGTTACGGCATTCCTATGAGCTATGGTTTCGATGCCGATGAAAAGAATGCAAAGATGAATATCTTCATTGTCTATCAGAGTGGTCTGACGCTCGGACAGAAGGATTACTATCTGGATAACGATAAGGCTACGAGGGATATTCGCAATGCTTACAAGCAGCATATCGTGAATATGTTCAAACTCTTCGGTTTCTCTCAGGAAGAAGCAGCGAAGAAACGCGACGCCATCATTCGCTTTGAAACTGCTTTGGCTCTCGTATCGAAGAGCCGTACGGAGCTTCGCAACTCAGAGGCAAACTACAATAAGATGACTTTGGCCGACTTCAAGGAGAAATATCCGAACATCGAATTGGAGAAATTTGCCAATGCGGAAGGTATCAAGAGCGAATTTATTCAGGAAATGGTCGTAGGTCAGCCGGCATTCTTGGCAGGTCTTGACAAACTTACCGAGACGGAAACTGCCGATGAACTCCGTGCCCGTATGGAATGGAATGCCATCTGTGGTGCAGTAAACTATCTTAGCGATGATGTCCGTGCCGAATACTTCGATTTCTTCAGCAAGACTATGCGTGGAACGAAGGAAGACTATCCACGTTGGAAAATTGCAACATCACAGGTTGAGAGCCAGATGGGCGAAGCATTGGGCAAGATTTACTGCGAACGCTACTTCCCTGCAAGCAGCAAACAGCGTATGGAGGAACTTATCAAGAATCTTCAGGTGAGCCTTGCTGAGCGCATCAATGCACAGGAATGGATGAGCGAGACTACCAAGAAAGCTGGTCTTGACAAACTTTCTACCTTCTATGTTAAGGTTGGTTATCCGAACAAGTGGAAGGATTTGAGCAATCTCAACATTGATCCAGCAAAGTCATATTATGAAAATGTGATGAACTGCCGTAAGTTCTGGAGCAACGTCAGCGTTCAGGAACGTGCCGGTAAGCCGGTAGACAAGGACGAATGGCATATGAATCCACAGACCGTGAATGCTTACTATAATCCTACTACCAACGAGATATGCTTCCCGGCAGGTATTCTTCAGTATCCATTCTTCGATCCGAAGGCCGACGACGCATTTAACTACGGTGCCATCGGTGTTGTTATCGGGCACGAAATGACGCACGGGTTCGATGACCGCGGCCGAAACTATGACAAGGATGGTAATATGAAGAACTGGTGGACTGAGGAAGATGCAGCCAAGTTCAAGGCACTGACAAACCCATTTGCCGATTTCTTCAGCAACATTAACGTCTTGCCTGACCTGAAGGGTAACGGTCGTCTCACACTGGGAGAGAATCTTGCAGACCACGGAGGTCTGATGGTTGCATTCAATGCCTTGAAGAATGCAAGCAAGGGTAAGAAGGCTAAGAACTTGCTTGGCTTCACTCCCGAGCAGCGTTTCTTCCTTGCCTATGCAGGTGTATGGGCGGCAAACATCACGGAAGCCGAAATTCGCAACCGTACAAAGAGCGATCCTCACGCATTGGGCGTATGGCGTGTGAACGGTGCTTTGCCACATATTCAGGCTTGGTACGACGCATTCGGCGTAAAACCGTCCGACAAGCTCTTCTTGCCTGAATCACAGCGTTTGAATCTCTGGTAAAATAGATTCTTGCGGAATGAAGAAACAAAGAAGAGACAACGCTCTTCAACCTTTCTTTTTGCATTAATCAGACAATCTGAAACCCTATAAAAGGAGTATGCCCATTGAAGTTTGGCATACTCCTTTACTTTTAGTATATACTTTTTCATAATTCTGTATTTTATTTATTATCTTTGCAATGTTCAGCAAAAGATTGTATGTGCAGGCATACAAATACCTATTTATACATACGGAACATTTGAAAATTAATTAAGAAAGATGCCTTTAAGACTACCAGACGGGCTTCCGGCCATAGACATACTTAAACAGGAGAATATCTTTGTGATGGACGATTCGCGTGCACATACGCAGGATATCCGTCCGCTTCGCATTGTGATTCTCAACCTTATGCCGTTGAAGATTACTACGGAGACGGATTTGGTGCGCCTGCTGTCGAACACACCTCTTCAAATGGAAATCAGTTTTATGAAGTTGCGCAGCCATACACCGAAGAATACACCGATAGAACATATGATGATGTTCTATAAGGACTTCGAGAAAATTCGGGAAGAGAAGTTCGATGGTATGATTGTTACAGGTGCGCCAGTCGAAACAATGGAATTTGAAGAAGTGGGATACTGGGCCGAGATAAAGGAAATCTTCGACTGGGCACGGACGCACGTAACCTCAACGCTCTATATATGTTGGGCAGCGCAGGCCGGTCTCTATCATTTCTACGATGTTCCGAAGTATCCATTAAACAAGAAAATGTTCGGTATCTTCCCAACAAATCCTTTGATTAAGGACATCTCCATCTTCCGTGGATTCGACGATGTATTCTATATGCCGCAGAGTCGCCATACGGAAGTGCAGAGAAAGGATATTGAAGACAAGTCCGGGCTGACCATCATTGCCGAATCGCCCGAAAGCGACGTGTCCATCGTGATGGCACGAGAGGGAAGAGAGTTCTTTATTACGGGTCATTTGGAGTATGCTCCCGACACTTTGGACAACGAATACCGTCGCGATTTGGGCAAACGGGACGATGTTGAGCTTCCCAAATATTATTATAAGGACGATAATCCGGCATTAGGACCGTTGGTAACGTGGAGAGCTCACGCCAACTTGTTGTTTTCAAACTGGATAAACTATTACGTTTATCAGACTACTCCGTTCAATATTGATGAGATAGGATAGACTGTTTTGCAATGATAGCAGTAATAAAGCAGATTTAATTATTAGAATACAGGTATTTGAAGAACAAGAATACGTGAAACATTCTACCTTGAAGTAGTTTCTCCGTCTACTTGTTCAACTAAACAAATAATATGCAGACAATAGAATTATTGGCACCGGCCAAAAACTTGGAATGTGGTATTGCAGCAATAGACCACGGTGCTGATGCCGTTTATATTGGTGCGGCAAAGTTTGGCGCACGCCAGTCTGCGGGCAATAGTGTTGAGGATATAAAGGCATTATGCGATTATGCACACCAGTTCGGGGCTACGGTACACGTAACTGTCAATACGATAATATACGACGATGAACTGGAGGATATGCTTCAGCTCATCAAGCAGTTGGAAGAAGCACGTGTTGATGCACTCCTCATACAGGATATGGGTTTGCTCAGAGCCGTGAAAGAGCGTCTGAACACGAAGGTTGCCCTTCATTCGAGCACACAGTGCGACAGCCGAACGATAGGCAAGGTAAAATGGTTGCAGTCGTTGGGATTCGAGCGTGTGGTTCTGGCCCGCGAACTGTCTGCAAAGGAAATCTCGACCATACACGAAGCTGTCCCGGAATTAGAGCTTGAAGCCTTCGTACACGGGGCATTATGTGTCAGTTATAGTGGCATCTGCTATGCTTCGCAGCATTGTTTCGACCGTTCGGCCAATCGTGGTGCGTGTGCGCAGTTCTGCCGTATGGCATTCGACCTGAAAGATTCAGACGGAACGACAATAGAGAAACAGCGTTATCTGTTGTCTCTGAAAGATATGTGCCAGATAGACAATCTCGAAACCTTGATGCGTTCCGGTGCCTGTGCGTTCAAGATAGAAGGACGATTGAAGGATATAAACTATGTGAAGAACGTTGTCTCTGCATACAGTCAGCGACTGAACGACATCATTGCGAAGCATCCGAATGAATTCAGGCGTGCATCACAGGGTAGGGTGGAGTATTACTTTACGCCCGACCTGAACAAGACTTTCAATCGTGGCTACACGAACTACTTTATGAACGGCCGCCAGCAGAATATCTTCTCTCCAAACACGCCGAAAGCATTAGGCGAATATGTTGGAAAAGTGAAGGAGATTCGCAGGGATTCGTTCAATGTTTCCAGTACATCGACTTTTGCAAACGGCGATGGCCTGTGTTTCATCAACCATCAGGCTACCAATGAAGGCAGAAAAGAAATACTGGAGGGCTTCCGTGTGAACAGAGCCGTAGGGAACAGGCTCTATCCGTTCAAGATGCCGCAGGGACTGAAACCGGGAACGGCACTTTACAGAAACCAAGATCAGGCTTTCGAGAAAGAATTGAGTGGAAAGAGTGCTGAAAGAAGAGTACAGGTGTCGATGAAATTCGGACTTACAGAAGATGGATTCTCGCTGAAGATGGCATTGCCAAACACGGATAAGGAAGCAACGGCAACGATAGCGTTTGCCCATCAGGAAGCACAGAAACCACAACGTGATAATATTGTCAGACAACTGACAAAGTTTGGCAATACCATCTATACCTGCGATAATGTAGAACTTGAGGAAGGAGCAGATAAGTTGTTTGTTCCCAGTAGTGTACTTGCCGAATTGAGAAGAAATGTTGTAGAACGATTTTCCAAACTTTCTTTGGTCAGCAAGGCGATTATTTCGCCTGTGAAAGTTGCAAAACCAACGGAAACGAAGCGGCATTTCACTTACGTTAATCCCTCGCAATACGAGAAATTTCCTTATCTTTATAACATTTCTAATCACGAAGCTCGTTCTTTCTACGAGGAACAGGGCTTGGATAATATGCAGCCCGCCTATGAATGTTCCGACATGAAAGCAGGGAACAGGCAGAAATCTGCTGCCAGCGACCCTGCCATTCTGATGCAATGCCGCCATTGCATACGCTATTCTCTCGGCTATTGCGTGATTCACGGCGGCAGAAAACCAACTTGGAAAGAACCGTTGTTCCTCGAATTGGGCGACAAGAAACGCTTCAAGTTGGAGTTTGACTGCAAGAATTGTCAGATGAATATTTACTCAGTATAATTTTTTGAAGCGATATGAAGAAAAAGTCAGCTAACAATCCATCATCGTCCACACGCAGGTTCAGTTCTGTGTTTGTGGTTATAGCCTTTGTTCTTGCAATGGTTACAGATGGCTGTTACCATAAGAAGACCCCATCTTCATTCCATCTTCCCGACAGTATTCAGGAAGCGCAGATTTCCAAACGCCTTCTCTCTAATCACGATTCTCTGATAGAAGAGGCAAAGACGGTGCGTTCAGAATGGCACGGAGGCACGAATCCCATAGATTCTTTCAATTTCCGTGTGAGGCACCACTATTCGCAAGGATTCAACTTCGTGGTGCGCACGGATACTCTGATGCTGATTCGGCAGCAACCCGAGGAAACCGTCAATAAACTGGAGATAGATTCTTTCCCCGTTATTCAGGGAAAATCAATGGCCGTGGCCGATATTCGCATCGTACCCAACGACAGTATAGATTCTGTTTGGGTGCAGTTGGCAACAGAAGATTTCGCTTTTGGATGGATTCAGGAAGGCAGGTTGCTGAAAAATGTTGATCCCGACGACCCTATTTCGCAGTTCATTTCTATGTTCTCCAATTCCCATTTGCTGATATTCCTTGTTGTGATTTCCCTGATAGCAGTGGGCTATCTGATGCGGAAGATACACCGGAGGAATGCAAATATCGTGCATTGGAACGACATCAATTCATTCTATCCAACGCTCTTGGCACTCATTGTAGCCCTTTCGGCAGCTTTCTATGCGAGCATTCAGCTCTTTGCTCCCGAAACTTGGCGTGAGTTCTATTTCCACCCGTCGCTCAATCCCTTCTCGCAACCCTTATTGCTGAACATATTTCTTGTGTTGGTGTGGGGAATGTTGATAATCGGAATCGCCGCATTGGATGATGTCCGACGTCTGTTGAAGTCGGGCGATGCCGTGCTCTACCTGAGCGGACTGGCTGCCGTCTGCGCTGTAAACTATATTGTCTTTTCTATTCTCACATTATATTATATAGGTTATCTGCTTCTGATAGTCTATATTTACTATGCCGTCAGAGTTTGGTATCGCAAGCACAGCGACACTTACGAATGTGGAAACTGTGGTGCCCGTCTGCACAGAAAGGGAAGATGTCCGCATTGCGGCGTAATCAATGAATAGGTTCAGGCAAAATCTGAATGTGTTTTTCTGTGAATAATCTTGACAAAAGCCTCTCCATAATTCGCATATTCTGGACAAAATATTTTTATTTTTCAAATATGCGAGTTATGCGTGTGCATACCTAAACCGTTAAGTATGAGCCTTCTATGTATGAATGAAATACTTTTGTGCATTAAAAGTCCCTGTGATTGTTCGTATTATGAACAATAAATCGGAATAAATAGCCTTGTTTTTTGCCTTTTTCTTCGTACTTTCGCAATGTGTTCTTGCGATGATTGGTTTGCATTCTTCGCAAGAACGCAGAACGGTCTTCGGACTTTTACAACTGAAAATGCCGAAATCCCAATTCCATTGTTCGTATCAGGGGCTGAAAAAACCTAAATGACGAGAAAATAAAGGTGGGTTTTAAGGGCATTTATCTTTACAATACAAACGGCAAGTTTCCTTATTTCCTTGCCCCCTCGTCCTCTCGTTCCCTCGTCTTCTCGTTCCCTCGTCTTCTCGTTTCCTTGTCCTCTTGTTTTCTCGTCCCTTCGTCCTCTCGTAAAATTCGCAAAAGGCTGATAAAAAGGTTTTCCTAATAAATAAGGATTGTCTTGTCTGCATATTTTATGTACCTTTGCATTCACATTAAGACAGATTGATGAATTGAGATTTTATTTGTGATGAACAAGAGATTATTATATTTAGGTATTTTATGTACTGCTTTGTTACCAGCCACGGCTAATGCGACTGATAATGATGAGCTGAACGACACATCCAGAGTTTACGATATTGAAGAAGTCTTCGTTATCGAACAGCCGAAGGAGGCGTTCCGATTGCGCCAGCAGCCCTTGAGCAGCCTTTCATTCAATGGAGGACAACTGAAGGGACTGAACGTTCAGGACCTCCGTCAGCTTTCGGCATTCGTGCCTTCGTTTGCAATGCCCGAATACGGAAGCCGGCTTACTTCGTCGATGTATGTTCGCGGCATTGGTTCGCGCATCAACTCTCCTGCTGTGGGCATCTATGTAGACGGAATGCCGATTCAGAACAAGAGTGCCTTCAACTTTCACATCTATGGCATTGAGCGCGTCGATGTGCTGAACGGTCCGCAGGGCACGCTCTACGGAATGAACACCGAAGGAGGATTGATTCGTATTTACAGCAAGAATCCGTTTGAATATCAGGGTACTGACGTGAAATTGTCAGTCGGGAATAAATTCTGGCGCAAGGCGGAAGTGGGGCATTATGCACGGCTTAATGATAAGGCGGCATTCTCCTTGTCGGCTTTTTACGACGGTCAGAACGGCTTTTTCCGCAATCAGTTCAATGGCAAGCGTGCCGATGCGTTCGATGAGTTTGGCGGAAAGGGACGCTTTCTGTGGAATCCCGGCGAGCGTCTGAGCCTCAGTCTCACAGCAGACTATCAGTATGTACGCCAGAACGGTTTCCCATACGGACAGATTGTAACCGAAGAGCAGATTGCCGATGCCCCCATTACTTCTCCTTATTATGGACTGAAGGCAGGCACGCAGCATCCCAGTCAGAACAGGCAGAGCAACTACCGCAGGAATATGCTGAACACCGGTCTGGGAATCAGCTACAAGGGCGATGGATACCTGCTCAGTTCTATGACCTCGTGGCAGTTTCTGAAAGATTATATGCTGATGGATATGGACTATCTGCCAAGGGATTTTATGCACTTGGAGCAGCGTCAGCACCAGAACGCCCTCACGGAAGAACTCTCAATCAAGAGCAAGAACACGGGCAACTGGCAGTGGACATTCGGCGCATTCGGCTCTTATGAATGGCTGAAGACACAGGCTCCGGTCTTTTTCGAAGGGGATATGAATGCGTTTCTCTCAAGGATGATTACCGGTTATGCCTACAACGGAATGCTGAACTCTATGGCAAAGCGCATTGCGCAGCCAATGATAAAGAACGGAATGCCTGAAAGCGAAGCGATGGCAGCGGCGAAGAAGATTGCGGCAGAGAACATAAAGCGTGCCGGCGGCTGCACAATCAATATGATGATGGAACCGATTCCGGGGCTTTTCCATACGCCGACTTTTAATTTCGGGGTATATCACGAGAGCAACATCAATCTCACCGAACGTTTGAGAGCCACTCTGGGTCTGCGCTACGACTATTCCCACGTGGCGATAGACTATGAAACATCGGCACGCGTGCTGATGGACGAGAATGTGATGGGCGTGAGCCTGAAGCCGACAATCACTTCCACGCTTGCGCGCCGCCACAGCAACCATTTCGGACAGTTGCTCCCGAAAGTAGGTATGACCTATCGCTTTGATAACGGCGGCAACGTCTACGCCACTTGGTCGAAGGGCTATCGTGCCGGCGGCTACAACTTTCAGATGTTCTCCGACATATTGCAGAGCGAAATCTCGGCAGCGGCCAATACTGCCCGTGGGGACTACGACATTCCTCACGACGACGCCTACTACGATAAGATAGCAAGGACGATTGAGTACAAGCCCGAAACGAGCTGGAACTACGAGGTGGGTGCTCATCTTAATCTGATGGGCGGACAGATGAAACTCGACGCTGCTGCCTATTATATGCAGATTCGCAACCAGCAGTTGTCTGTAATGTCGGGCAACTATGGCTTTGGCAGAATGATGACCAATGCCGGTCGCAGCCATTCCTGTGGATTGGAAGCCACATTGCGCGGAAAGGCACTGGCCGACAAGCTGAACTATGCCTTGAGCTACGGCTTCACAAGTGCCCGTTTCGACGAATATGCTGACTCCACCTCAACAGGACGCATTGACTATAACGACAACAAGGTGCCGTTTGTGCCGCAGCACACGCTCTCGGCAAATGCCGATTATCGGATAGACGTAGACCCGGCAGCCCTGCTCGATCCTTCCAACAAGTTCCGTCTGCGCTCCGTTACCGTTGGCTTGAACCTCGCCGGACAGGGTAAAACCTATTGGGACGAGGCGAACAGCATCGGACAGAACTTCTATGCAACGCTCGGCGCGCACGCAGATGCCGACTTCGGACCTTTGAACATCAATCTCTGGGTGCGCAACCTCACGGACACCCGATACGATACGTTCGCAGTTCAGAGTGCCGCAACAGGGACAAGATACACCTTTGCCCAATTGGGGAATCCATTCCAGATAGGTGTAGACCTTTCATTCCATTTCTGAGAAATAGACTTTAAATAATAACTGTTAGAATTTGATTTGGCCACTCTGCTCCGTTGAGGAGTGGAGTGGTTTTTTCTTTAAGAATGGGCGTGAAATATTTTTACAGAAACAGACTTCCGAAAGAATCGGGCGCATATTCGTGATACGCCTCTCCGGAGCCTCTGCCGTCCATAGTCTTTTTCGTGTTTGAAATGGGAAATGCCGCACGTTTCCGCCCCTTTCCTTTTCCTTTCAAATCCAGTTTCATTCCGACTTTTCGTTATCTTGCAAGAGTTTGATAATCAGTTAGTTGTGAAATCTACTTTGGATCTTGAAAAAGGTATATACTTTTTGCCCCAAAAGTATATACTTTCCATCAAAAAAGTATATACCTTTTAATGAAAAAGTATATACTTTTCTGGAGAAAGGAATATAGGGACAAAATAAAGGCATTACAGCAAAGCCCGAAACCCAAGATTGTGCACTTGAAGATTCCAAATCGAAGTGCAAAAAAGAGTAGCCCTCGCCGAGAGATGCAGACGTTCTCGAAGCGTAGCGAGAGGTTGTCTGCATCTCTCGGCGAGGAAAAAGCAACAACCGGCAATACAAATTAAAAAAGGGAGACCGAAGTCTCCCCAGGATTAACTAACTTTGTATTGTAAATGTATCATCAATTAATCTCGGAGCAAAGGTCGCAAATTTTCGCCTTACTTCAAAAGAAAATCGCAAGAAAAGAAATTGCCGCCATCGTCGGCATCAGTCAGGCAACACTCTCACGTGAAATCAAACGCAACAGCACGCCCTCGGGAAAGTATATCTGGACGAAGGCGCACGACATGGCCATGCAGCGCAGAGAGAGAACGGGGACGAACTCCAAGCTCTCCGACGAATTGGTCTGGAGAATCAAGGAATATATCGTTAATGACCAATGGTCTCCAAGACAAATATCGGGGTATCTGCGTGTGAATGATGGGATAAGGGTGTCCCATCAGTCCATCTACAACATCATCCACGATGACCCGACAGGGAAACTTGCCGGGCACACAAGACACAAGATGAAATACAGGCATCACCCAAAGGGGGGCATCTTCCTGTCAAGGACAGGGTGCGCATCCATGAGAGAAACAAGGAAGTGGACGGGAAGAGATTTGGAGACTTTGAGATGGACCTGATCGTCGACCCTGCCCAGCGCGCCATACTCACACTGGTGGAGAAACCCACCAATATGTTGCTTATGCGGAAACTGCCATTTGGGAAGCAGTCGAAGCCTCTGGCAAAAGCAGTCAGGAGACTGCTGCTGCCATACAAGGACAGACTGAAGACCATTACCACTGACAACGGACCTGAGTTTGCCGCACATAAGGATATCACGAAATGGTTGGGCGTGCCTGTGTACTTTGCAGATCCATATTGTTCATGGCAAAAGGGAGCCATTGAGAATACAAACAAGTTAATCAGGCAATATATCCCTAAAAAGGATTCCTTTGAGAACTATACGGACAAGAGGATTATGGCCATACAGAAGAAATTGAATGAAAGACCAAGGGAAAAATTAAACTTTTCCACACCAAAGTGCGAGTTCTTCAAATATGTGTTGTAATTTTGCACTTGCTGGTTGACTCTACACACTTGAAAATTCTGGTAGATTTCCCGATAATAAAGCACATTTTATTTGCATAATTCAAATATAATATCTAATTTTACATTGTACTTTTTTCTTTACAAATTTAGACTGAAGAGGAGAGATGTACATAAAGAACTCATTGGCTTATATTCCGTATTTACGAAAACATTAATTTTATCTATTATGAAAAGTATCAGATTCATTCTTGCAACGGTTCTGTTAGCTATGCTTCCGTTGATTAGTTTTGCCCAGAAGGACACATACTTTTATACAAAGGCTCTGGAATCCTTCCAGTATGATGATTACAAGACGGCACAGGCCTATGCCGTGCGCGAGCTGAAGGTGCATCCGAAAAATGCGTATGCGTGGCTGCTCAACGCCCTTTGCAATGCAATTAATAATGGGGAAGAAGGCAGTTCGCTCTCTGCTCTCGACAATGCCATCAGGTTTATGCCCGCCACGGATACGGATGGATTGTTGGGATGCTATCAGACGAAAATAAAGCTCTATGAGGATATAGACGCCGAAAAGATTCCCGCTATCTACGAAGAGGCATTGAAGCGTCTGCCAAAGAGCATCAAACTTCTGGCCAAGCGTGCAGAGTATTATGCGGAGCAGGACAAATACGGTCTGGCAAGGAAAGACTATGAGCGCGTTCTCAATTTGGATGCCTATAATGCCGGAGCGATGGTAAGTATGGGACACCTTTATCTTGCGGAGGAAAATTATCCGGAAGCACTGGGATGGTACAGGCGTGCAACGGAGTCTGACTCGTTGAACGCTGAAGCGAAATACGGCAATGTACAAGCATATTATGCTATGGAGGATTACGGCAAGGCCATCGACGCCATCCTTGACCTTGAAATTGAAGAGGGAGAATTGATGAATTCATATCTTTACAAGATGGCCGATACCATCAGCACGAAGGATTTGGTGGAGCAGAAAATCAAGGCACGCGAGGTCGCGGAACCTTCTAACCCGAGATGGCCGAAGCTCTTGGCAGAGGTCTACACATATCAGGAGAACTATGCCGCAGCATTGAAAGCCTACGAGAAAATCTATGAACAGAAACCGTCTGCTAGGAATGCTGCACTGATAAGTGCGCAGCATTTCAGTCTGAATAGATATGATGATGCTGTCCGTTGGATGAACAAGGCTATGGAATTGGCAAAGGATTCTGCGGATGCTTCTGAAATGCCTGTTGATTATTATCTAAGTCAGCGGGCAAATATCTATCTGGACAAGGGCGACTACGACCTCGCTGTCAGAGATTACACCACTTTGCTGAAACGTGCTTACGATGACGAAACCACTCGGCTTGGTCGTGGATACGCCTATGTTTTGCAGGGAAAGTACAAGGAAGCTATGGACGATTTCAATGCAGCTATTGGAAACAGTGCAGAAACCGGAGAAACCTTAGATCCAAACCTGTATCTTTTCCGTGGATGGCTGACTCTAAAGGACGGAAAGATTGTTGAGGCTAAGGGCGATTTCAGAAAGGCGGTTGAAGCCGACAGCGTAGGTACGCCATACAAGGCTACCTTCATTTCGCAGCATTTCCTCGGCATCGACAAAACGGCTGTGGTATCTGCCGAGAGAAGTGTGTCAGAGAACGATGGGGCTATGAATTGTTTCGACGTGGCGTGCCTCTATGCGCTGATGGACGACAAGGCTATGGCTGTCCGCAAGTTGGAAATCGCCATCGACAAAAATTTCAACAGTTGGCCGCTTCTCCACAATCATCCTTGGATGGAAAACCTGAAGGGATATGCCGACTATGAAAAGCTCCTGAAGGCACATCCGATTGTGAAATAATCCAAAGTTCGGGTTTATTCCCGAACTTTAGGATAAGTTTATAAGTTTACGAGTTTACAAGGGAACAAGTTTACGAGTAGATAAGTTTACAAGGGAAGAAGGAGAACAAGTTTACAAGTGGGCAAGTTAATACAAAAATAAGGATCCGAAGTTAATTACCTTTTATTCAAGACGATAATCCAGAGTTAAGTCTTGAGGATATGATGAATCGGCAAATCTACTTGTAAACTCGTCCCCCTCGTTCCCTTGTCCCCTTGCCACTCATACCAATACCTTTACAATCAGTTTTCTTTGTCTGCCTTTGCCGATGAGTGGTGCGTGCGCATCTTCCGGAAAGAACATAATGAATTGTCCGGGCTTCACTGGCACATATACCTCTGCCTGCTGACGATAGAAAGCAAAGTCCTTTTCCTCAGAATATGGAACGTCGGCTTCTCCAAGGTTAGCCAATGCCGACCATCCGAATGTTTCTTCCAGAACGAGTGGTATCTGCACATCAATATATCTGCGATGTACCTCCAACACTTGTTCTTCCTTCCTCTTCAGCTCCACTTCATCAAGATTGATGAACAGCTTCTCGCCATCCAACACAATCCTTCCTGCCGCCACGTCCCTGAAATCGTGGCTCGCAACATACTCGAATACCTCCTTCATACGTGGATGAAGGCAGTAATATCTTTTCACTTCCCTTAAATCTCCGATAATCATAGTTACGTGAATTCAAAATTTTGCAAGTGCTTTCAAAATGGTTATATAGCGAGAATCGTTGTAAATTTTATAGTGATTATCTCACAAAGGTTCATAAGCAACAATCTCCATATTTGCCGAGGCAAAGTTACGGAAATGTTTTGTACGACAGAAGATTTCTTTAACTTTTTGCTGCAATAATGGCAGAATATCCTATAAAACTTTCTGATTGTGGAGCTATCAAACTGGTTATATGGTGCGGCCAATGCGCTTCGGGGAGGAATTTAAAAAAGGAGATTCCTTTTGAGAATCTCCTTTATAATAGTATGTTGAATAGAATTATTCAGCAGTTTCAATGCTCCAGTCTTCCTTAGTCTTGCGGACATAGCTCTGGTAGCGGAGTTTTGCCATCTGTTCAGCTGCGTCGAAGAGTTCCTGTGCTTCGTTAGGATAAGCCTTCTTTACAGAGAGATAGCGAACCTCGCCCAACAGGAAGTCTTGGAACTTGCTCCAGTCTGGTTCCTTAGAGTCGAGTGAGAATGGGTTCTTGCCCTCGTCTGCCAACTGTGGGTTGTAACGCCACAAGTGCCAGTAACCGCTCTCTACGGCACGAGCTTCTTCTGCCTGACTCTTGCCCATACCTCCCTTAGCTTTCAAGCCGTGGTTGATACAAGGAGCATAAGCGATGATGAGAGATGGACCCGGATATGCTTCTGCTTCACGGATAGCTTTCAAGGTCTGAGCCTGATCGGCACCCATAGCAATCTGTGCAACGTAAACATAACCGTATGTAGTTGCCATCAAGCCGAGGTCCTTTTTACGGATGCGCTTACCTGATGCTGCGAACTGAGCAATAGCACCGAGAGGTGTTGATTTAGAGCTCTGACCACCGGTGTTAGAGTAAACCTCTGTATCGAGAACGAAGATATTAACATCTTCGCCTGATGCGATAACGTGGTCGAGACCACCGTAGCCGATGTCGTAAGAAGCACCGTCGCCACCGATAATCCACTGGGAACGCTTAACGAGGTAGTGATCCAAAGTCTTCAGTTCTGCACAGATTGGACAACCTGCTTCAGCACCCTTGGCAATCAATGGTTTCAATGCTGCGCTGGAAACCTTAGAGGCTTCTGAGTCGTTCATTGTGTTGATCCATTCGGTAGCAGCTTCCTTGAAGTCAGTAGGAGTGTCGTCCTTGGCAAGCAATTCGTTCAGAAGAACTACGATACGCTCGCGCATCTTCTTGTTACCGAGGTGCATACCCAGACCAAATTCGCAGAAGTCTTCGAACAATGAGTTGTCGAATGCAGGTCCCTGACCATTTTCGTTTGTAGTATATGGTGTAGAAGGGATAGATGCAGAGTAGATAGAAGAGCAGCCTGTTGCGTTGGCAATCATTTCACGGTCGCCATAGAGCTGAGAAATCAACTTAACGTATGGAGTTTCGCCACAACCTGCACAAGCTCCGGAGAATTCAAACAATGGCTGAGCAAACTGAGAGTTCTTAACATTGCTCTTGATGTCTACAAGGTTCTGCTTAGACTTTACATTCTTTGTCAAGTAATTCCAGTTTGAAATCATCTTCTCGTCGCGTGTGAATGGAACCATTGCAAGTGCCTTGCCGTTCTTGTTGCCCGGACAAACGTCAGCACAGTTACCACAACCTACACAGTCGAGAACGCTGACCTGAATGCGGAAGTTCATACCTGCCATAGGCTTCGGAACCTTCATTTCCAATGTCTTGTCGTCGAATGCCTTGATTTCGTTTTCATCAAGAACGAACGGACGGATTGCTGCGTGAGGACAAACGTAGGCACACTTGTTACACTGGATACAATTCTCGGCAGTCCATTCTGGATTGAACGCTTCTACACCACGCTTCTCGTATGCAGATGCACCATTCTTCATAGTACCATCTACCATATCGTATCTAACGAAATCAGAAACCTTCAAGTCGTTACCAATCTGCGCATTGATAGGACGGACAATTTCCTTGATGTATGCCGGAGCGTCGTCTGTTGGGTCTGCTGCATCATCTGCAAGGTTAGCCCAAGCTGGGTCTACTGCCAATGTTGCGTATTCGCCACCACGGTCTACGGCTGCATAGTTCTTGTCTACCACGTCCTGTCCCTTGTTTCCGTAAGACTTAACGATGAATTTCTTCATCTGTTCAACAGCCAAATCTACTGGGATAACCTCTGTGATACGGAAGAATGCACTCTGGAGGATAGTATTGGTACGGTTGCCAAGACCGATTTCCTGTGCAATCTTTGTAGCGTTGATATAGTAAACAGTGATATTGTTCTGAGCGAAGTAACGCTTAATCTTGTTAGGGATGAACTTAACAAGTTCTTCGCCTTCAAAGATTGTGTTCAGAAGGAATGTACCATTCTTCTGCAAACCACGAATAACATCGTACATATTCAAGTAAGCCTGAACGTGGCAAGCCACGAAGTTAGGAGTATTTACCTGATAGGTGGAGTGGATGTGTGAATCGCCGAAACGAAGATGAGAGCAAGTGAAACCACCAGACTTCTTAGAGTCGTAAGAGAAATATGCCTGACAATACTTGTCTGTGTTATCGCCGATAATCTTTACAGAGTTCTTGTTGGCACCTACTGTACCATCAGCACCAAGTCCGTAGAACTTAGCCTCGAAGATACCTTCGCCACCCATTGGAACTTCTTCAATCAATGGAAGTGATGTGAAAGTAACGTCATCAACAATACCTACTGTAAAGTGGTTCTTTGGTTCAGCAAGTTCAAGGTTGTTGAATACTGAGATGATATGACCTGGGGTTGTATCTGAAGAACCGAGACCATAACGGCCACCAACGATCAAAGGCTTGTTTTCAACATCGTAGAATGCGCTCTTAACATCGAGGTACAGTGGTTCGCCTTCTGCACCCGGTTCCTTTGTACGGTCGAGTACGGCAATGCGCTTAACAGTCTTAGGAACTGCTGCAAGCAAATGCTTTACAGAGAATGGACGATAGAGGTGTACTGAAATCATACCAACCTTCTTGCCCTGCTTCATTTGGAAGTCGATAGCCTCACGAGCAGCTTCTGAAGCAGAACCCATCAGGATGATAATGTTCTCTGCATCTTCTGCACCATAGTAAGAGAAGAGGTGGTATTCGCGACCAGTAATTTCCTTAATCTTAACCAAGTAGTCTTCAACAACCTCTGGAATGTTTTCATAATACTGGTTGCAAGCCTCACGGTGTGTGAAGAATGTTTCAGGGTTTTCAGCCGTACCACGAGTTACAGGACGCTCAGGAGAAAGCGCACGGTCGCGGAAACGCTGGATATCTGCCGGATCAACAAGCTTTGCAATTTCTTCCTGATCGATCATTTCTATCTTTTGGTACTCGTGAGAAGTACGGAAACCATCGAAGAAATTGACAAAAGGAATGCTTGTCTTCAAAGTAGCGAGGTGAGGAACTGCCGTCAAGTCCATTACTTCCTGTACTGAACCGGAGCAGAACATTGCAAAACCAGTCTGGCGGCAAGCCATAACGTCTGAGTGGTCTCCGAAGATACACAAAGCGTGGCTGGCAATGGCACGAGCAGAAACATCGAATACGCAAGGAAGCATTTCGCCTGCGATTTTGTACATATTAGGAATCATCAAGAGCAAGCCCTGTGATGCGGTAAATGTAGTTGTGAGAGCACCAGCCTGAAGTGAGCCGTGCATTGCACCGGCAGCACCACCTTCAGACTGCATTTCCTGAACAGCAACAGTCTGTCCGAACAAATTCTTGCGACCCTTTGCTGACCACGTATCAACATGCTCCGCCATTGGAGAAGACGGAGTGATAGGATAAATCGCTGCTACCTCTGAGAACATGTAGCTCACGTGTGCGGCAGCTTCGTTACCATCACATGTGATAAACTTTTTTTCTTTAGCCATTTTGTAATTTATTAAATGATTCTTTATAATGTTTTTGTCTTATTTTGTATAGGACGTGAAATCAGTCGTTTCTTTTGTATAGGGAATCCGTTATTCCAATTATCCTTTTTACCTTTACATTTGTCAGTACAGAAATCCCAAAAGCCAGAGTGGAATCTTGTTATCCTTGCCCACCTCGGTGTTGTATCGTGCGTAGATGGTGTCTGCGCTTAGACGTATCTTGGGGTTGTCAGCATCGCAAATCCTGAATTTAAACTTTTCATCTACGATGTATGTTCCTTGCTTGTTGCTTTCGTTTATCAGATGTTCCCTCCAAAGTGCGTTTACAAAGAAAGTCTCCATCAGATGTTGCTGTTCGACTTGTATAGGATAAATTGCGTAAATCAGATTGGAATTGTTCATCATTACCTTTGCGGGCTTCTTGGGAAATTCCTGTCCGACAGGGTAAATAATGTTGATCAGCCTTGAATCGGCCAGATACTTGATGTAGTTCATTACCGTTGCCCTGCTCGTATTGATGTCCTTTGCGAGATTACTGATGTTCGGAGCTTTCGGACCTCCCAGTGCCAACAGGTAAAAGAGCTTCTTAATCTTTGTGAGGTATTTTAATTCGATTTGCTTGATCAGCAGAATATCCACCTCAGTCATCATATTCATCGTTTTCAGAAGATTCTCCGAAAAGTTTCTGTTTTCAAGGAAGAATGGATAATACCCGTGATGAATATAGTCCTTGAAGTATTTGAGTGGACTGACTTTAGGAAGTATCTGCTTGGTGATTTGCTCGTGGTTCTGAAGAATCTCCTCTAAAGTGTATGGTTTGAACTGGTTGCCAGTCTGGAGATTTAAAAATTCTCTGAAAGAAAACCCACTTAGGTTGTAACTCTTCACGATGCCGTTGAGTTCGGGATTCTCTTCTTTGAGACGCATTACGCTTGATCCGGTAAATACAATTTTCAGTTTCGGATAGAAATCGTAACACCTTCTTAACTCCTGACTCCAGTTCGGCTGTTTGAAAACCTGATCAATGAGCAGAACTTTCCCACCTCTTCTGTAAAACTCACCTGCAAAATCGGCGATACCTCTGCCTTGGAAGTAGAAGTTGTTCATATTGATATATAAACATTGTCTGTCGGTAGACCCGAATTTTTCCTTGGCATATTGCAATAAGAAAGTTGTTTTGCCCACTCCTCGCGTACCTTTTATGCCAATCATACGATGATTCCAGTCTATCTCATCCATCAGGATGCGACGAACCGATGCGTCATTATGTTCGACAAGATAGGTATGAGTGCGAAAAAATGCGTCCATAAACTTTCTATATTATAATGTGCAAAGGTAATATTTATTTCCCTAATTTGCAAACTCTAGATTACAAAAAACGTTTTTTTGCTTTTATTTTGGATTATATTTACTTTGGTGTATCTTTGCAGTAGCAAATATAAGATGAAATGATATTACATATTTTCAATCCCGAGCACGACCTTGCATTGGCAAATAACGACAGAAATTTCACAGCTCCACACGTTGCCCGGCAGTTGCGTTCGGATTTGGGCTACATTCCTGCATTTTGGGCAAATAATGGCGATGCCGTTTGGGTGGATGATGCCGAAGCTGCAAACACTCATCTGCAACGGTTCAAGGCTTTTGCCAACGACGTTGTTTTTGTTGATAAGAATAATCTTGCAGCTTTACAAAGCAAAATCACAGAGATTTCGCCGTGGGGATGGGACAAAGCCTTGAAATTTCAATTGAAAGCATTGGGGATAGAAGATGGATTGCTATTATCTGATGAGCAATTGCACGCGATAAGGACTTATAGCAGCAGACAGTTTTCAGTTGAAATATTATTGCAATTGCAGCAATCAGGCATTGGCGAAAATGTTATTGGCAAGTCTCGATACGTTACAGACTTGGATGAATTGCAGGCAGTTGCAGCAGATAATGAAATGTCTGTCATAAAAGCACCTTGGAGCAGTAGTGGGAGAGGGATACGATACATTGACCGTGTTATGGACAGGGTGCATATAAACTGGGCTCGGAACATCATTTCCAATCAAGGGGGAATCACTATTGAACCTTATTATAATAAGGTAACAGATTTTGCTATGGAGTTTTTCTCAACTTCAGAGGGTGTTTCGTATGCAGGCTTGTCGTTGTTCCAGACTGTCAATGGAGTTTATAGAGGGAATCTATTGACAAATGAAGATGAAAAACGAGAAATAATAGGGCGATATATCGACTTGCGGCTATTGGATAGTATTCGTAGGACTTTGGAAAAACTATTGACCGAGAAACTTTCTTGCAGCTATCGTGGAGCTTTAGGCGTAGATATGATGATAGTTTCAAATTCCAATGCAGCAAATTCAGAAGAAAACGCTTATTTGCTTCATCCGATGATTGAAATTAATCTAAGGCGGACAATGGGACACGTGGCTTTGTCATTAAGCAGAAAAGGAATCGATATCCACAAAACTATGCACATTGCTTTCGATGGAACACATTATCATTTGCACATTGGCAGATGATAATGTGAGAATACGATAGGTTTCTATACATACAACCACGCAACAAGCATCACAATGATAATCGCGATGCAGCAGGTAAAAGTTAAAATTGCACGCTTCCACATCTTTCTTCTATGTGCAATGCTTGCGTGTTTCTGTGAATCAAATGCGCTGTATGGGTCGTATTTACGATGTTTTTTGCTTGTATTTGCTTTATTAAGCATTTTATTTGAATTTATGCAGTTAAATAGTTCTGAGTGCAAAGGTATTGAAAATAAAACAAAAAGTACGCAATAATGCCAACAAATTATAAAAACTTTATTTTTCCGTGATTTTTTGATAGCGTTCTTCTGTTATACTATCTTATTGATAACTATCTAGTTTTATTTAGTTCTATTTGTAAAAGAACCAAACGCAAGTTCTTTCGTGTTAAAAATCGAATAGCGACAAGCTGTTATCAACTTCTTTTTCCTGAACATTATCAGCTTCCTTTTCATCTGTGAATTGAAGGCAAAGCTGTTGGGTTTCCTGATTGTCCAGATTCAGTCTGTAAATGCCTTTTTGTGTCTTTTCTATAATCGAATTTTTATTTTTAGTTACCCTGATAAGGTATTGCTGAACATACGCGTGTACGTCCTTCTGTTCTATCGGCGAAAAGAGAGAATTGCACGCATTGAAGACGTGGCGGGAGATTTTCTGGACAGAAAGCCCATCTTCGCCAGCCTCAAGCAATATGCGTATGATTTCTTTGTCGTATTGCATAAGAAAAAGGAGTCCATATTTGAAATACAGACTCCTTATTTTGGTTTATTGAATTGTCTTTTTAAGCAAGTTCAACCTTGTTGTCATTTCCTTCCTTAACCTTGCCTTCCTTGAAGAGCCAGCCAATTCCAAGATAAGTATCTTCTACTGAAATCTTTGCTGCCTTTGCTATTTCGGCTGCTGAAAGAGCTTTCTCTGCTGCTGCGAGTGCATTGTAAACGTCGCCAGCTCTGAAACCTGCGTTTTCTGCTGACAAATAAACAATTGCTGCTTCTTTCTTTGTAGCTACTTTCTTAGTTGTGGCCTTTTTTGTTGTAGGCTTTGCCTCAGCTGCTTTCTTTTCTACCATAATTTCCTTCAATAATTGGTTTCTATTCAAATCAAATAAAACAATCTGTAATTATTTGCTGCAAAAGTACATCAATTATCTTGATGGAACTATTTTTTTTCGGGAAAAGTAGCCACTTCTAAGTTGAAAATCAATGATTTATAGTTTTTTTTGATTTAAATCAAAGATTGTTAGCTCTTTAGGTCCAGTTTAATCTGTAATTCATCAAGCTGTTTGTCGGCAATTGCAGACGGCGCATCGAGCATCACGTCGCGGCCACTATTGTTCTTAGGGAATGCTATCACATCTCGGATGGAGTCCAAACCTGCAAAGATGCTGACGTAACGGTCGAGACCGAATGCAAGACCTGCGTGAGGAGGTGCACCATATCGGAAAGCATTCATCAGGAAACCAAACTGGACTTCGGCCTGCTGAGGTGTGAAACCAAGCACCTCGAACATCTTTTCCTGCAACTTTGTATCGTGAATACGGATGGAACCACCACCGACTTCGATACCGTTGCACACGAAATCGTAGGCTTTGGCGCGCACCTGCTCCGGATGCTCGTCCAGCAAGTGAAGGTCGTCAGGGTTTGGCATCGTGAATGGATGGTGGGTAGACATCAGACGCTGCTCTTCATCGCTCCACTCGAAGAGAGGGAAGTCCACAATCCACAGGCACTTGAATACATTCTTGTCGCGCAAACCGAGTCTGCTGCCCATTTCCAAGCGTAAGGCGCATAGCTGCACACGTGTCTTGTTGGGCTTGTCGCCTGAAAGGATCAGCACGAGGTCGCCATCCTTTGCTCCGGTGGTCTCCTTAACCTTCTGAAGTTGTTCGGGAGTGAAGAACTTGTCGATAGAACTTTTCACTTCGCCGTCGGCACCATACTTGATGAAAACAAGACCTTGCGCGCCAATCTGTGGGCGTTTCACGAAATCTGTCAATTCGTTCAGCTGCTTGCGACTGTAATCTGCACAGCCCGGCACAACGATACCGCCGATATATTCAGCTTCATTGAATACGGAAAATTCGCTCGTACCCTTCAGGTCGTCCATCAGTTCCACGAACTCCATTCCGAATCGCAAGTCAGGTTTGTCAGAACCATACTTTCTCATTGCCTCGTGCCACGTCATCTGTTCCAGCTTTTCAGGCAACTCAACGCCACGCACTTCCTTGAACAGATGGCGGGCCATATCTTCAAAGATATTGATAACATCGTCCTGATCCACGAAAGACATTTCGCAGTCTATCTGAGTAAACTCGGGCTGACGGTCTGCACGCAAATCTTCATCGCGGAAACACTTTGCTATCTGGAAATAACGGTCGAAACCTGCCACCATCAGCAGCTGTTTCAAGGTCTGTGGGCTTTGTGGAAGCGCATAGAACTGGCCGGGATTCATACGCGAAGGCACAATGAAGTCGCGTGCTCCTTCGGGAGTAGAGCCGATGAGAATCGGAGTTTCCACTTCGATGAACTTATGGCTGTCGAGGAAATTGCGAATGAGGATGGTAACCTTGTGGCGCAATTCCATATTATTGCGGACAGCAGGGCGGCGAAGGTCGAGATAGCGGTATTTCATCCGAAGGTCGTCGCCGCCGTCTGTATTATCTTCAATGGTAAATGGAGGAGTGAGCGAAGAACTCAAGAGTACAAGTTCCTTGGCAATGATTTCTATATCGCCAGTAGGAATCTTGCTGTTCTTACTCTGACGCTCATTTACGATACCTTTCACTTGAATACAATACTCGCGTCCAAGCTTGTTAGCTTCATTGCAAAGTTCTGCATTTTCTGCTTCGTTGAAAACCAACTGGGTAATGCCGTAGCGATCACGGAGATCGATAAAGGTCATACCCCCCATTTTACGTGAACGCTGAACCCATCCGGAAAGTGTTACTTCTTTGCCACAGTCCGAAACACGAAGTTCACCACAAGTATTTGTACGGTACATATAATATCAATATTTTTGTTTCTAACTGCAAAGGTACAAACTTTTGACGAATTAGTATAACGGTAAACAAAAAATATATGACAGTCCGGAAGTTTTTATATGGAATGCGTTTGTTAAAACGGAATAATATCATCATTTGAACGAAATAATTATCATTTTAGACAGATGATAAAGCACGATTTGCAATTGTGCGAAGATTGCATTCCATTCTTCGCACATTTGCCTTGCGTTTTTGCGAAGAATGCATCGCAATCTTCGCACGTTTGGAAACAGAATTATTATCAGTTGATTTACAGATACTTACAGAGCCGGTTAAGATGATGGAAAAACGCTGTCAGTACGTTGGTTAAATAAGAGTATATAAGTAAAAATCTTTCCTTTCTCGATTGTAGACTTCTCTCTATTTTTACTTTATGAGCATCAATAAGCATCTAATTATAAGGCGTATAGCCGATATATCGCTATTTATATCCTATAAATTCAATTCAGTTAAAGAGTTTATTAAATATTATGTAAAAAGCATTTAATAATTGTAAAAACTATCAATCGCTCTAAACTTTCTGGTTACTTTTGCATCAGAAGATATAAATCATAAAAGGATTATAATTATGAAAAAGTTTTTAATGATAGCCTTGATGATGTTTTTCGGCCTTTCATTTGCAATGGCACAGAATCAATCTGAAATCAAGTTCGACAAGGTTAATCACAATTTCGGCACTTTCTCTGAAAGCACTCCGATTCAGAAGGTTACATTTACTTTCACAAATACAGGCAAGGCACCTTTGGTTATCAATCAGGTTGTGGCCAGTTGTGGATGTGCGGTGCCTCGTTACGACAAGAAACCTATCGCTCCGGGGCAGAAAGGTTCTATCGACATTACCTATAATGGTCAGGGTAAATTCCCGGGACACTTCAAGAAGAGCATCACGGTTCGTACAAACGGCAAAACGGAAATGACTCGTCTTTATATTGAAGGAGTTATGGAGGCTAAGAAATAGTAATTGCCTAACAATATTAAGCGGAATCTTTCATCTGAAAGATTCTGCTTTTCTTTTCCTATACATTATATATGTATT
Source organism: Prevotella sp. HUN102 (assembly GCF_000688375.1). Taxonomy (NCBI): domain Bacteria; kingdom Pseudomonadati; phylum Bacteroidota; class Bacteroidia; order Bacteroidales; family Prevotellaceae; genus Prevotella; species Prevotella sp. HUN102. The sequence goes on along the minus strand of NZ_JIAF01000004.1, from coordinate 1,959,999 downwards.
GATTTTCTGGCTTTTCCTATTTGAGCGGATGCGGGCTTATAAAGGAGGGTAAGTCTATTTTAGCATCTTTGTATTTCGTAAACGAAAAGAATAAGATGAAGTTTGCATATCGTTCAGAACAGTTTTTTATTTCTTAATGATGGTCAAGAAATCCGAAACAACATAGCTTGAACCACCTACAAAGATGAAATCTTCTTCAGAGGCATCATTCAGAGCTTGCTCGTAAGCCTCCTTAACAGTAGCGAAGGAGTTTCCATTCAAGTCAAGTTCTTTGCCCAGTTCAGCAATTTTATCGACAGGGAAAGCACGTTTGGTACTTGGTTGCGTCCAATAGTACCTTGCATCGCTGGGTAGCATTCTCATAACAGCTTTCAAATCCTTGTCGTCCACCATTCCAAATACAATCCTTCTTGTCTTGCAAGGTTGATTGACAATCTGCCGTGAAAGGTATTTCCAACCGGCTTCATTGTGGCCTGTGTCGCAAACCACTTTTGGGTTCTCTTGAATGGTTTGCCATCTGCCCATCAATTCTGTTCGTTTAGATACTTCCTTAAAGCCTTTTCCAATGCTATCTATATTCCTGATAATATTATTGTTATAGAGTTGCATCGTGGCTGTAAGAATGGTGTTTGCATTCTTATCCTGATAAATGCCCCCCAGTTCGCCTTCTATTTCGCCATAAAAGCGAGTTTGGTATTTTCTTCCTCCATTGGGCAGACTTGAAGAAGACAGAATGGCAGGAATATCCTCGGCAAAAACAATGAGGGAATCCATTTTTTGAGCCTGCGCTTCAAACACAACACGCGTGTCTCTATCAGCTTCTCCTATTACGACTGGAGTCTGATGCTTGATGATGCCTGCTTTCTCATACGCTATTTTAGGCAGCGTGTCGCCCAGAAATTGCGTGTGGTCGAGCGAAATGTTCGTAATGATGGAGAGTAGGGGATTGATGATGTTCGTGCAGTCCAGTCTTCCACCCAGTCCCACTTCTATGACAGCAAAATCAACTTTCTGTTCGGCAAAGTATTTGAATGCCATTGCCGTGGTCAGTTCAAAGAAAGAAGGGTGCAGAGGTTCAAAAAAATCCTTATGCTCTTCAACAAAGTCAATGACGTATTGCTCGGAAACCATTTCGCCGTTCACTCTTATTCTCTCACGGAAATCTACTAAGTGTGGACTCGTGTAAAGTCCCACTTTATAACCGTCTGCCTGTAAAATAGAAGCCAAAGTGTGCGAACAAGAACCTTTTCCATTGGTTCCTGCTATATGTATAGAACGGAAATTCTGGTGTGGATGTCCGAAATGCTCGTCAAGCAAATGCGTGTTTGACAAACCTTCCTTATAGGCTGTGCTGCCTACGCGCTCGAATACTGGAGTGGTATTGAATAGGTATTCTATGGTTTCTTGGAAGGACATTGTAATAATGTTTGTGGTTCTGTATTGTGGTAAAAGGGGAAGCCATTCGGATTTTAGTTCACTTTGTTTGCAGCGATTGCGGGCAATAGTTTGCTTTACATCAAGATTAAAGCTCAATTATTGATATTACCCATTGGCTGCAAACCGAAAGTATCCGATTCTTTTCCTGACTTCCCCTTTTACAATTAGCTGAATAGCTTCTTGAAGTTCTCAAATATTGATTTCTTGGTAGACTTGTCTCCCTTGAAATTATCACTTTCACGGAATTGTTCTACGGCTTTCTTTTCCTCCTTTGTAAGTTCCTTAGGCACGTAGATACTTATCTGGACGATTAAGTCTCCGGTAGCATTTCCATAACCTTGCACTGCCGGCAAACCCTTTCCACGAAGGCGAAGCGTCTTGCCGGGCTGTGTTCCGGGTTCAATCTTTATCTTTACGCTTGAACCATCGATAGTTGGAATGTCTACCTGACCACCAAGTACGGCTGTCGGGAAGTCGAGCAAAAGATTGTAGATGATGTTCTGACCATCACGGATAAACGTTTCGTTTTCCTCTTCTTCGATGAATACCTGAATATTGCCATTCACACCGTTTCGCTTTCCGGCATTACCTTTGCCCGAAACGTTGAGAACCATACCTTCAGCTACGCCGGCAGGAATATTGATTTCTACAACTTCTTCGCCCTTAACAACTCCATCGCCGTGGCAATGTGTGCATTTTTGCTTGATAATGCTTCCCTCGCCACCACATACGTGACAGGTTGTCTGGGTCTGCATCATTCCAAAAATACTTTGCTGGGTGCGTATTTCCATACCACTTCCGTGACAATTAGGGCACGTTTCCTTGCCGCTGCCTGCCTCAGCACCACTTCCGTGGCAATGTTCACAGGTTACATCCTTTCTTACCTTGAATTTCTTGGTTACGCCGGTTGCAACTTCCTGAAGTGTAAGACTTACTTTCAGTCGCAAATCGGAGCCTCGATGCTGGCGTGTACGTGAGCCACCACCACCGAATCCTCCAAAGCCAGAGCCTCCACCTCCGAATACATCCCCGAACATAGAGAATATATCGTCCATTGAGAATCCACCTCCGCTGAATCCACCAAAGCCTCCTCCGGGTCCATCAAACCCGAACTGGTCGTATTGCTGACGCTTCTGAGCATCGTTGAGGATGCTGTAAGCCTCGGCAGCTTCCTTGAATTTCTCCTCCGCTTCAGGGTCATCCGGATTTCTGTCCGGATGATACTTGATAGCAATCTTTCTATAAGCTTTTTTTATTTGGTCTTCCGAAGCGTTCTTGTCAACGCCAAGCACTTCGTAGTAGTCTCTTTTTGCCATTGTTGTTGATTGTAGTTGAATGGAAGTTTGTACTTATTTTTGAATTTATCAGAAGGTTGATAAGGAAATTTACTCATCTTGTGAACAGCATTGAAAAGCGATGATTCTTTTGAGTTTGTCTTCAAATCAGTCATCAAAGTTCTGTCTGTCAGCCTCAGATTAAAAGTTTCCTTCCTTTTATTTTCCTTTAAAATTCTTTCAAACTTCCGATAACTTCTTTAAGTTACTGACCTACTGCTACTTTAGCGTGGCGAATTACTTTTTCATTCAATGTATAACCCGTCTGTACGCAATCGATGATTTTGCCTTTCTTGTCGTCGCCCATATTCGGAACCATTGCGATAGCCTCGTGGAAATCTACATTGAAATCCTGATCTTCTGTCTCAATCTTGCTTACACCAAGACCTTCCAAAGACTTGAGGAACTTCTTATAGATAAGTTCAAACCCTTCTTTGATGGCGTTGGCATCCTCTGTTTTGTCAGCGATAGCACGCTCAAAATCGTCGAGAATAGGAAGAACGGCCTTGATAGTCTTTTCGCCACCATTGAGTATAAGCTCCGTTTTCTCCTTCAAAGTGCGTTTCTTGTAGTTTTCAAACTCGGCAAAAAGACGGATATACTTGTCTTTCCATTCCTCGGCTTCGTCTTTAACTTCCTCGGAATTTTCTTTTTCTTCGTCCTCACTTGGCTCTTCTGAAGAATCTGTTTCCTCAGAATTTTCTGCATTCTCGTTGTTTACTTCCTCTTGGGAATCAACGGCGGTTTCTATTTCTTCGTCTTCGATTTCTATCTTTTTCTTTTTATCAGTCATAATTGGAATATTTTTATTGCATAAAGACAAATTGCGTGCCAATAATCAAAATACATTCTCTCTATTGAGAAAGCCATTGAGAGACCTACGAATACATCTTTTCTCTCTGCTCCTTAATCTGAGCATCGTGAATGTATTCGTCGTAGCTCATCAGTTTGTCAATAATCCCCTTAGGCGTAAGTTCGATAATGCGATTTGCTACGGTACCAATAAATTCGTGGTCGTGAGAACTGAAAAGTATGTTTCCCTTAAAGCCAACGAGGTTATTGTTGAATGCCTGAATGCTTTCCAAATCCAAGTGGTTGGTAGGTGTGTCGAGAATCAGACAGTTGGCGTTCTGAAGCTGCATACGTGCAATCATACAGCGCATCTTCTCGCCTCCGGAAAGGATATTGACCTTCTTCTCAACTTCTTCCTGCTTGAAGAGCATACGGCCGAGGAAGCCCTTCATTGCTACTTCGTTGCCGGGACCAAACTGCGACAGCCAATCAACAAGGTTCAGATCGCAGTCAAAATACGATGTATTGTCCAATGGGAGATAAGCCGTAGTGATGGTTACGCCCCAGTTGAACGTGCCCGCATCGGCATTTCGCTCGCCATTGATGATATTGAAGAGGGCGGTCATAGCCTTAGGATTGCGAGACAGGAATACCACTTTCTGCTCTTTCTCCACGTTGAAGTCCACGTGGTCGAAGAGTACGGTTCCGTCCGTATCGACTGCCTTCAGGTCTTGAACTTCAAGAATCTGATTACCCGGCTCTCTTTCCATTTGGAAAATGATGCCCGGATACTTGCGGCTTGATGGGCGAATTTCCTCTACATTGAGCTTTTCAAGCATCTTCTTTCTTGACGTTGTCTGCTTGCTCTTTGCCACATTGGCAGAGAATCTGCGGATAAATTCCTCCAACTGTTGCTTCTTTTCCTCTGCCTTCATCTTCTGATTCTGAGCCTGACGGAGAGCTAACTGCGAACTTTCGTACCAGAAAGAATAGTTGCCGGCAAACACCGTAACCTTTCCGAAGTCGATATCAATGGTCTGTGTACTTACGGAATCGAGGAAGTGACGGTCGTGGGACACAACAAGCACGGTCTGCGTTTCGTCAATCTCACTCAGATATTCTTCCAACCATTCTACGGTTTCGAGGTCAAGGTCGTTGGTAGGTTCATCAAGCAATAAGTTTTCAGGTTTACCGAAAAGTGCCTTTGCCAACATCACACGCACTTTCTCGCTGTTTGAAAGTTCAGCTACCTGCTTGTCGTGCAAAGCCTCCTTCACACCAAGATTCTGCAACAACTGAGCAGCTTCGCTTTCAGCTTCCCAACCGTTCATTTCGGCAAACTTCAGTTCGAGATCAGCAGCACGGTTGCCGTCCTCCTCGGTCATTTCTTCCTTAGAATAGAGAGCCTCGCGCTCCTTCATATTCTTCCAAAGAGGTTCGTGCCCCATAAGAACGGTTTCCATAACCTTGAATTCATCGTACTTGAAGTGGTCCTGTTCCAATACGGACAACCGTTCGCCGGGTCCTAAATCGATAGTACCCTTTGTTGTTTCCAAATCGCCGGAGATGGCACGAAGCAGCGTTGATTTGCCTGCGCCGTTGGCACCAATGACACCGTAGATATTTCCGGGAGTGAATTTAATATTAACGTCCTTGTACAGAACCCTTTTGCCGAACTGAACGGCAATGTTTGAAAGTGTAATCATTTTATGTTGTTATACCTATTTTTATTTTCGTGCAAAGGTACAATAATTAATTGATAATCCCAAAAAGCACTTTGAAAAGAACGGAAGTAGGTATTTATATCGTTATATGCAGCAGTTGCGAGATAGAAAAATTCAATGAATAAATTTTACAAAAGGGTTTTCATAACTTCAATATTTTGGAGCAGGGAGAGAAAATTTTTCAAATATGCGAATTTTGGTCGTTTTTGTAACTTGTTGAATACTAATAGATTATCATTAAAGATGAAATTCTTGTAAAGTGTTTTGATGATAAAAGCCGTGGTAAAGGACAATAAAGGTGGATAATCGGATAGTTTTTACGCTTCATTCTTTGCAAGTTTGAAAAACATTCTTGCGAAGATTGCATTGCGTTCTTCGCAAGATTGGAAAACATACTTCGCAGAAACGCGATGAAGTCATTGGAAAATAGGTCTGGAATCATCGGAATTTTGCTTTTCGATTTCTATTTTGAAATTTTTCAGAGGCTGTTTTTCAGTAAAGGAATTTAACAAAAAGGAGAATGCGAGTGGATATATCTTTAGGTATTTGTGCGATTGTTAAATTCATAGTATTTAGGTATTGTTCGGTAAAAGGAAAGTTGCTACCTTTGCATCGTCTTAATGAGGGAATTGGACTTGTGCCCACTCATTTCATCTTTACGCTATCTTTCTCACTTTATATATAATAATGTTTAAGATGGAGAAATAGCGTTCAAGTGAGAAGGGGGGATAAATGAAGACCGATTGGACTCGGAAGAGAAGCTGAGGTTTTGATACTGACCGAAAGATTAATCACAAATGAGGAGACGGACTGGTCTCCGAAAATATTAGAATTAGAACTAAAAAAAACAATGAAGAAAGAAAGACTGACAGCCCGAAGTGGGCTGATTGCGGCGATGGTGGCACTGTTCTGCTGCCTGCCATCGCTCGTTGGTGCCGAAAGCATAGACGACAACAAGAGCGGTGCCAATGTTACGGGAACTGTTGTTGAGAAGGAAAGCGGCGAACCTATGTCGCACGTGAGCGTGAGAGTATTGGGCACGATGATAGCCTGTGTAACAAATGCCGACGGATATTATCATCTGGAGGATTTGCCGGTGGGCAATCAGAAGATAGAAGTGAGAGCAACGGGCTATCGTGCGATTACGAAAACCGTGGTAATGGCGGCAAATGGGGCGCAGACTTTGGACTTCTCAATGGAAGTGGATGATATTGCGCTCGACGAAGTGGTGGTTTCGTCGAACCGTTACGCATCGTTGCGACGCAATGCTCCGACGCTGGTAAGCGTTATAGACACGAAGATGTTTGATGTAACGCAGTCACTCTGCCTTGCACAGGGACTGAATTTCCAGCCCGGTGTGAGAACGGAAGACAACTGTGCAAACTGTGGTTTCTCACAAGTGAGAATCAACGGACTTGACGGGCATTATTCGCAGATACTGATTGATTCCCGACCGGTGTTCTCTGCGCTTCAGGGCGTTTACGGACTGGAGCAGATTCCGGCAAATATGATAGAGCGTGTGGAAGTGGTGCGTGGCGGAGGTTCGGCTCTCTTCGGTTCGTCTGCCATCGGTGGTACAATCAACATCATAACGAAAGAGCCAAGCAGCAACTCTGCCGACCTTTCGCACACCTTTATGGCGTTCAAAGGAGGCAAGACGTTTGAAAACAACACCACGGTAAACGCATCGGTGGTGTCGAGCGACAACAAGGCCGGATTCTCTGTCTACGGCCATAGCAGAAACCGTGGGGGATACGACCGTGATGCTGACGGCTATACCGATTTGCCGAAACTCATCAACAAGACGATTGGATTGAGTTCTTTCCTTCGTCTGAACAGCTATTCCAAGCTGACTTTACACTACCATACGCAGAGCGAGTTCCGTCGCGGGGGCAACAATCTCCATCTTCCCGCCCACGAATCGAACATTGCCGAACAGCTCCGGCACAATATTCACGGAGGAAATCTGGGCTATGACCTCTTCACTCCTGATGGCTTGAACCATCTTTCTGCCTATGCTTCGTTCCAGTCCATCTCACGCGACAGCTACTATGGTGGCACGGGCAACGGGTCGGATGAGAGCAAGGAGGATGCTATGAAGGCTTACAGCAAGACACGTGATTTGAATATTATGGGTGGGGTTCAGTTTATCCATAATTTTGCAAGCCTTCTTTTTATGCCCGCCGACCTTACACTGGGTGCAGAATATAGCTACGACGGGCTCAAGGACCACGCTCTGGGCTATGACGCCATCACGAAACAATACGTGAGAACGGGAAGTATGTTCTTTCAGAATGAATGGAAAAACGACCAATGGAGCTTCTTGCTCGGTGGACGGTTCGACAAACACAACCTCATCAGCCATCTGATATTCAGCCCCCGTGTGAACGTCCGCTACAATCCTACGGACGACGTCCACCTCCGACTCACTTATGCCGGTGGATTCCGTGCTCCACAGGCTTTCGACGAAGACCTGCACACGACGCTTGCCGGCGGCGAGCGCATCAAGACACGGCTCAGCAAGGATCTGAAGGAGGAACGTTCCAACAGTATCAGCCTCTCGGCCGATATGTATCACAGCTTCGGCTCCGTGCAGACCAACCTGCTTGTGGAAGGATTCTTTACGCATCTTAATAATGTTTTTGCACAGCGCAAACTGGAGGAGACGGATGAAAATGGTATCGGAATCCTTGAAAGATACAACGCCCATTCGGCAACCGTCATTGGCTTGAACCTCGAGGGCAAGGCTGTTTTCAGCCGTTGGCTGCAACTTCAGGCAGGTTTCACTTGGCAGAAGAGCGAATACAAGGAAGCCGTGGAGTGGGACGAGGGTGCGCCCGCCGAGAAGAAAATGTTGCGCACGCCCGATATTTACGGTTATTTCACGGCGCAGATAACTCCGGTAAAGAACTTCACAGCATCCCTTTCAGGCAATTATACGGGCAAAATGCTCGTGGGACACGCTGCCGGTTCGGGTGTTGATGCACCGGTGGCCGTGAATACGCCGTCGTTTATGACGCTGAGCCTAAAACTTGCCTATGATTTCAAGATTCACAAGAGCGTGAAGGCACAGTTGAATGGCGGCATTCAGAACATCACGGACGCTTATCAGAAAGACATTGACAAGGGATGGAACCGTGATGCCGGCTATATCTATGGTCCGTCGCTCCCACGATGCTATTACGTGGGTCTGAAAATAACATATTGACCTCGCGATATATGGGGATGAATGGGAAGAGGAACCTTTATGAATGCTTCATTTATGTTGGGTGTAGGCGTACACCTTGCGAATGGTTACATACAAGGATTCCTGTTTGTTCCCCTTTTCACAGTCCTCATTTCATATAATTCAGGATGACAGAGCGCTGTCGTTTCTGCAATAACCTGAGTTCGGATTTATCACGAACTCAGGTTATATTATTTTCGCCTTTCGGGAATCAGAAATCATTTCCACATAAATATCACGTGATATTTGCCGAAATATTACGTGATATTTATTGAAATATTACGTGATATTTGCCGAGATATTACGTGATATTTACTGAAATATTACGTGATATTTTCCAAAGGCGTTCCAATAAAGTCGTTTCCTGATTCTGGATTTATTCAAAATTCAGGTAAAAAAAGATGCAAATGGCTGCATTCCTGCTTAAAAAGCATAATGGAATTTAGCACAATTTGCATCCGTTTTTTTCTTCCTTACAAGCCGAAAACTATCCTGCTTCATTGATTTTATTCGTGAAATAAATCACGATAATCGCTATAACCACTGAGAAGCAAATGTCCATCACGGTTTGGAGAGGGTCGGAAAAGTTTCTCACAATCGATTTGAGAATGATACTGCACGATACCCATAAAGCCACCAATCGCAACATCATAGCGTTGAGATGGTATTGCTTGTGATTGCTCAGCTTACGGTCGAAAGTGAAGTTTACCCACTTCATCCGTGGTTTATAGGCAGCGGCGAGCAGTACAACCACAGAAAGAGTCATAATGCCCACACCAATAATGCCATTAACAGATATTTTCCCATTGTGGAATCCAACTATGGAGACAGCCCAACTGATGATGAGCGCAGATGCGCATAGAAGTTCCAGTATGGTTCCTTGTTTTGTTCTTGGAAGTGTCATTTTCTTGCGTATTGATTTTACTATACTTGGGTTTGAAGGTATGTAAACAAGCGTTGGCGAGAACGAGCCTCGCCACGAGTATTACTATTGCTTATTCTTCAGTTGCTTTTTTATTCTTCGGCAGACGGCGGGCTTTGCGCAGTGCTTCAGTTATAATCCACTGAAGCTGTCCGTTGGTGGAACGGAATTCGTCGGCAGCCCATTTTTCAATGGCAGCCATAGTTTCAGCATCCATTCGAAGGATAAAACTTTTGTTTGCACTTTCTTTTTTTGCCATAACGGTTGATTGAAAGTATTAAGTATCGGCGACCGAATGCTTCTGATTCAGAATTTTCATCTTATCCGTCTGACGGTGGAAGTCTGGTCAGCCAACACTTAATACAATCCTTGTATCCTTTGTCTCTTACATATTCAAGGTTCCGGTGTTTACTACGGCTTGCGTGTTGTTCTCGCTGCAAAGAACCACCATCAGATTGCTTACCATTGCAGCCTTCTTGTCCTCGTCCAAGTCCACGATATTGTCTTCGCTGAGTCGTTTCAACGCCAAATCCACCATCGAAACGGCACCGTCCACAATCTTTTCGCGTGCCGAAATGATGGCACTTGCCTGCTGGCGACGCAACATTACAGCGGCAATCTCTGGTGCATAGGCGAGATAATTGATTCGGGCTTCTACAATCTCTATTCCCGCCATATCCAAACGCTCGTCCAGCGTGGCTTCAAGGAGCTTGTTTATTTCGTCGCTATTGTCGCGGAGCGTCTGCGAATCATTGTCGTCCTCGATGTTGTCGTAGGCATACTGACCTGCCACCTGTCGCAAGGCTGCATCGCCCTGTACTCTGACAAACCTTTCAAAGGCCGACATAAGGTCGCCGGGCTTTTGCGTTCCGTCGGTGGCCACGTTCCCCTGTGCCATCGTTTCCGAGTCGATTTCAAAGATAGCTTTGTACGTATCTTTCAGTTTCCACACGAGCATCATACCAATCATAACCGGATTACCCGTCTTGTCGTTTACCTTGATAGGCTCCGCATCAATGTTTCGGGCACGGAACGAAAGTTTCTTCGTGTAGATAAGAGGATTTACCCAATGAAATCCCACTTTGGTAAACGTACCTTTGTATTGCCCGAAAAACATCATTACAAGTGCTTCATTGGGTTCTACTTTAATAAATCCCGCTAATACGAAAATCGACAGGAGCAGCAACAAAATCCCGCCTCCCAACAGCCATCCTCCGAAGTCGGCTCCATTATCGAGTAATACTATCCCATAAATGCCGATTGCCAGTGCAGCGATTCCCATTAGGATGTTTACGAAAAGCATACCTAAGCCACTGAAGACTTTTCCCTGAAATGAAAATTCTTTATTTTCCATATTTTCTTGTTTTAAGTTATACGATTAAATGATATCAAATTGATATCACAAAAATATGAAATATTCTTTTATTCACGCAAGAATATATATTCTTTTTTGCATAAATTAACCAACGGAATAGGTATCTGATTTCAAGTTTTTGCCTCTATGAAAACATAGAAACAAAAACAATAAATGTAGTTATATTGCTGACTTTTTGATACTTACGGAATAACAAACTTTCTCCTTTAAGCCATATTCAACTCTCTTTCTAATCTTTTGAGAATAATGATTTCATCGTGTCGGCAGCTTTGTTGTTTCAATGTTTTCTTTTTTCAAGCAAATCAACCGTATTGCGAACCAATACATCGTATTCGCACCATTTGTTTTTACCTAGATAAATCATATTTCTCTAAAAACAATGGGAAAGCGTTCACTTTTCTTGTAGTCTTCCTTCCTTCTTCCAGTCCTACTAATTTAAGTTAAAAACACTTGAAAGGGCACAAATGTTACTCTCCATACATATTAAATAGTTTATCTTTGCGCAGAATTTAATAAACAAATAAAACGAAAGGAAATAGAATATGACACACGGACACGACGTATTGCATATGATGGAGGGTAATAGCTACACTACAAAGGAAAGCCTTGTGAAAGCTATTATTGAGAAATTCGGACCGGAAGAAACCTTCCATACTTGCTCTGTTGAAGGGCTTTCTGCCGAAGAGCTTGTTGATTTTCTGGAACAGCGTGGCAAGTTTATGCCTTCTCAGGAAGATGAATTTACGGTGGATTCAAGCAAAATCTGTAACCATTAATTCCCTGCAACTATGATAAAGATATATGGAATGAAGTCTTGTCCCGACTGTGTGGCCGTGGACGAGCAGGTAAAGGGAAACAATAATTACAAAATCATTGATATCGGCGAACACGTGCGCTATCTCAAGGAATTTCTCCGTCTGCGAGATAACAGCCCTGTGTTCGATGAAGCGAAACAGATGGGATACGCAGGCATCCCCTGTTTTGTGCTCGAAGATGGTACGATAACGCTCAATCCTGAAGATGCTGGGTTGAAGTCGGCTGACTCAGATGCTCCATCGTGCCGACTGGATGGTAGTGGTTGCTAAGAAAATCATAAGTTTTTCAAAATAGACGGTCATATTTTCAAATGAAGATATGACCAATTTGTTTTTATTTCTTATTGCTCTTGATTTTTTTTCTATGTGGGAGCAAAGAGTTTTTCCCAAATAAATCTATGAAAAAATGTAGCGCATTCCTAAATTTAAATATAAAATAAAAAGGTGCGCAACAGCAATTTCTTGCTCGTTGTGCACCTCTTGGCTGTCGACAGACAACCTAAAGTGTCTCTCTTGAACTCTTAAAATCTTTTTCCTTATATAACTAATCTACCTAAATCAACCTGTAATCCTGAAATTTGAATCAATCTTTAACCTCAATTTTACTAATCCTATTTTCTGAAAACAATTCAGTTCTTTACCTTATAAGTAGCCTATTAACTGTTACTAATCTAAAACAATCATTACTTGTTATCTTATGATGATGCAAAGATACGACTGTTATCGGACACAGCAAGGTTTTTTAATGGAAAAACTCATTGAAAGTTCATTTTATTGACATATATCAAGCACGATATTAGCATTATATTTAATTTTTGATAGATTATTATATTTTTTCAGGATTGTCATTCTACGAATGACTTGTAAATAAATCTTTCTGAAAAAAGGCTTCTGTAAAATCTCAAAATAGGAATTTCGGCAATGGTTTTTCATCAATTCACACTTTGTTTTCACTTCTAATTTTCCATTTGTCCGAAGAATGCAATACAAGTGTGCGATAAATGTTTTCCATTCTTCGCATAAACGCAAAACGAAATTGCGAAGAATGGAAGCACAACTCCTTGATAAAATCAACTTGGAACTGTGCATTCTTCGCAAGAATGCACGTCAGATAAATTTCACTAATCGAGATAATATTTATAAATCGTTAAATATCAGTATTTTATAAAATTATCAAATAACGGGCATATTTGCGAATAGAAAAATATTTTTTCAAAATATCGCCGTATTTTCAACTATATTGTAAAAATATTTCAAGCAGAAAAATTGATAGCCTTTGAATATGCAGGCAGCCGGTTTCTTGCAAAACCTTGTCATAAAGCAATCGTGAATTAAGTTTTCAGGCTTATTCTTTTTCTTCTCTTTTTTCAATTATCTGAATTGGTTCTTCATATCCATACTTCGTTTTCATAGCCTGTACTTCGGCAGCAGAAAGTTGTTTGTAGATTGTGTATGCGTAGGTTGGCTTTCCTTCGGCATCGGTTCCCAACAGACTGACTGCACCTACTTCATCGTTTGTCAGTCTTACAATCTGCATCGTAGCAAAATTGTTGATGATCAGTCTGCATTCTTTCTCGTCATATTCAAAAGGGTAGGGATTGGATGCGATTCTCCCGGTTGCAGAATTGAAGAAAAAGGAGTGGATTTTGCCGTCTTCAAAGAAGTAACTCATCGGGCTTCGTCCTCTGATTAGGTGGTAAGAATCATTCTTTGCGAGTTCTCCTGAAGGCATAATCTCACGTGTGGAAATCCATTGTAAACCATCTTTTTGTGATAATTTGCTGAAGTCTTTCTTTGAAATTTTTTGTGCGTTCTTCACGATACATTCTCCTTTGCTGTTGAAAGTGAAAACAAGTTCCGGCAAGAGGGTTGCCGTCTGTTCTTGTATTTTGGCTGTTGAACACGAAATCGCAATCATTGAGATTGCAGAAAGCATTAGAGACATAATTGTTTTTCCCGTTTTCATCTGCATTTAATTTTGATTTTGAAGAGATATCTGAATCTTATTTCTCCATTTAGTTTGCATTGTCATTTATCTTATCCACGCCAGATAGAGCGTGTTGAGCTTGTCGTCGGAAAGCCTGTAAACGGCATCGTATTCAATCGGAGAGACGTATGATGTAAATTCCTCGTCCAATGCCTCTGATGGTACCTCTCCGTCGAAGTTCAAACTGCCATAGAGTTCCATCATTGCTTTCAGTTCTGAATCGTTTTTGCCGGGTGGAATCCATTCCAAGCCACTGTCGGCGAAGCATCCTTGATTATAGAATGTAACGTAATTGCCGAGCGTCTGTTGCCGTTTGAGGAAGATGAGAATGTCGATAATGTCTTTCGGGTCGGGACGATGTGGCGTGCCTGTATAGTGTTCGTCGAGCAGATAGTGGACAGGTTTGTGGGTAATCTCGTCGATGAACACCGTCTGGCCGGTGGCTTTGTCGAGTTCGGTAATCAATGGAGTGGGGAGTCCGTCAGGATCGAGTATTCTGAATGTTCTGGATTTCGCCTGCATTTCCTCTATCGTCAGTTGGCTGAGCCATTCATCGGCTAAGGATTCATGGCCGAGCTGCGATGAAAGGGTGGTTGCCTCTGCCACAAGGTCGATGATACTGCCGATAGTAACCTCTCTTGCACTCATCAGATGTTTGCCATACCGGAACCATCGGATGTGCATTCCTTGCATATCCTTTGCCTCCTTCAACTCCAAACGTTTAAGAAGTCTGAATTGAAGCAACTGAAAGTATTCAGCTTTTTCCATCTGTTATAATTAATGTACGTGTACGATTAATATGATATACACGAATAGTGTTCGATGCAAAGATACAATTTTAAATTGATTCCATTACTTTAAGGCTTTATAAATTACCGATAGTGTGAAATAAAATTTAGGAAGAATTTGTAATCTCACGGGAATGAAATGCTGAACTTTTGCCATTGCTCTTCGTACTCCTTTTGTTCTCTTGAGAGTTAATTATTTCTGTTCAATAGAAAATTTAGTAATACGCAGCAAGTTGTTGCTTTTCAATTATATAATATATATGTAAAAAATCATTCGTTAATATGTTTTAATTGCGAGAGTATTACTTTTGAAACTATACGTGGGAATCGTTTATTTTTGCTATTTTTGCAAAACATTTTATTACATTATTTACCCAAATGAAAGCGAATGTTTTACCTGTGGGGACTCATTTTCTCCACATTACCGAGAATGATAACACGATGGGCGTTGTAGCGAGACACATCAATAATCTGATCAGTTATCTTGATGATCACGGATTGGCAATAGAGGATATGGATATGTTGTCGGCAGACAAGCATCAGGCTGTAATTGCTTATTCAGCTGAGAACAATGATAATGAGATTTATTATGCTGCGAAGACTTATCTTGCGGAGCAAGGTATCGACCACAGCTACTATCATCTTGAGACTACTGCGTCAAATCCTTTGGCGAATGCCTGATGCGGCTTCGGTCAGCCAATCATCGCGCCCACTGAAATGTTTATAGAATGAAAAAGATTGAAAGGGAGAAGGTTATTGTAAGGGAAATGATTAAGATGTATGCCCAAAGCAAGACTGGCGAGAAGGAGTTGAAAGGGCATTACAGGGATTTGGCTGATTATTGTGAGTTGCGTTTGGAAAACTGTCATTGGGGCGAGAAGAAACCTGTTTGCAAGGTTTGCCCGATACATTGTTACGGCAAGGAAAAGCGTGCAGAAATCAGAAAAGTGATGCGTTGGGCAGGTCCGAGAATGCTTCTTCGCCATCCGATACTCACATTAAAGCATTATCTTAGAAGATAGATAGAAATAGGTTTTGTATCAGATATATACAAATAAATTAAAAGCAATAAAATATTTAGAAATATATGAACAAGATAAAAGCAACCATATTGGCACTTTTTGGTTTCGCTGTCGGAGTTACAGCACAATGCACATCGCCATCAGTAGCAAATGTTGAGGTTTCAGAGTTTGAGAAGATGATTAAAACAGACTCTGTTCAACTGCTCGATGTGCGTACACCGGGAGAATATAATGAGTTTCATATTCACGGAGCAATGAATATCAATGTTCACGACGGCGATTTTGAAGCTCAGGCATTGGAACGATTGGACAAGAATCGCCCAGTTGCTGTGTATTGCCGTTCGGGAAAACGCTCTGCGCTGGCTTGCTCGATACTTGAAAAAAAGGGATACAAGACTACCAATCTTCTTGGAGGAATCATAGCTTGGACCAACGAAAAGAAGCCAGTCGAAGCTGTTAAGTAGTTGCAAAGGGTAGAAAATAATAAAAATTTTGTCCAAAAACAACGGCAACGCCACGTTGTTTTTGGACAAAATTTTGTTGTTCCTTGCCTTTCTTTATTTAAGAAGAGGCTGAAAATATACGATTCAATCGTGCTTCTCCATCCAGTTTCTGAGGATTCTACAATATGTTTCTGTCTGATCGCCAAAGGTTAAATGGCGGGCACCGTCCAGTAATTCCCATTCAGAATTGGGAATGTTGTCGTACATAGTCTTTGCCAGTAGTGGCGTGCTTTCGTCGTTTGTGCCATTAATAACCAGACAGGGTTGCGAAATTTCGTTCAGTCTGTCGGTATAGTCAAAATCTTTAAGATTGCCGAGTGGGGTATATTCGTTTGGTCCCCACGCAGTAATGTATGATTCTGTACCGAAACGCTTCTTTCGCATCAGGCATTCTGGTCTTTCGCCCTTGATATCGCAAGCGTGCCGAATGGTGTAATAGTCGTTTGCCGCAAGATATTCGGGATTTTTCCAGTCGTTGTTTGCTTCAGCTTTTTGTATTGCTTCCTGATGTTCCTGTGGCATAAAGGAAATCAGACGATGCTGTTCGCTTCCCCATAACTTGCTCGATGACAGCGTGCTGGACAATATTGCAGAACTGACGCTGCAAGGCTTGTATTCTATCAGCCAAGCAATAATCATCATTCCTCCCCACGAATGTCCGAGAATGTGAATATCCTTGAGTTGCAGATGTTCGATGAGCGTTTCCAATTCTTCTATCCACGTTTCCAGCGTCCACAATTCCGGATGTCCTTCCACGAACGAATTGCCACAACCCAACTGATCATAGGAGATAACTTGTCTGCCATCATCAGCCAAAACGTCCAATAATTCAAAATAATTGTGCGTACTTCCTGGTCCTCCGTGTAATAACAGGAGTGGCTTTTTGCCATCTTTGCATTCGCCTACCGAACGATAGTAGGTCTTGTATCCACGGAATGGCATATAGCCTTCAATGATTTTTGCCATCTTGTTTCAATATTGATAATTAAGAAGAGCGTTTATGGAAAATCAAGATGTGCAAAATATTCTTCTTCATCAAATTCATATTTCTGCTGTTCTCGTTTTCTTGTATTCCTTTACTGTGTTCATTGATTGCAATGTTCAGAATGCTTTCTTCTCAGCTTTGCGGAATTATGCACAAGAATTGTCTGAAAACGCTCCCACTTAATCTTTGATTATGTTTAAAGAGCTTATCTGTTCTTGAGTTCAGATTTGTCGATTACCACGTAAATCGTATCAACAACCTTTCCTTTACCATTACTTACAGCACTCCTTTTCAGTGGATTTGCAAAATCCTTGTCGAGTACGGTTACGTCATCAACGAAATAATCGGTTTCTCCACGGTTGTGAAAGAAATTCTTCAAGCCCCATACCTCGTGATAACGAATCTTCAGTTTCCATCCTTCCACTTGTGCCTGTTTCATCAGATTGATGAGCGAATCCTGATCATCACGGTCGTTGTCGAACGAGAACGAGAAAGGTTCGCCACTGGTATTCATACCAGTCTGTGTCATATTCAGTCTTCCTTCCCACGAATCCCACCATACTCCTTTGCTCGTGAATTCTATAAGGTTGCCTACTTTTTCGCCATTTGAATAGTTTTCCTTGCAGCTTGAAAGGCTCATTGCTGCACCGATAACGAGCAAGGATAATAATGTTTTCTTTCCAATGTTCATTGTCTTGAATGTTTTATGAGTTGTTTCTGATTGTTCTTTTGTTTTTGCTGTAACGCATTTCTATCGCAAAGATATAAAGATTTCTCTTTCTTTAAAAATAAAAAGTCGAGTTAATTGTAGCTTTGCAATCAACTCGACTTCATTTTTTTATACTTATTTCCTTTGTATTATGCTCCGATCTCGTTATCCTCTTCGTCGTCTTCACCACCTTCGAATGGAAAATCGACGATAGGAAGAGGGCGATCAATCACAGCATTGTAAGAGATTATGCTCACACTTCTCGACAATCCCAAAGTCTGGAGCTTATCGTGGATGATGTTCAGCAAGTGATGGTTGTTGTAAGCGTAAATTTTGCAGAACAAGTCATATTCGCCCGTTGTATAGTGACACTCCACCACTTCGGGAATCATCTTCAGTGCTTCAACAACGGTGTCGAAATTTTCGGGATTCTTTAAGTTCAATCCGATGAATGCACAAGTCTCATATCCGATTTTCTCCGGGTCAATGACGAATTGTGAACCTTTAAGAATGCCGAGATTCGTGAGCTTTTGTATTCTTTGATGAATAGCTGCGCCGCTGACATTGCATTCACGGGCAACTTCCAAGAATGGAATACGAGCATCTTCAGCAATGAGACGCAAAATCTTTTTGTCAAGTTGATCTAAACTTCTATGTGCCATTTCTTTAAATAATTTGGTGCAAAGTTACAATTAAACTTTTAAAACCCCAACTGTTTTTAGTGCTTTGTTTTAATTTATAATCCTAATATAATATAAAATATTAATCTGTTCTGGCTATTGCCGTGTAGTTGATGTTGAGCGTGTTGGCCTTTCTCAAGGTCTGTTTCAGGTCGATGATGGTTCCCATTGGTACATCTTTGTCGGCCCGTATGCTCACTGACATCTGCTTTCGGTCTGTTTCGTCCATTCCCGCACGCTCGTTGATGAGATATTCCTGCATTTCGGGGAGCGAAACAAACTTGTCGTTGAGCTGAATCATTGTAGAATCGCTCTGTATGTTTCCCAGTTCATCCATTGGCTGACCAATGTAAACATAGGAAATGGCTGATTTCTTCACTAATTTTGTGAGTTCCGTGCCTTGTGGCAACTGATATTTCACTTTTACTGCCACCTTTCTCATCTGTGTAACGAGCATAAAAAAGAAAAGAATGGTAAAGATAAGGTCGGGTAGGGAAGCCGTGTTCAATGCGGGAATCTCGTGGCTTCGCTTTCGGTAAATGCTCATTCGCCACCTCCTTCCCCGACAGGTGCTTGAGAATCATACGTTTCCGAGATACGTTGGGGAACTTCTTTGTTTATTTCTGACTGTTGTTCTATGCTGCACTGTGCATAGGATTTTCCGTAAAGTTCTTCCGAACGCTTGTTTCTCAGTATCTGATAGCCTGCAATAATCTCATTTTGAAGATTGAAATAGGTATCATACGATGCCTTTCTGTCCGATTCCATTTGAATGATATGCTCCTTTCCTTTTTCTGTAACAAACTGTGATACAGTGCTCTTTATGGTGGAAAGCTCTACATTCTTACCATTCAGCAATATCTTGTTGTCTGCCGTTATCTTGAAATTCAGTATCTTACCTACATCCACCATCGACGGTTGTTCGTCTTGTGTCTTCTCGATGGCAGGCAATTGAACGGAAACACCTTTGTCTGCGTCCATCGAAGTGGTTACGAGGAAGAGAATCAACAGCATAAACGAAATGTCTGCTGTCGATGAAGTATTCAATCCCGGAACTTTTCTCTTCTCTCTTCTGAACATATTTCCTTACTTTCTTTTCCTGTAATAGCGTGTTGCACCGAAGATGACAACGCCAATAGCTGACACCAACAGAATGATGGATGAAGACATAAACATATCGGCTGCCTTCAGCCAAAACCTGTCTGTAAATTCCTCGCCGTTGATTTGCATTGCTTCTGATGAGCCGAGAATGAATGTAAGTACGAGGCAAAGGAGCGTTGCGCTGAAAACAGCAATGGAAATCTTTCTTACCGGTATGTTGTTCACCACGCTTTCGCTTTTTGCCGTTGAATGGATTGCCTTATAAAGAGAGAATCCTGCAATGGCGAGCGTACCAGCAAATAATACCCACATTGTGATAATCACTAAATCTGTGAGCAGTGGTGCGTTGAAAGCAGGGTTTTCAACGAAGGGCATATCAAAGCCAATGAGATAGAACGCTGCGAAGGAAACGGCAATGAATACTATCAGAATGTAGAGCACTCGTTGAGACAAGCGTTCTGCATTCAGCTTTTTATCTACTTTATTCTCCCTCATTGCTACCTCTTCAATTTGTATCTCATAATGGAATCGAGCAGGGAAATTGCCGATTCTTCCATTTGAGCAGTCAGATGTTCTATCTTGGAAAGTATGTAATTGTAGAAAACCTGCAACACCAAAGCCACGATAATACCGAAGATTGTCGTAATCAACGCCACCTTCATACCCGATGCAACGATAGTAGGGCTTATATCGCCTGCCATCTGAATCTGGTCGAATGCCATTACCATACCGATAACCGTGCCGAGGAATCCTAACGACGGTGCCATAGCAATGAAAAGCGTAATCCACGAACAACCCTTTTCAAGATTTGCACTCTGTACGCTTCCGTAGGCGGTAATGCTCCGTTCTATGTCTTCTATGCTGCTGTCGATTCTCGCCAAGCCCTGATAGCAGATGGAAGCCACCGGGCCACGTGTGTTTCTGCTGAGTTCCTTTGCTCCTTCAATATCGTTTTCGGTAATCTTCTTCTCCAGTTCTGCCACAAATTTCTTTGTGTCTATCTCTGAAAGGCTCAAATAGATGATTCTCTCGATGCAGAACGCCAGTCCAAGTACCAATGCAAGGGCTACCAAGGACATAAAACCTGCGTTGCCGTCAATGAATTTCCGTTTCAGAGACTTGTGCAAATTTCCATCGCCACTACTTGCTCCAGCCACTTCTGTCGTGTCAATAACGCCACTTTCATCGAGTGCCTCATCCGTCAGCGTATCAGTTGCAGCAACACTCGCAGCCGTTTTTTCCTGAATGTTGGCCGATGAATCTTGTGCAAGTACGCTTGTTGAGAAAGAAAAAACGAGGAGAGTCATCATTGCAAAATGTGCAATCAATTTCTTCATATTCGGTAACCTCTTTTTGGTTCAATAATAAAATGCGGAAAGAGGGGGATTCGAACCCCCGAACCGCTTTTGACGGTTACACGCTTTCCAGGCGTGCCTCTTCAGCCACTCGAGCACCTTTCCTTATGCAATTGGTGCTGCAAAATTATCTATTTTCTACGGATTAATCGCATAAAATGGCAGAAAATATCTAAAAATAAATAATGTTTACAATTCTTTAACTTTGAAATAGCTGTGGACAAATTCCATAAGAAAGTGCGAGTCTATCTGTATTTCAGGTAAATTGTCTGTTTTGACTTTTAAAATTCATTGTTTCTGATTTGTTGTTTTGTTTAATCTGCATCCAGTATATTATTCTGCCAAGTGTTCTTATGAGGTCCTCTTTCTTTATTATATACTGCCTGATAAGTCCATTCATATTTTTAAAGTCTCTCTTTCCCTATAATGCATAGAAAGAGGTTTATTGTTTTGGATCACACAGCTTGCTTTATTCTGAACTCATCGAACTCACGTCATACAGCGATACTGGTTATGTTTTTTCTTTACATATTCCTCCATTTTCAAATGTGCGAAGATTGCATTCTATTCTTCGCACATTTGCATTGCATTCTTGCGAAGATTGTTTTCCATTCTTCGGTCATTTGAAAATCGTGTTTTTAACTGCTGCAATGATTATTGTTGTACAGAGTTTACAATACTGTTCTTCTGAAGAATTAAAGAAAACATAAAAGAGCAGCAAATCTTAGGCAAAACTTATGCCGCCATTAGTTTGTAAAAGCATTTTTAGGCTCGACAAAAAGAGTTTGAGTAAAGATTTATCCCAAATCGTTCATTAGAGATTTTTGATAGCAAAATGTTATAAGAGTCCAACAGAATCGTGTAAAACACAGTGTCGCTACTAACTATGGCGTGCACATGTTATTGGTTCCGTTGCAAAAAGAAAGCGGATTTTTCTAATGACCGATTTGGGTTTAAGTTCTTACAACTTCTCAATTTTATACTTGTGGAATTGGAGTAAAGATGTGATGGGAAATGGTAAGGTAATCCAAAATTTAAAGCCTCTTGATAGAATTAAATGTAGAATTATAAGGAATAATATTTCTTTTTCATTAACTTTGCGATATGAAAGATATTTTAGAGGAAATAGTAGCCAACAAGCGATGCGAACTTGAGCAATGGCGGCAGTTCATTCCGATGAAACAACTGTTTGGCATCATAGAATATGAAGGAGCAATGAACAGGGAAATTCCTTCTATGAAGCAGGCATTGCTCTATTCTTCCACGGGTGTCATTGCAGAGTTTAAGCGCAAAAGTCCTTCAAAGGGATGGATAAAACAAGATGGCAAAGCAAGAGAAATACCATTGAGCTACGAAAGGAACGGTGCCGCCGCATTGAGCATTCACACCGACAATGCGTATTTCGGTGGTTACGATGAATTTATACAGGAAGCACGCGCAACAGGTGTGAGTCTACCTATATTATATAATAACTTTGTGATAGATGAATACCAATTGTTTCAGGCAAAGCATGCCGGAGCGTCGGCAATTCTTCTGATGGCAGCCATTCTTACAAAGGAACAATGCCATTCGTTGATATCTCTGGCGCATCATCTGAAGATGGAAGTGCTCTTGGAAATGCACAGTATTGAAGATTTAGAATACATTGAATGTGAGCCGGATATGTACGGAATCAACAACAGAATCCTCGGTTCGTTTGCAACTGATATGGAAAAGTCGTTCAAGATGGCAGAAATGCTGCCAGAGGATGCTGTGAAAGTCAGTGCAGGAGGTATCAGTCATTCTGAAGTTGTCAGAGATTTACGGGAAATTGGGTACAAAGGATTCCTCATAGGCGCATACTTTATGAAGGAAGAAAACCCGGGCGAAGCATTGAAACGGTTCATTGAAAATATCAACAATTAGAAAAATCTTTCAGAAAACATAAATAAACCTATGATAATAAAAGTATGTGGTCTGCGTGATGCCGAGAATATTCACGACGTAGCACAATTGGGAATCGATTGGATGGGCTTTGTGTTCTACCGGGATAGTCCTCGTTTTGTTCAGCAAATCTCATCGCGCGCCGGCATTATTCCAGATTTCGGAAGTCAGGAAGCAGCTCGTGGTCGCAAGGATTCAAAGTTGGTGCTGGCAGAAGAGAAACGAATCAAACTATGTGGTGTGTTTGTGGATGATATGCCACAGAACATCGTAACCCGAGTAGTGAATTATAAGTTGGATATAGTGCAGCTTCAGGGAACAGAGAGTGCCGTGATGATAGATAATCTCCGTTGCACGCTCGATCCTGATATCTGTCCGGGCATTAAGATTATGAAAGTGTTGCAGGTTGCCTCGCGAGAAGATGTCTTGAAATATAGGGAATATGAAAACGTTGTGGACTATTTCCTTTTCGATACAAAGGATGATGCTGCCGAAGGAGATGGAATACAATTTGACTGGACTGTGCTTGATGCTTACGAAGGCAATGTTTCGTTCCTCTTGGGAGGTGGAATTGCTCCTGAAGATGTGGAGAATATAAAGGCATTCAAGCATCCACAGTTTATAGGAATCGACCTGAACAGTCGCTTTGAAATCAAGCCTGCAATGAAGGATGTAAGTAAGTTGGAAACGTTTATAAAGCAGATAAAGGAATAGAATCAGAGGCAAAGGAAGGGAATGGAGGAAAAATAAAGAGAGAAGAGAATGATGAAAGTCAATTGCGTTATAATAGATAATTATGATTCGTTTACCTATAATCTGGCTCAGCTTGTACGCGAACTCGGTGCCGAGGTTACGGTGTGTCGTAACGACGATTTTGAACTTTCGCAGCTCGAAACTTTCGATAAGATTATTCTGAGCCCTGGCCCCGGCATACCTTCAGAAGCAGGATTGCTGTTAGATGCAATCAAGACCTATGCAGGGAAGAAGCCAATTCTCGGTGTCTGTCTCGGGCATCAGGCCATCGGCGAAGTATTTGGTTGCAAGCTTGAAAATCTGTCCGATGTCTTTCACGGTGTAACTACCGAAGCACGCCTGATAGCCGATGATCCGATATTCAAGAGGATAAAGAATAAATTCACAGTCGGTCGATACCATAGTTGGGTAATTTCAAAAGATGATTTTCCGTCAGAATTGGAAATTACGGCTGAAAGCAATGAAGGTTTGATTATGGCTTTGCGTCATCGTTCTTATGATATTCACGGCATTCAGTTTCATCCCGAAAGTATACTGACACCGGAAGGGAAGCAGATGATTCGTAATTGGCTGTTGCTTTAAAACCTTATTTGTCGATTTTGCAGAATATGATGATTTTCATAAATTAATCTTTCGCAATTTTATTTTAAATCATTACTTTTGTATTTGCAATGGAAAAAACTCAAGATAAGTACGTGGATGAGATAATTGACGATGGCAATTCTTGGTATGCCATCCGGCTATATGCAGCTCGCCAGGAAGAAGCAGCCAGATATTTTGAAGAAAAAGATTTGGAGAGTTTTATTCCAATGAATTATTTTGATGAGAAAGATAAGAATGGTAAGGTGCGCCGAAGACTGAAACCAGTTGTGCGAAACCTTATCTTTGTGAAGAAAACGGTTGAAGACTCTGCGTTCAGATCCATTGTCTATGACTCTAATTTAAAGATGAGCGTGATAATGACAAGCAGCGAAACCAGAGACTTTTATCTTATTCCACATAATCAGATGTATGAATTCAGGTTGATGTGCAATCCTGATATCACGATTAAGAAGTTTATTTCTCCTGAAGAAGCCAGTATGAAAGCGGGCGATCCTGTGTATGTGAAGTTCGGTCCATTGAAGGGAATGACGGGCAGACTGGTTCGTTCGAGCAAGAAGTATTATCTCCTCAAAGAGATCCCCGGTATCAGTATGATGTTGAAGGTAACAAAATGGTGCTGCGTTCCAATTTAATAGAAAGGTAATTTAATACTTGTTTGTTGAATTAATTTGTAGAAATTATTATGATAAAATAGTTGCACATACTGTTTTTTTTGTAAACTTTTGTTGTTTAATTCATTAAGCTATGTAATGTTCTGATGAGGCAGAAAAAGTAGAGTAAGTCAAGGGGATTGCTATATTAAATGACAATGAAATCTTCTTTTGGGAGGAAACTAAATAAACTCGCTTGTATTATGAAATGATACAAACGAGTTTATTGGCAGATTAGCTTATCTTCACAAGTTCTTGGAGATTATCGGGCACTGCAAAGCTTTCACAGTTGATGTGCGACATTCGTTCCCTCCCATCTTCTGTTATACTGAAACGTTGGCAGCGAGTGTCTTTCTTGCAAGTTTCGCGACTGATCAATTTCTTCTTTTCCAGCGATGCAATCACTTTTGAAGCATTGGAGCGCGAAATGCCCAGTTCATCAGCCAACTCTCCCGACAGCAAATTATCGTGTTCCAGAAGAATACTTAGCAGCATAGCCTCATTTATGTTGAGTTGGAAGTTCTTTTCCAATTTTATTTCAAAGGCTCCGATAGCTCTGTATATGTTTCTGATTCTATTGATACACAGATTATTCATTAACGCTTGTTTTTTCAATCCCTGCCTAACCCGACTTTCCGGGATAGGCAAAGCGTTGTTACTTCAATAGATATTGCTTGATCATCTCTTCCAATTCAGGCTTCATCTTTGCACCAACAGAGATTGTCGGGTCGCCTTCCTTTGGAATGAAGAGCAGGGTAGGGATAGAACGGATGCCGAACATAGCGGCAAGTTCCTCGTTCTTATCAACATCCACTTTATATACATCGATTTTCCCATCGTAATCGTTTGCAATCTCTTCGAGAATAGGAGCAGTTTGTTTGCAAGGACCACACCAAGTAGCGTAGAAATCAATGATGGCAGGCTTGTCTCCCTTGAATTTCCATTCGCTTGTATTATTGGTATAATCCATTACCTTTTCCTTAAACATTGCAACATTCATTTCTATTGTCTTCATTTTTTTGTCCTTTCTTTCTTTATTGTTAATACTTTTCTGTTGTTCGTTTATGTTCTTCTTTCCATTTGCACTGTTGCAGCTACTTAATGCAAGAGCAAAAAATGCCAAACTTGCAAATAACACCTTATTCATACGTATTGTAATTTTATTTATTCGTTAATGACACATTCTTTGTTTCCTTTGGAAATCATCGCAAAGCTATGCTATTATTTCTCAATAAACAAATTTCCAATAGAAAATAAGCGCAATACTAACACGTATTAACTAATGGAGGCAATAGATTAACAAATCTTGTATAAATTACAAAAAACTGAGACCTCTGCAAAACTATTCCCTCCCAACCCTTGTTCATCTCCTTTATTTTTTGTACTTTTATCGTATGAAACAAAATCCCTCTTCTCCCAGTTTCGCCGATGTCGTTCTCGGTCAGCGTAAAGTCAAGCAGGCTTTCTTTCCCAAATCGATAAACTAATCGATTGGAACCCTATCCGTGGTATCATAGAAATCGCTTATACCAAAGGTTACAAACCAACCGGTCGTCCAAGCTATGACAGCCTGATTCTGCTCAAGATAGAGCTTCTTCGCACATGGTATGGCCTTAGTGACGGTGAGGTCGAGGAACAGGTGAACGACCGTCTCTCCTTCAGCCGCTTCGTCGGCCTGGGCCTGGAAGACACCGCTCCGGACAGTACCACGGTGTGCCGCTTTCGCAACACGTTGGTGGAGGCGGACCTCTATGACGTGGTGCTCAACGAGATCAATAGTCAACTTTCCGCCCAGGGCGTTCTCGTTAAGCGTGTCCGTAAGGAGTATGAAGTGGTGGAGGACCGCAATGAAGCGGCGGACGGTGACAGTTCTGGACAGGCGATGCTCAAGGAGGTTGTCAAGCCTAATGTGGACGGAGAGGCACGGTGGATTAGGAAGATGGGCAAACTCCACTTCGGTTATAAGCGGCATACCGTGACGGACGGGAACAGGATGGTCCTGGCCGAGGAGACAACGGCTGCCAACGCAAGCGACATCAAGCATCTTGAAACTCCCTTGCAAAAAGCCAATCTCCCGGAGGGAACACCTGTTTATGCCGATAAAGGCTATGACTCATCGGAGAACAGGGACGTCCTTGTCCGGATGAGACTCAAGAGCCGAATCATGCACAAGGGGAGCAGAGGCAGGAAGATTACAGGGAGGGAGCAACGTGTCAATGCCTGTATCAGTAAGATCAGATACAAGGTGGAACGTACTTTCGGCTCCATGCGCAGGTGGTTTCGTGCAGGAGTGGCAAGATACGTCGGATTGGACAAGACACATGCACAGCACATCATGGAGGCAGTAGCATATAACCTTTACCGAAGTCCTGGGATAATTGTGTCAAATTCTCTCAAATAAGGGAGAAATATATACTTTGTGAGGGCAATATAAGCCCTTTTACCCTTTACACAGACTCCAATTTATAGTATTGATGTGAGAATAAGCGAATTTGTGAGAAGTAGAGGTAGTTTTGCAAAGGTCTCAAACTATTTTATATTCTTTTATTATGCGTATTGATTGAGAAATACTATTTATAAAATTTCTTTTTCTGACATATATAAATATTATGCAATGCAATAGTTTTATACACACTGTAAACAACTGATAGTTAGGTGTATAAAAAGTGAGTCCCAAATGTGTGAAGAATGGAATGCAATCTTCGCACGTTTACAAGATGATGAAGCGATATTCATTTTGATGAATAAATATGCTTGAATGAATACTGGATGAAAAACTCTGTTCGTCCGTCTATAAACGGAAGTGCCATTGTCGGGAGTCGGCAATGGCACTTTCGTATTATGTAAAAGACAAGGTCTATTCCTTCGTATCCTTTGCATCCGAAGCAGGCTTTGCCGCTTTGGCTTTTGCAGTCATAGTCTTGGCTTTTGCGGCAGTTGTCCTTGCTCGGGGGACAGTTTTCCTTACGGGTTTCTTTTCCAGTTGTTCGCGGAGTTTGTCGCCCTCTTCCTCGAGTTTCTCGACCTTTGCCTGTAAGCGTGCTACCTCCTTGTCCTTCATCGAGATTTCCTCGCCCTGATTACGGATGGTGGTCAGCAGTCCGTTGAGTTCCTCATTGTCTATATCATCCGGATAGAGATTATTCACACGGTTGATGAAATCGCCGAGGATATTCATATAATTGGTAAAGGCGTCGAAAGGACTGTCGTAGATGCCGCGGTTGATACCTATCAATGAGGACTTGGTGGACATTGCACGAAAATTGTTGCTTGCCTGAAGATAGTCCCAGTCCTGATTGATGCGTGGATCATTGGCTATACGCACTCTTTCTGCCACGCTGTACAACTTGCTGAAAGCCTCGCGCTGCATCGCATTTCCGAGCCAAGTGCTCGCGTCGCGCTCTTCATCCAGCCAACTGATTGTCTCGGGAACTTCCAGTGCTCCGACGCTCTTCATCTTCATACATACTTCCGTCGGCGTAGAGAAGGTAATCCCTCTGTCCTTTGCGCAGTAGGGAAGTGCTCTGAGGAACTCGAGAATGTTGCTCGACAGGGGTTGCTCTATGCCCAATGCCGAAAGATTCATAAAGATTCCCACGAACTGTTCCTCGTCGGGAAGGGCGGCAATCTTGTTCATATAGGCATCTGCGAACAGTGGGTATTCCTCCCAGTCGGAATTATTGAAGCGCAATGATATGTCGTCGCTCAAGTTGTAATCGCGCAGGAGGAGTTTCAGCGATGGAGCCATTGCACAATTATAGACGTAGTGTGGGCTTTTCCATCCCAAAACCTGCTTTGCCCCTTCCGTAAGCATACCCTTGAAGCCCATCTGAGAGGCAAGAAAGCCGATTTTGTCGCTGTAAATCAGCGATGAATTGCGCAATACCTTTGGAGTTTGCCCGAACATGTCCTTTATTTTCCGGCTCAACCGCTTTACTTCTTCCTTGAAGCAATCTTCGTTTCCGAGTGCCGACAAGCCGTGCGAATAGGGTTCTGCAAGAAATTCCACACAGTCTGTGGCTGCGAGTTCCTGAAGTTTCTCGATTACTTCAGGTGCATACTGTTCCAGACTTTCGATGCCTACGCCCGAAAGTGAGAATGCCACCTTGAAGAACTTGCCGTTTTCGCGAATCATTTGCTGGAGCATATCCAATGCCGGCATATAGCTTCGTCGGGCAATGTCGGAAATGGTCTGCTCGTTTTCAAAATCGTCGTAGTAGTAATGGTCGGTTCCGATGTCGAAGAAACGGTAACGGCGAAGATGAATGATTTGATGTATCTCGAAATATAAACAAATTGTTTTCATATATTCTTCTATTTGAAATTGTTTGGATGATTGATAGTCTCACGGTTGATTACGCCCAGCCGAGCGTCCGCAGGTAAAGTTCGCGAATCCACGCACCCACTTTCTCCCACGTAATCTGGTCTACCTCGTTCTTTCCCTCGGTGGAAAGATAGTCGAACAGGCTTTCGTTGTGGCAGATGGAGTACATCGCGTCGGCCATTGCGTGGACATCCCAGTAGTCTACCTTGATGCAGTTGTTCAGGATTTCGGCACATCCGCTCTGCTTTGAAATGATGGTGGGCGTTCCGCATTGCATCGCTTCCAATGGAGATATGCCGAATGGCTCGCTCACGGACGGCATAACGTACACATCTGACGCTTTCAGGCACTCATAAACCTGATTGCCGCGCATAAATCCGGGGAAATGGAAACGGTCGGAAATGCCTCTTTCGGCGGCAAGATTTATCATCTGCTCCATCATATCGCCCGAACCGGCCATACAGAAGCGAACATTGCGTGTTCGGTGGAGTACCATACTGGCTGCCTCAACGAAATATTCCGGACCTTTCTGCATCGTCAGGCGGCCAAGAAAGGTAACAACCTTTTCCTTTCCCTTGTGGGTGGGACGTGGAATTGCGACAATTTCTTCTTGCAATGGGTAAACGGCATTGTGAACAGTAAACACCTTGTTGGGATTCTGATGGTACTGGTTGATAACTGTCCGACGGGTAAGTTCCGAAACACACATTATGCAGTCGGCATTGTCCATTCCGTCCTTTTCAATGGCGTACACAGTGGGATTCACTTGTCCACGAGACCGGTCGAAATCGGTTGCGTGCACGTGGATGCACAAGGGTTTTCCGGAAATTTTCTTCGCATGGATGCCTGCGGGGAAAGTGAGCCAGTCGTGCGCGTGAATGATATCGAAATCGAATGTACGGGCTACAACGCCTGAAATAATGGAATAGTTGTTGATTTCCTCGTGGAGATTTGCAGGATAGCCACCTGCAAAATCCAATGCGCCAAGGTCGTTCACGTTCATCATATTGAAGTCGGCGTAGATGTTTTCCCTCAGCTTGTAATAAAGTTCAGGGTTCATTATGTGCCCGACACGCGACTGAACATAGCCGAAATCAACGTCTCGGTATGCGATTGGCACACAGTTCATCGCAACGATATTGGCATAGGTTCTGTCTTCATCGCCAAACGGATGTGGCAGACAGAGAATTGTCTCTACATCTCCCTGTGCGTGCAGTCCTTCTGATATACCAAAATTTGCTGTGGCGAGTCCGCCGTAAACGTGTGGAGGATATTCCCATCCGAACATTAATACTTTCATATTGTACCCTCCTTAGTTTTGATATTTATATTTCTCAAGAAGCTCCAGCGTTCTGAGCACTTCTGCAACATTCATTGCGAAGGATATGGCTCCACGGCCACGGAACGGCGGATTGCCGTCGAACAGTTCGGGGAGTGTGCCTAAGCAATGATAGAAAATCTCGTCTTCATAGCCCACCATCTGCCGCTCAACGAAACTTAGACGGGTGCGCTTATAGAGTTTCAGACACGCTTCAAGGTAGAATCCTCCTAACCAAGGCCACGCCGTTCCTTGATGGTATGCCTTGTCGCGTTGGTCCTGAGGGCCTACATACATCGGATTATAGCCGCCACTCTTTGGTGAAAGCGAGCGCAATCCCTTTGGTGTAAGCAGTTCGCGCGTGCAGATGTCTATGACGCTTTTCTTCTGATTTTGCTCCAAGGGAGAGTAATCCAGTGCAACGGCAATTATCATATTCGGGCGCACGCTCCAATCCGTCATATTACCGTCTACGTAGTCGTACAGATAGCCGTACTCATTGAGGAACATCGGAACAAAGGATTGCTTGCATTTTTCAGCCAATGCTTCGTAATGATTTGCCAGTTCTTCGTTGTTTTCTTCACGTGCGATGGCAGCTCCGAAACGAAGAGCATTATACCAAAGTGCATTAAACTCAACGATATAGCCCGAACGTGGAACTACGGGACGGCCATTGATGGTAGAGTTCATCCACGTGATGGCTTCTTCTTTTCCCTCCGAATAGAGCAATCCGTTGTCGTGAAGTTGCAGGTTGGGGTGTCTGCCGCTTTCTATGTATTGGAGAATATCCTTCAGGAATGTGGAATAGAGCTTTGTGCAACGCTCTTTGCCAGCTTCTTTGGCATATTGCTGAATAGCCCATATACACCAGAGGGGAACATCCGGTTTTTCTATTTCATCTATTTCAACCGATAAAGGCTTGCCAACCATAAATTCTCGCAATCCCCTTTCGGCAGTCTTCATCACGAGTTCAAAATAGTCTTGCTCCTCAATGCTCAATGTAAGCCCCGGAAGAGCTATGAACTGGTCGCGCGCGCGACACTTGAACCAAGGATAGCCGGCGAGGATATAACGGTCGTCGTTCGCTGTTCTGTTGTGGAACTGATGTGCGGCATTGACCAGACAATGAAAGAAATTGTCGCGTGGACTGCGGGATTCCACCTCCTTATCGAACAGGTGCTTCAGGGATGAAGTCTTGATTTCGGACGTTGATGCAGAAAACACGATGCTTTCGCCCTTCTTTATCGTCATTTCAAAGTAGCCCGGCACGTACAAGTCTTCATTGGATGCGTAGCCTCGTTCCTGTTCTTTCGGATATTCCAGTCCCCGATACCAGTAGGGCTCGTAGTGGAACTCGTTCTTCTTTGAGAATTGCATAAAGAGCGACGGATAACCTGCATACAGACAGGTGCTGATGCCGTTGTCAATCTCCTGATATTCCCTGTTGATGGCAGCATTCTCGTGTGTGAACTGTCGCACGCTTCTGAATGCGAGGAACGGTCTGAACTGTAAGGTTGTCGGCGAATGCGCATCTTCCAGAGTATAGCGGATGAGGATTCTATCTTCGTAATGTTGGAAAACAACCTCTTTCTTCAATATCACGCCACCGACTCTGTAAACCGTTGTCGGCACGTTGTCGCAATTAAACTCCCTGATGTACTTGTGTCCGTTCGGACTGAAATTATCTCCCTGATACTTATGTAGCCCAAGATTGAATGCAGCACCGTGCTGAATGACCGTAGGGTCGAGCGAACTCAGCAGCACGTGGTTCTCGTTGTCCAGTTCAGGAACCGGCACTACAAGCAGTCCGTGATACTTGCGTGTGTTGCAATCCACGATGGTTGAACACGAATAAGCCCCCGAACGATTTGTTCTCAACAACTCTTTCGGCAGCGAGTCCTGCAAATTGGTCATTAGAGCCTTTTCAAATTTTAGATAGCTCATCTTCTTTTAGGTTTATATATTTAAATTGATAATCTTGCTTTTATTTTTGTGTTGTCGGTCAGATCTTATTTGTCAAGGTCCGGTTAGCACTTCAAAATTACGAAAAATATATGAAATAAACAATGCAATGAGATAAAAATAATAGTCGTTGATACGTTTTTCACAGGATATTAATTTCCGTCTTGATTATTGGCGATGAAAAACTCCCTGATGACAGTTTTTCAATACATCAAGGAGCATTGTGTAGTAACGTGGAATTTGACTATGTGGAAAGTCTTTCGGGTATGCAATATACCCTTAACTTTGTGTTGATTGCCGTCTTTGAACAGCCTGTTTGTAATTGATTGATAATCAATAGGTAAAATATTGGTTTTCTATCGTGCGAAGAATGCACGGCAATCTTCGCAAAAACGCATTGCAAACGTGCGAAGAATGGAACGCATTCTTCGCACAGTTGTAATTCCTGTTTTTATCCGTTGTAAGAAAGGAACAAATAAAGACAAAAGAAATGCCTGTTCTGTATTGGCAGATGGTACGATTTCTCGGTGTTATCGTGTCATCTGCTTTCGATTTAATTCGCAGAGATGGTGTGTCTTATTGCGGATTTCGTGCCTCTATTCTGGAATCAGGAAGTTGATAACTTCTTTTTCCACGGTAATCTTGAACGGACCAACGGGCGTGTTGCTCATCAGTCTTCCGTCTATTCCGACAAGTGTATGAGGCTCAACGTGCATTTCAATCTCACGCGTTCGGTATGGATGCACGCTGCGGTGATTGAGGAATTTGCCTCTGAGGAACAGGTAAATGCCTTCAAAAAGCTGCGTAACCTGTGGATGATGAACCACCGAAACATCGAGAAGACCATTGTAGGGGACTGCATTCGGTGTCTGTCCGTAGCCCAGAGCATTGCCAATGCAGACGGTCATTACCTTTCGCTTGATTTCGTCCGTATTGATTTTGATGTGCATACGGTAGTCCATTCGCTGAAAAGCGAGCAGAATGAAAGAGAATATAAACGAAAGCGTGCGCGAACCCAAGACGTGTCTGGTACGGCGGCGAAGGTTCATAATCGTTGCAATCAAACCAACGTTGATACAGTTCAGGAAATAACGGTGGCAGCGTTCGCCCTTTCTGTTCTTGTAACGGATGCAGCCGAGGTCGATTTTTCTCACGCGACGCTTTTGCAGCCAGGCTATGGTTTGCTCAACATTGTCCTCATCAAACTCCCAGAAATGCGCAAAATCATTCATCACACCATTGGGAATAACACCGAAAACGATGCTCCTTCTCACTTCTTCTTTCTCTTGCATAACGCAATTTACGGCATCGTTCAGCGCAGAGTCGCCACCATATATAATAATGGTTTTGTAACCATTATTAATCAGCATTCGTATCAGACGGTCCACGCTTCTTACGTTCTCGCTCTGAACCATATCGAAGTCAATATTGCGTTCCTTGAGAATGCGCTCAACGCGTTCCCATTTTTTACGGGAATTTCCGAAGATTCCTCCCTTTGGACAATACACGATGCCCCATTTCTTTTCGTCTACCATAACTTCCTTTCTTTAAGCAGACTGCTCACGCGCTTATGTTGTTTGCAGTTTATATTATTTTGTTTCACGTATTATTTCTTTTGCAAGCCTCAGCTTCTCGTCCATCGGCAGCATTGCATCAATCCAATGAATCCTGAAACCACGCCGTTCCATTCCTCTGAACCACGTCATCTGCCTCTTGGCAAACTGATGAATGGCTATTTCCAACGACCTGTACATCTCGTCATAGCTTATCTGTCCGATGACGTACTGTGTCAGGAATTTGTATTCAAGACCATAATAAATCAAGTCATCGGCCGGGATGCCTGAATCCAGCAAGGATTTCACTTCATCTACCATTCCTCCGTCTATCCGTTTCTTCAGGCGTGAGGAGATTTTATGCCTCCTTTCTTCTCTGCCGATGTCGAGTCCGATGATGACGGAATCGACGGATGGCATCTGCCGGTCGGGAGTAGGGTGTTCCAATTCGTAGGTTTCAATCTCAATCGCTCGCATAGCACGGTTTGCTGTATCAACATCCGTGCGATTGTGCATAGCCGATTTGTTGCGTTCCTTCAAATCCTTGAGAATCTCTGTCAGTTCAATGAGCGACTTTCCGGCTAATTCTTCCCTTAACTTTGGGTTTTGCGGTACTGGGGAAAGTGCATATCCTTTCAGCACAGCTTCTACATAAAGCCCTGTTCCTCCACAGAGAATCGTGGGTTTCCCACTCTCTTTCAAGGCAGAATACACATTCTGAAAGTCCTGCTGATATTGGAAAAGGTTGTATTTGGTGCCGGGTTCGGCAATGTCTATCAGATGATAGGGAATCTTTACACCATCTACGAGGTAGTCTTCGAGGTCTTTTCCCGTACCGAGATCCATTCTTCTATACACCTGTCGGCTGTCGGCACTGATGATTTCAGCCCCGATTTGCGATGCCAACGCAGCGGCAAAAGGTGTCTTTCCACTTGCAGTAGGACCGATTATCGTTATCAACTTCTCCATTTATTGGCAAAAATAATAAAAAAAAGCCATTCGGCATCATACCGAATGGCTTTTAATATGTTTTATGCTAAAATTGATTAGCCATTAACCTTTGCCATGTGCTTGATCAACTCAACAACCTTGTTAGAGTAACCGATTTCGTTGTCGTACCAAGATACAACCTTAACGAATGTATCTGTCAGAGCGATACCAGCCTTAGCGTCGAAGATTGATGTGCGAGCGTCGCCGAGGAAGTCAGAAGAAACTACTGCGTCTTCTGTGTAACCGAGCACACCTGCCATTTCGCCTTCAGATGCTTCCTTCATAGCAGCGCAGATTTCGTCGTACTTAGCAGGCTTAGCCAAGTTTACAGTGAGGTCTACAACAGAAACGTCCAAAGTAGGAACGCGCATAGACATACCTGTCAGTTTGCCGTTCAATTCAGGAATAACCTTGCCTACTGCCTTAGCTGCACCAGTAGAAGAAGGGATAATGTTGCCGGAAGCAGCACGACCACCACGCCAGTCTTTCAAAGACGGACCATCAACAGTCTTCTGTGTAGCTGTTGTAGAGTGTACAGTTGTCATCAAACCGTCCAAGATACCGAACTTATCGTTCAAGACCTTAGCGATAGGAGCCAAGCAGTTGGTTGTGCAAGAAGCGTTAGATACGAACTGTGTACCCTTTTCGTACTTGTCGAAATTAACGCCACAAACGAACATTGGAGTGTCGTCCTTAGAAGGAGCAGACATTACAACGTACTTAGCACCTGCATCGATGTGTCCCTGAGACTTTTCCTTTGAAAGGAAGAGACCAGTAGATTCTACTACATACTCAGCACCGATTGCATCCCACTTCAAGTCAGCCGGGTTACGCTCAGCAGTTACACGAATTTCGTTACCATTAACGATGAGAATAGACTTCTCTACGTCGAAATCGATTGTACCATTGAACTGACCGTGCATTGTGTCATACTTCAGCATATAAGCGAGGTAATCTACCGGGCAGAGGTCGTTGATACCTACTACCTGTACTTCCTTTGCGTTTGCGCCTTCGAGACTTGCGCGGAATACGAAACGACCGATACGGCCAAATCCGTTAATACCAATTTTAATCATTTGATTTTTACTTTTTATAAAGTGAATAATATAAATCCTAAATCTCTATGAAAGAATCAATTTTCTTACCTTTTCACGTGCAAAGTTACAAAATTATTCTTAAATTTGCAACCGAATTGAGTATTAAACAATATTAAATGAAGGTCAGGTTTGCCGTATTGCAAAGTCAAGTTTGCAATAAATTGAGAAAGACAAATGCTCATAGTGCAGACGGCAGTCATTTGATTAAAAAATTAAGTTTATGGGATTTCTTAAAGAATTCAAAGAATTTGCCGTGCGTGGCAATGTTATGGACATGGCTGTCGGTGTGATCATCGGTGGTGCATTTGGTAAGATTGTAACCTCACTTGTTGATGATATCATTATGCCACTCGTAGGTATGGCAACAGGTGGAATAGATTTCAAGGAACTGTCTGCAACGATTGGTGATGCCAAGATTGCTTACGGACTGTTTATCCAGAACGTAATCGACTTCCTCATCATCGCATTCTGTATCTTCCTGATGATTAAAGGGATGAACAGCCTGTCTAAAAAGAAGGAAGAAGAGCCTGCTGCTCCGGCAGAACCAAGCAACGAAGAAAAACTCCTTGGCGAAATTCGCGACTTGTTGAAGAACAAGTAATTCCTCAATTCCTGCTCGTTCGGGAATTAGATAAGCAATATAGTGATGGCGCATCGTTTTGATGCGCCATTATTATTTGTAGCAACCGCCCTGATTATTAATGTCGATAGTGTTGTGGATATGTTTTATTAGCGCAATCTTTCAGCGGCTACGAATATTGTCGTATAACTGTAATCGATAACGAATGTAAGTACTTGAAAATCAATAGGTAATTTACCTATTTCCATTCTTGCGAAGAATGCGTTCCAATCTTCGCAAAAATGGAATGCAAATGTGCGAAGATTGCACGGCATTCTTCGGTCAATTAAAAACGCATCTTCAATTACGCAAAATGACAGCTTTATAATCTGAATTCAATACAGGGCTGAACTCATAGAAATAAGACAACAGGAGGACAGGTTTGTTCGTAAAATCGAGATAGATTTAAGGTCTGAAAATCGTAAAAATCAATGAGAGGGGGGACGAAGATGGCAATATTTTTTATCCATCCCTTTGTTATATTCGGAAAAATAATTAATATTGCAGCCGATTTAATAAACCCATCGAACCTGACCACGTTGAAACAAACAGCGAAATGCAGTATTACGTGCTTGTGCGCACAGAGAAAAAGTGCGGTAAGGAATTGTTGTGTATGCTTGTTGCTTGAGGTTTTCACCCATTCAGTGCGATAGGGTAAATTTATGTAAACCATTAAAAAAGATGAGAAAAAAGACATTAATCACATTCGTCCTCGCTATGACTGTGGCGATGTTCGCCTTGCCTCACAACTGAAGGCACAGGAAGCTTATGTAGTGAAAAGTAAAGACGGAAAGACTGTCACGTTCCGTTATGACAAGGACAAGGCGAAGCAGAAAGCAGCGGGTACCGTGTATGAAATCAACGCTACACATAGTGATAAATACGATACTTATCCAACTTGGACAGGGACTTATGAGAAGGAGAATACTACAACTACTGAGGTGGTATTTGACAAGCAATTCAAGAATTATCAGCCTACAAGCACCAAGTATTGGTTCTTCAGTCTTACGGAAATGACGCAGATTAAAGGGTTGGAAAATCTCAATACCTCTAAAGTTACCAATATGAGCAATATGTTCAACTATTGCAAGAAACTGAAATCTATCGACGTTTCAAAGCTGAATACGGACAACGTTACAGATATGAGTGGTATGTTCCTCTATTGTTCGAGCGTGTCTGTCTTTAATTTCTCGAAGTTCAACACGGAGAAAGTTACCGATATGAACAGTATGTTCCTTTACTGTGCTGGATTGGTTACGCTTGACATTGCCAACTTCAATACTGCGAAAGTAATGAATATGGAAAGTATGTTTAGAGGTTGCGACAGAATCACTACTATTATCTGCAACGACAAATGGACGTGTGGCAAATCCAAGGAGATGTTCTTGGGATGCACGAACCTCAAAGGCAAAGTTGGCTATGATAGGCTCAAGGTTGATGTAGCGATGGCGAGTCCTGAAGGCTACTTCACAAAGAAAAGTGCAACAGGTATTTCAGCAACAACAGCATCTATGGACGCTACCATTAAGGCTGTCTATTCCACCGATGGTAAACTTCAGACAGAATTGCAGCGTGGATTGAACATCGTTCGTATGTCTGACGGAACTACGCGCAAGGTAATTAAAAAGTAACTGGCGACAGATTTCTGCTGTACTGCGCATATTCTATGTTCTTGATTTAAAGGCAGCACGAAGAAATACTATTTGAAAGCTATCTGATCGTCAGTAGTAAAAATCTATACAACAAAAAGGCTCAACGCATTTGCGTTGAGCCTTTTTGTTGTTTCGGCATATAGGTGTTTCTTATTCCCATTCGATTGTTGATGGTGGTTTTGAGGATATATCGTAGCAAACACGATTTACGCCCTTCACCTTATTAATGATTTCGTTTGAAACCTTTGCCATAAAGTCGTAGGGGAGGTGTGCCCAGTCGGCCGTCATAGCGTCGGTACTGGTTACGGCACGGAGTGCAACGGGATGTTCATAGGTGCGTTCGTCGCCCATAACGCCTACGCTGCGGATTGATGAGAGCAGCACTGCGCCAGCCTGCCAAATCTTGTCGTAGAGATGTTCGCCGTCTTCGCAGATGTAGTTGTGCATATTCTCAATGTAGATGTCGTCGGCATCCTGAAGAATGCGCACTTTCTCACGGGTAATATCGCCCAAAATGCGAACAGCAAGACCGGGACCGGGGAACGGATGACGTTTGATGAGGCGTTCGGGCATACCGAGTTCGTAACCCACACGGCGAACTTCGTCCTTGAAAAGCCACTGGAGCGGTTCGCAAAGCTGAAGGTGCATTTCCTTTGGAAGCCCACCAACGTTGTGATGGCTCTTGATAACCATACCCGTAATACTCAGACTTTCGATGCGGTCGGGATAGATTGTGCCTTGAGCCAACCATTTTGCATCGGTTATTTTCTTAGCTTCGGCATTGAATACTTCCACAAAGTCGCGACCGATAATCTTGCGCTTCTGCTCTGGATCGGTTACGCCTTCCAAATCCTTGAAGAATTTTTCGGATGCGTCAACGCCGATTACGTTCAGCCCCAATCCTTCGTAAGCCTCCAAAACCTTGGTAAACTCGTTCTTGCGGAGCATACCGTGGTCTACGAAGATACAGGTAAGGTTCTTACCGATGGCACGGTTCAGGAGCGTTGCACATACCGATGAGTCCACACCGCCCGAAAGACCGAGGATAACACGGTCGTTGCCGAGCTGTTCTTTCAGTTGCTGAACGGTTGTTTCCACATAGGAAGCCGCGCTCCATTCCTGTTTGCTGCCACAAATGTCTACAACAAAGTTCCTCAAGAGCGTCTTGCCCTGCAATGAGTGGAAAACTTCCGGATGGAATTGTACTGCCCACAGGGGATTCTTTATGGATGCGTAAGATGCAAACTTCACGTCAGCCGTGGAAGCAATAATCTTGCAGTCTTCCGGAATGGCAGTAATCGTGTCGCCGTGGCTCATCCACACTTGGGAATCTTTGTCGAATCCCTTGAACAAAGGATTTTCAAAGTCTATTGTTGTGAGGTTTGCACGACCATACTCACGTGTTCCAGTCTGCTCTACCTTGCCTCCATTAGAGTGTGAAATGAACTGAGCACCGTAGCAGATACCCAATACCGGCACCTTTCCAATAAACTCACTCAAATCAACCTTGAATGCTTCAGGGTCGTGAACCGAATAGGGGGAACCCGAGAGGATGACTCCAATGACGGACGGATCGTCCTTTGGAAACTTGTTGTATGGAAGAATCTCACAAAATGTATCCATTTCACGCACTCGACGACCGATCAGCTGCGTGGTTTGTGAGCCAAAATCCAAGATGATAATCTTTTGCATAATTGTTTATGATTTAGCTTTTAAGCCTTGAAGTCCGTACAAATCCTTTCGCGAAAGCGAGGAGGATGTAATAACCGGTACGGCTTAGCAGGTTTTTGTTTTAAACTTTATGTAGCCTGTCGGGTTGTTTTGCCCTACGGCTCAGCTGTTTCTGTATTGTTTTCGAGGAACTTCTTCTTGCTGCCGTCAGTCTTTTGAACTTTGGGAAATCAGAAAATCCTCTGCATCTTTCAAGGTGTCTATCTTGCCGACATCCATAAGTTGCAGGTCGTTTTTAGCATATCCCTTGAATTGCAGTTCCTTGGCATACTTCAGATAGAAATCCATTATCGGGAATTTCTTCGGGCATTCGTCCATTTTCTTGAATACGGATGGATTCAGAATGTGAATGCCAGAGAACGCAAAGAGCCGATAGCCGTGCTGTCGATTCGTTGCGCTTTCGCCGTAGGGCTGCGTGAAAGTGAGACGTTTCACTTCTTCAAATGGAGATTTTACCTCTCCATTCTCCACGTTCATCCATCCCACGAGATGCATCTCATCGTTAAAGATAAGGTAACGCTTCGTCTTTCTCGCACTCACAAGCAGCAGCGCATCTATCGGTTCGGCATTCTCTCTCGCAACGGCACGTGCATAGAAATCCTTCAGGTTCACATTGCTGAGAATATCGACGTTGTGAATGAGAATGGGACGGCTCAAATCAAAAAGCGGAGAAGCCTTCCTGATACCGCCGCCGGTGTCGAGAAGCTCCTCCGATTCGTCTGAAATCGAAACATCTATTCCGAAGTTGTGCTTGTGCAGATAATCTACGATTTGGTTTGCAAAGTGATGTACGTTTACAACCGTGTGGTCGCAACCTGCATTTTTCAGTCTCTTTATGGTATGTTCTATCAGTGGCTGGCCGCCCACCTTTACCAACGCTTTCGGCATTGTGTCCGTAAGCGGTTTAAGGCGTGTGCCGAGTCCAGCTGCAAAAATCATTGATTGCATTATCTACTTTTTTAATGCGTGCAAATTTACTAATTAATTTTCAGACGGCAAAGATTGGAGCTTTTTAAAATATATTTAACCCCACAACTGTAATTCTATGTCATTTGCCCACAGATATTTTTATTTGATTTACCCAAATTCGTTCTCTGTCTTTATTGTTATCGAAATTTGCGAGCATAAACGATTCCTTATAGAGAACTTTATCATTAAAATGCTGCTTCCCATTTACATACACTTTAATCTTTTTATTCATATCTATCATTTCTGGTGATAGATTTATGCAGAACGATTGAATACAAGACGTTTCAATATGAAAGATGTTTTTATGATAGCTTGCTTTGATCTTACCTGATTTTCTTGGGAAATCGAATGCTTCTTTGTCTACGGTAATTGTTTCCAAACTGTCTTTCTCATTATATTTCAACCATTTGTTT
Organism: Prevotella sp. HUN102; assembly: GCF_000688375.1. Taxonomy (NCBI): domain Bacteria; kingdom Pseudomonadati; phylum Bacteroidota; class Bacteroidia; order Bacteroidales; family Prevotellaceae; genus Prevotella; species Prevotella sp. HUN102. Next base: position 1,918,687 of record NZ_JIAF01000004.1, on the reverse strand, counting down.
ATCTTGAAATTAGCAGAAAGTTTATGCCATTTCTGAGGTAATCTCAATGTGTCAAGACAGATGTCAGAAAGCCAATCTATATTTCCATACTTATTGTCGTCAAATTCCCATACGATATTAGAAGGGAACTTAGGACGTTTTTTCTGTTTAATATCTTCAAACAGGATTTTTACTGCTTCTTCCGACTTGTCGAATTCTGGGAACCAATGTGGGTAACCATTATATCTGTATTCCTTATAATTCAGTCCAGTTTCTTGCATTAACTTGGTAAAATCTTCATTCGCTTGAGGCGGATAATAATAATCTTGATCTGTCGTGAAACTTATGAAACTTCTATTTGTTAGATTTTCAATGAATGTCCCTCCCGTAAAAACTTTCGGATAAGTATTGAATCCATAAGCTGCTGCAAAGAAATTTGGTTGCTTCATCATATAGGAAAAAGAGCCGGTTGCTCCGTTTGAATGTCCTGTTATAAAAACTTTTGCATCGTCGATATTTATTGCTCGCTTAATAAGTTTCAGAATTTCAGGCACCATAAAGAAACCTTTGTCGGGAATCATCCAATTGTATTCTCGGTCTGCTTTCGGAAATACTAAGACAACACCATCTTTTTCGGCATATTTTGTATAGAATCTGTTCCAGTCTTTCAAATTCCATTCAGGCATTTGAAAGTCTGTGAGAGCATTGTTTCTTACTGCTCCGTGTAGGAAGAACAATAAAGGACATTTCTTTTCAGGGTTATAATTGGAAGGTAAATGAATGAGAAAAGAAGTTTTAGTGCTGTCGTTTATGGTAAAGACAATTGAATAATCTTGTTTGATTTTCGGTAAATAGGGATTAAATTGTTTTATTTTTTCATACAACTCTCTAAGGTTGCCATTCCTGTTTTCCGTGAAAGACGTGCTCTTTGTCTGATAAAACTCTTTTTCATCAATGGATAATGCTTGATAAAAAACAGCTTTTTCCTTTTCAGCCTGCGCTACAAGAGATTGCCAACGTAAGTCGGAAAGCAGATTCTTATATTCATTTTCAGGATATTTACCGACAATATAAGTCCAACACGGCGAACCATAATTATCCTTTTTGAGTTTAAGGAGGTTTTCCAGATACTTGAAAGCCTTGTCATTATAGTGTAATTCTGATGCCAACACAGAAGCCTTGTAAAGTCCTGAGCCCTCTATGCTGTCAGGATAAGTGACAAATGCTTCTTCAAGCATATCCAATGATTTCTTATAACCTGTCGTATCTTCGGATTGCCACATTGTCTGAAGTGCTTCCTGTACTCTTTCGGTATAGCCGTTTTGTCCCTTTAAGTTATTAAAAGTTATGAGAAAGCCTAATAAAATGAATATACGATGTTTCATAGATATAGTTTATTACTTGATTTCTATATGAATTAACAAGGAAAGAATCAGGAGATTAGCAGATAGGTTTGAACAGAATCATACTGTTTATTTGATTCCGTTCAACTATCTTTTCGCCTCCAGCACCTGTTCAATCCCCTGCTCCCGATGCGTGATATGCACCTCGACGCCATATTTCTCGTTCAGATGCTCAGCCAAGTGCTGCGCGCTGTAAACGGAACGATGCTGACCTCCGGTGCAGCCGAAACTGAACATCAGGTCGGTAAATCCTCGTTGCATATATCTTTCTACGTGATGGTCGGCCAAATTGTACACGGGCTTGAGAAATTCTATGATTTCACCGTCGTCTTCCAAAAATCGGATGACGGCTTCGTCAAGTCCTGTGATTTGCTTATAAGGTTCGTAGCGTCCGGGGTTGTGCGTACTTCGGCAGTCGAATACATATCCTCCGCCGTTGCCCGATGTATCTTCAGGGATGCCTTTCTTGAAGGAGAAACTGAATACACGCACTACCAACGGACCTTTGCCGTCATATTTCGAGAAAGTGGCAGGGCCGTCGAGTGGATTTGCCATGTAAATGTCCTTTTCTGCCACCTTGTATCCATCTGAACGATTGAGAGCCGGCTGCTCGATAAGTGCGAACTGCGGCAGTTCCGTCAGCCGTTTCAGCATATCCATCATATAGGGGTAGGGGAACACCTCTTCGCCCAACTGCAATATGTCCCTGATGTTCTGGATTGCAGGCGGAATGGAGTCGATGAAGTGCCTCTTCCGTTCAAAATAGCCGCGGAAGCCGTAAGCTCCGAGCACTTGCAGCAGACGGAAAAGGACGAAGAGCGAAAGTCGGTTCACGAAATGACGCTTTGACGGAACTTCGGTAAAATGCTTCAGGCTGTTGTAGTATTCAAACACCAGTTCGCGGCGCAGCTTGAACGAATACTTTGCGCTTGCCTGCCAGAGAAACGAGGCGAGGTCGTAATAGTAAGGCCCTTTGCGCCCCCCTTGAAAGTCAATGAACTGTGGGTTCAGGTCTTCGTCGAGCATAATGTTGCGCGCCTGAAAATCGCGGTAGAGGAAAGCCTCCATCGGTTCGGAAGTCAGGTCCTTGGCAAACATACGGAAGTTCGCCTCGAGCTTCAGTTCGTGGAAATCAAGCTCCGTTGCTTTCAGGAAACAGTACTTGAAGTAGTTCAGGTCGAACAGCACGCTCTCCTGATCGAACTCCGGCTGAGGATAGCAGTTGGCGTAGTCCAGTCCCCTCGCCCCCCTGAGCTGAATGTTCGGCAGTTCCCTCACGGCTTTGCGCAGCAGTTCCTGTTCGGCAAGGTTGTACCGTCCCCCTGCCTCCCTTCCCCCGCGTATGGCGTCGAAGAGCGAAGTGTTTCCGAGGTCGGTTTGCAGATAGCGTGTCTCGTCGTCAGCCACGGCGAGGATTTCCGGAACGGGCAGCTGCCGTTTCGTGAAATGCCTTGCAAGATAGATGAAGGCGTGGTTCTCGTCCCTGCTCGTGCCAATCACGCCCACGACGGTTCTTCCTCCGTCGTCGGTCAGCCGGAAATAGCTCCGGTTGCTGCCTGCCCCGGCAAGTTTCTCTATGTTCTGGGGAGCCTTGCCCGCCCACTTCCTGTATAATTCAATGAGTTTTTCCATTTGCGCATCAATTTTCTGCCATCAGGGGGATTGGGGAATCTATTTCTCCTCTTCCTCCCCCTCCTTCTCTTCCTTCTCCGTCAGACCTTTCAGAATCTCCTCTGCCTGCCTTTCGCCTTTCTTCTTCAGTTCATACTGACGGATAAGTCCGTCTGCAAGCAACAGCAGCACCATAATGCCTGCCGCAACCCACACGTTTCGCGTGAGATAATAGAGTCCTCCAATCACGATGAAGAACACCAAGAACATTTTCCAGTTTATTTTTAGCTTCATAGCGCAAAGGTAGCAAAAAGATAGGAGATACGCATCAAAAACACGAATAACTTGCTTGCCCTCTCTCCGTTCTGCCGTTCCTCCCCAATGAATGGGCAGACCTCCCTCTGCCGTCTCGCCTGTTGGACGACGCCTGCAACAAAACGCATTTATCTTCGGCATAAAACGCCTTTTTTAGACTTTTTTAGACCCGTTTTAGAGTTTTTAGACGTGCAATTATGCCCAAAACAAGCCATTTTCCTGATAAATCTTATAGCGGAAAAATGTATTTTCTTATTTTTGCGCCGTCAATCATCTTCGCCAAGGGAAAGATTGCGCTGAAGACAACGGCAGAAAAGCCCTCCGAGGAACGGCCGAAACGATTCCCAAGGAACGACTAAAGGGCTTCCTAAGGAACGACCGAAGCGATCCCTAAGGAACGACCGAAGCGATCCCTAAGGAACGACTAAAGGGCTTCCTAAGGAACGATGAAAGCGACTGTTGGAGAACGGAAAGAAAGCATCGGGAAAGCACCAAGGCGTGCTTCCCACCTTAATATATTATACACCTAATAAAAACTTTAAAGTTATGATTACGTACAAAGTTAAATCCGAAGTGATGCGAATCGGTGCAAAGAAAGGCAAGACGATGTATTATGCCGCACCCGTCGCACAGGACGAGATTACCTCCAAGCAGGTAGAAGACCGTATCATCAACCTCACCGCCCTCTCGCGTGCCGACGTGCGCTCGGCAATCACGGCACTCGCCGAAATCGTGCGCGAGGAAATGTTCAGCGGCCGCACCGTAGACCTCGCCGACCTCGGCTCCTTCAAGGTCATCTCCACGGCCAAGCGCGTGGAGAAAGAGGAAGACGTGAAAGCCGAGACACTCAAGACGCCGCGCATACAGTTCTTCCCCAAGCAGGAGATGCTTGCTCAGGCAAAGGGCGTGCAGCGCATCATCATCCACGAAGAGAAGGAAAAGGACGGCAACACGCCCAGCCAGCCCGAAGACGATAACCCTTAACTTACTAATTTTATCGTGTCTGGGGGGGCGTTCACTCGTGGGGCGTCCCCCCTCTTATCAACCCCAAATGGAAATACTATACTATCTTATCAATAAAATGAAACAACAGAACATCATCCAGAGGCTATGCCTCTTCCTCTTCGCCCTCGTGCTGACTGCGCCGGCGTGGGGCTACCTTGACACTTGGTATGCCAGCGACCGCGGCAAAAAAGAAGTAGAGGGAACCCGTACCTCCAGAGACGGCATCGTTACCGTATCGTGGAGCAATTGCAAGACAGGTCCGGCTTTGTTTGCCGGCAACCGTAACTGGGAAATGAAAGAAGGCTCTACCGTAACCATCACCTGCAAACCGGGCTACCGCGTGCGCGCTTTCTACATCGAGGAGCAGCTGGATAACGCTTCCTCGCTCACCTGCACCTCAAATAAAGCCTACAAGGGCGACGGCTCGAAGGGAATCGAGTGCTCCGATGCTACCGACAACAGCATCACGCTCTCCGCGAGCAAGCAAGTGGAGTTTGCGCGGTACAAGGTGCTTTACGTACAGGAAGCCCGCGTGAGATTCGATCAGGGACAGTACGACGTCTACATCTTAGACGACGACATAAGACCTTCGCTCCAAAACGGCAAACATCGTGGCCACGTCAGCTTCAGGAGCACCAATGATGGCGTGGCATCGGTAGACTACACTGGCAGGGTAAAATTCAATTCCCCCGGCAAGGCTACGATCATTGCCACCTATGCCGCCACAGCCATACATCCCAAGCAAGAGTGCAGTACGGTCATTAACGTGAAACGCTACCGGCCGATATTCACGCCCACGAACGACGACGATGTTTTCTTTACCAAAGGAAGGAGAAAGGGCGACGACTTCGCTTCCTTCTACGACTATGTGAAGATGACCACCGAAAGCGGCCACCCCTACAGCCACAAGAACCAAGGATGCAGCATCAGCAGCAGCAACAATGCTGTTCTGGAAGGATCGTCGAGCACCGGCAAGCTCACCTACGGCGGCACACCCGGCATTGCCACCATCACCATCAGCCAGACACAGAACGGCATATACGAGGCAGCCTCTCTCTCGAGGGAGTTCGCCGTCGTGCGCTCCGACGCCCAAGGCACGGTGCTCATCAAGGACTTCAACGAGTGGAAGCTCTTTGCCCATCTCGTAAACAACAAGCGTATGACCCGCCTCAACGCCCGCCTCGAAGCCGACATCACGCTTGAGGACTGGTCTGCGATGGTGGGAGCCAGGAATGAATATGCCGGGATATTCGACGGCAACGGGCATAGTCTCATCTTAAAATGGGATTTCGAAGACTCATTCGTAGTCCCATTTGGAACTGTGTCGGATGCCACCATCAAGAATCTGCATATAAAGGGAGAGATTACTGCAAGAGGGGGAACTGTTGCCGGATTGGTGAATGCTGTCCACGGCGCGTCTACGATTTCCAACTGCACCAGCAGCGTTGATATAACAGTTCCTGGGTCTGGCATAGTCCAGTCTTCAGGACTGATTTGGTCTGTTGGCAAATACGGACGCGCTACCATCACTGATTGCAAGGTGTCCGGCACGTTCAAGGCGACAAATAGCAACGCTAAAAAAGACTGGGTAGGTTTCGTCTTTAGCAACGAAGGCACCTGCACCATCAGCAACAGCCTGTACACCGGCAGCAACAATGCCGACGACTCGGGCCATACATTCGGAGAGAACGCCAAGCTCAGCAACTGCTACTACCTCAACGCCTGTGGCATGCCGCGAGGCACGCTCGTAACTGCCGAACAGCTCAGGAACGGCGAGGTGGCATATCTGCTTCAGAACAGGCGTGGGGATAAGATATGGGGGCAGACCCTCGGCTCCGACAGCGAGCCGCAGCTCACCTCCGATGCCGCGAAACGGGTGCATAAGGTGGACTTCGCCTACAACGGCAAGGCAAGGGCATCGCGCTATGCCACCTCGGGCAGGGGCTTCTTCGGAGCGTTGCCCACCATACAGGAAATCCTCGGCAGCGAATACGATGCCCGCCATTTCTATACGCTCGCCTTTGCCGACGACTTCTCTGCCTCCACCACCGTAAGCGGCGACCTCACGGTAAAGGCTACCATTACCGAAAAGGATGCCTACGAGATTGCCACGAAGGAAAACCGGAAGACATTCTGCGACCTCGTGGACAACGGCCAGACCCGCCTCAACGACAGGCTGACGGGGAACATCGACCTCGGCAGCAACCTCTGGATGCTCGGCTCGACTAACCATCGCTATGGCGGCACATTGGACGGACAGGGACATACGCTCTCCATCAACTGGAATACCGGCGATAAAAACAACGTTGCCCCTATCCAATGTGTGGAAAGTGCCACCGTCAAGAACCTGCACGTCAAGGGACAGATAACGTCGGCAGGAGCGTGGCTGGCTGGAATGATCCTCGATTTGTATGGCACAACCACCCTTTCCAACTGCGTCAGCGAAGTGGACATCACGAGCAGCTATGACAAGGGCTATTGCGCTGCGTCGGGTATGGTGCAATGCGTACGCGGCCCTGCCAGTGCCACGATGAGCGACTGCATCGTAAAAGGCAGGATTACTGCCACCACGGAAAAAGGCAGGCGAAAGGTGGCAGGATTCGTGTGCGATCAGGCAGGCAAATGCACCCTGAACAACTGTCTCTACCTCGGCAGCGGCAATGGGCATACGTGGTCGAAGACCTTTGCCGAGAACACCACTTTCAACGGCTGCTACTATCTCAACGCCTGTGGCGCGCAGCAGGGCATACGGGTAACGGAGAAGCAGCTCAAGAACGGCTACGTGGCGAAGTGCCTCCAAGCCGACCGTACCGACAAGTGCTACTGGGCGCAGCCGTTGGGCGAGATGCCGGAGCTTTATCAGCCCGGGAAGCAGACGAACTATGTGTATTGGAACAAAGACGGGCAGACGTGGTATTGCCATTCCTTCGAGGCAAATGGCTACCTGCCCGTGGGACTGGACTTCTATGCCGCCGATGCCACGCTGAAGCGCAGCCTCGCTGCCGGGAAGCCTTCCACCGTAACGCTGCCTTTCGACTGGCACAGAGAGGGAAAGGCATACGCCCTCGCCGCCGTGAACGAGGAAGCCAGCACGGCCCGCTTCAAGGAAGTAGCCCTTGCGTCGGGCGAACATTACGAGGCCTACAAGCCTTATCTCTTCGTGCCGAAGTCTGATGCCCACGAACTCCGGATGAGCGACATCACCGTAAAGGCAGAACCCGAAAGACCTTTCAAGGCAGACCCGGAAAAGTTCCTCAAAGTGGCAAGTGATTACGTGAAATGGTGTGCCACCTATGCAGGTATGAGCAATGCCGAGGCAGTAGCTGCCAATGCCTATATATTGCAGAGCGACGGCAAGTTCCACAAGGTAACGGAAACGAACGCCAACGTAGTGATTCCGCCTTACCGTGCCTATTTTTCCATTATGCGGGAAATGGTGGAGAGCAAGCCCTTCTCATTGGAGTTCGACGACGAGACCACAACCGGCATCAGCACCATCGAGACCACCGACGGCACCGGCACCGTGCGCTACTACGACCTCAACGGACGCTACATAGGCACCTCGCTCGAAGGTCAGCCAAGGGCATCTACATCGGCAACGGAAAGAAAGTGTTGAAGAAATAATCATACTGGATAAATCGATACGACAATATGGAAAAGAAACAATATGAAAAGCCCCGCATCAGCGTTGTGCAATTGGATATGCACATAAGCATTATGGCAGGCTCGCCCCAAGTCGGCATCAGCGACGACCCGGCAACAGAACCTGCATTGAGCAAGAAATGGGACGTAACGGACGACGAGGGAAATGAGTCTTCGGAGTGGGGCTATAAGCGGGGTTCCGTGTGGGAGGACTGATCGTCGCCGAGCATAGAATCTTAGCTGCACACAGAATCTTAGCTGACACAGAATCTTAGCTACACATAGAATCTTGGCTGAAGATAGCATCATTTACTTCTGTCAGCTTCAAACTGAAAAGGGGAAGACGCCATTCGGCATCTTCCCCTTCTGTTTGTTGTATTCTTTCCGCTGTCTACGGCTTATATCATATTATTATATTCTTTCCGTCTACGGCTTACATCATACCGCCCATTCCCGGATTAGCAGGCATTGCCGGCATTTCCTCCGGCTTGTCTATGATGACGCATTCCGTTGTGAGGAACATACCTGCGATGGAGGCAGCATTCTCGAGTGCCACGCGAGCCACCTTTGCAGGGTCGATAACACCAGCTGCACGGAGGTCTTCGTATTGGTCGCGGCGGGCGTTATAGCCGAAGTCGCCCTTGCCCTCGCGCACCTTGTTCACTACTACTGCGCCTTCGCCGCCTGCATTTGCAATAATCTGGCGCAATGGCTCTTCGATGGCACGGCAAACGATGTTGATACCAGTCTGCTCGTCGTTGTTCTCGCCCTTGAGGTCTACGAGAGACTCCTGAGCACGGATGTAAGTAGTGCCACCACCCACAACAACGCCTTCTTCCGTTGCCGCACGTGTTGCACACAATGCGTCGTCCACACGGTCTTTCTTCTCCTTCATTTCCACTTCAGAGTTGGCACCTACGTAGAGCACGGCAACGCCACCTGCGAGCTTAGCCAGACGCTCCTGAAGTTTTTCTTTGTCGTATGTGCTCTTTGTGTTGGCGATCTCGCTCTTAATCTGATTTACACGCTCTGCAATGTTTTCCTTTGAGCCTGCACCATCGACGATGGTTGTGAAATCCTTTGAAACGGTAACTTTCTTGGCTGTACCCAACATTTCGAGTGTAGCCTGCTCCAAAGTCAGTCCCTTCTCTTCGCTGATGACAACGCCACCTGTGAGCACGGCAATGTCTTCAAGCATAGCCTTGCGACGGTCACCGAAGCCCGGAGCCTTCACGGCGCAAATCTTCAAGCCTGCGCGCAGACGGTTTACCACCAATGTTGTCAATGCCTCTGAATCAACGTCTTCTGCAATAACGAGCAACGGACGGCCACTCTCGGCAGCAGGCTGAAGGATAGGCAGGAAGTCCTTTACGTTTGAAATCTTCTTGTCGTAGATGAGAATATAAGGATTCTCCATCAATGCCTCCATCTTGTCGGTATCTGTTACGAAATAGCCTGAAAGGTAGCCACGGTCGAACTGCATACCCTCCACAACCTCGATGGTAGTGTCGCGAGTCTTGCTTTCCTCGATAGTGATAACGCCGTCCTTTGAAACCTTGCGCATAGCGTCGGCAAGGAGCTTTCCGATTTCCGGGTCGTTGTTGGCACTCACGGTAGCCACCTGCTCTATCTTGTCGTAGTTGTCGCCAACGAGTTCGGCACTGCTCTTGATGTATTCAACAACCTTGTTTACCGCCTTGTCAATACCGCGCTTCAGGTCCATAGGGTTGGCACCGGCAGCAACATTCTTCAAGCCTTCGTTCACGATAGCCTGCGTAAGTATGGTAGCCGTTGTTGTACCGTCGCCGGCATCGTCGCCGGTCTTGCTTGCCACGCTCTTCACGAGCTGTGCTCCTGCGTTCTCGAAATTGTCTTCCAGTTCAATTTCCTTGGCAACGCTCACGCCGTCCTTGGTAATTTGTGGCGCACCGAACTTCTTGCCGATTACTACATTGCGACCCTTAGGGCCGAGTGTTACCTTTACTGCGTTTGCTAACTGGTCTACACCACTCTTGAGCAACTCACGTGCATCTTTGTTGAATTTAATATCTTTAGCCATTGTATTTTGATGTTTATTTGTTTAAATGTTATTTTGGGGAGTTAAGGGAGTTTTTTTTGAAGTTAAAGGAGTTAAAGGAGTCAAAGGGAGTTAAAGACAATAGTTCTGTATGTCGTAGATTTTGAATTCCTATATCTTTGAACTTTTATTCCCTTTCCTTACCCTTTCCTTAATAATATAAGGAGTTAATTCTGAGCCTCTCACCACACGATGGTAATGTCCTTAACTCCCTCTAACTTCCTTTGACTTCTTTCTCCTTTCCCTCCTTCTCATCAGTGATGTCTTTAACTCCTTCTAACTCCCTTTAACTCCTTAACTCCCCAGAACTAACTCCTTCCTTCCTCCACTACTGCCAACACGTCGCTCTGACGCATCATCAGATACTTTGTTCCTTCGTTTTCGATTTCAGTGCCGGCATACTTACCGTAGAACACCTCGTCGCCCGGTTTGAGAATCATTTCCTCATCCTTTGTGCCGTTGCCTACTGCGATAACCTTGCCACGCTGTGGCTTTTCCTTTGCCGTGTCTGGAATAATGATTCCACCTACTTTCTGTTCTGCCTCAATCGGGAGAACGAGCACTCTGTCTGCTAATGGTTTAATTGTCATAATCGTATGTATTTTATAATTTTAAACTTATCGGTTCGTAAAATGCCCTTGCAGGCATCCGACACTCATTATACGAAAACCGTGCCAAAAATCACATACTGACACGATTGGCACAACAAATGACAGATTTACCCTTCCTGTTTCCTCTCTTTCTTCCCTTTGCTGCTCGGGATCATTAATAGTTTTATCTCTCACGGATGCCACAGCATCACAGACGTTTATTTTCTCTGTGTTCGAGAAAGTAGGCGTAAATCTGTGAATCTGTGAATCTGCGAAATCTGCGAGAGCGTCTTGCCGTTTTATCCCGAACTCAGGTAATGCAATATAATATAATATAATAAGGAACACCTATAAAGGAAACTTCCTTATCGTCCCCTTCTTCCCATTCCCCATTTCTCTTTTCTCTTTTCCCTTTTCCCTTTTCCCTTTTCCCATTCCCCATTTCCCATTTCCCATTCCCCATTTCCCATTTCCCTTTTCCCATTCCCCATTTCCCTTTTCCCATTCCCCATTTCCCATCCCTTCCTCCCTCCTTTCCATTCTTGCGAAGAATGCGTTTCATTCTTCGCAAGATTGCATTGCGTTTTTGCGAAGATTGCCGTGCATTCTTCGCAAAAATGAAAATGAAGAAAAATGCGTTTGATTATCAGCTACTTACCTGAGTTCGGAATAAAATGACAAGTATCTCTCTCACAGATTTCTCAGATGCACAGATTTACGCCTATTTTCCCGAACACAGAGAAGGCAAAGCCTTCAAGGATGGCACAGATATCTGATGCAAAACGATTGTATATTCGGTCTGCGCTACTTACGATACCTCTGAGAATTGAGCAAAATCGAACTCCTTTCGTGCTCCTATGGTGTTTGTGAACAGCACTTTTCCATTGCTTCCGATGATGCCTTGATATGCCTTGTTTCCTACTAAATCACAGGCATACGGAATCCCTTTTCGGACAGTCAGACAGCATAAAAACGTTCTTAATAACGTAATTTAACATTCGGGGGGGGTAATTTTAACATTATTGTTTATATTTGCAACGAAAATCTTACCATAGAGCAAATTGAACATTATTATTAAATCCTATTTATTTAATTTTAAACAGCAAAGACAATGAAAAGATTGATGAAAATGTCGGGCGTATTTGCCCTGTTTATGATGGTATTTGTGGTTACAACCGCATTTACAAGTGCCAACAAGGTTTCGGACAACGACCAGACTTGCAAGGTAACGGTCTATAAGAGCAATGGCGACCGTGCGGCGTATGTAAAGGTTTCCACCGACGTGTCGGGTGGTGCATTCTGCTGTGGTGGGCGCACGTTCGAGACCGACAGGGACGGTGTGGCCATTCTCTACTGGATAAAGGGCTGCAAGCTGACCAAGGTCTATGTGAAGGGCACTGCCTATAAGGTTGATTACAAGGATGGAGGAAGCTATACGCTTACCCTGAAGTAGGCAGCCCGGTCTGTTCCATACCTTTTTTGTTGATTTATTTAATTTACCTGTTTTATGAGAAAAAGAAAATTTAGCAAGATGAAACAGTACAGGAGGCTCTCTGCCTTCGTGCTGTTGGGAGTGATTACTGCTTTTTTGGTTGGTTGCAGCAAGGAAGAGGGAGTTTCCCAAACTCCAACACCAGAGCCTGAACCTCGAAGAAGTTTCATTGAGATTCCGGATGCTTCTGGAATAAAGCCGACCGATATTGACCTGATAGCCGACGGTACCAGTATCAGTGTGGGAAGCGACAATGGATTTAATACGGCAGCTAATTCCTATGTAGTATTTGGGAAGAATGATAGCCTGTTATATCTTTGCTACGCTTCCATAGATGATGGTAAAAATACCGAACCTGTAAAAATCAATGCAGAGGAAACTGCAATAGCACTCTTGTTGCCGGTATTGCCAAATGCCTTTGTTGAAACTCCTGATGCTGATTTTATCAAACTGAAGAATTTAATTGGGAATGTTCCTGAAACTCAATTTTTAGCAAAGGCCATAGAAAAGTCGGTTATTGATAAAGGATATACGGATTTTGCCGAGATAAAGGAAGAATTCCTTTCTGCTAAAAACCGAATCCTTGAACTTTCAGGTCTGAAGGATATTTATGATAAGATGGAATCTGTACGCGCCAGACGTGCTGTTTCACAATTTAAAGAACCTAAATTAGGCAGCTCTAAATACAGAGGAATACGCCTTGACCTGACAGAGCGTAAATGGGATGATAAGAATAAAACTTGGAACTGTGTCTTCAAGGCTTATAGCTGGCGATTCACCTATCACGCATTCGTACACGCAATTTATGATAAAAAGCAGAATATGATATATCCCTATGATAACAGTATATGGAACGAATCCAGATACCTCATTGAGCCAGTGAATGTCAGTCATTTTATGAAAAAGAGTACTTCCTTGAGTGGAGCAAAGGCCAGTCTCACTGATATGTGGAAACTGATAAGTGAGAAAGATTTTACGATAGATGATTTTACTTGGGATGCGACAAAACTTTCAGATATTAAAATAAGCCTGAAAGACGAGGATGACGTTATCTTAGTAATAACTTCTCAAGAAAGAGAATGGCTGAAGATATTTAATACGGTAATGGTTGTCGCTGACCCAGTATTGAGCCTTATAGGAAAGAGTGATAAAATAAAAAAGAAGATTGTCTTTGATTTTTCTTATAAGTTTGCGACCGACCCTATGAAACTCAATGAAGTCCGGAATATTATAGCAGACTCGACTATATCAGGCAAGAAGCGTGTCGTTAAAGTGCTCGGATTTGTATCAGGGGAATTTTGGAAGTATTTAAAGAAGAAAGGATATAAGGAAATAAAAGATGTTGCTATTGCAATGTCTGGTAAAGAAATAGATAAGATTTTGGGAAAATATATGTTTTATGTAGACGCTGTCAAGCTCGGAGGAGATGCCATCTTGCCTTTGGCTGCTACATATCTATATCCCGATGAAAGAATGTATTTTTATATTAATTATGTCGATTCGGGTATAGAGGGGAGTATTGACGATGTTCCGGGTAGTGAATTATAAATGATAGACTTATGAATAAAATGAAAAATATAAATTTTTTATTGTCAATATTTGTTTTTCTTCTGATTGGCTGTGCAACCGATGAAGAAACAAAAGTGGAAAGCACGCAAGTATTTCTGTCTGCCTATATGCCGGAAGATGATTCCGATATGAGGACTACACGCGTTTCGTTGGCAGAGAAACAGGGAACAATGTCCCTTGTTTCCAAGTGGCACAAAGATGACATTGTGCAGCTCTTCATAAAACAGAATAAGAAAATATATGTTTTGGAGGATTCTCCGGTTTCGTCTGTTTCTAATGATGGAAAGAGGTGTGTCTTGAAGTTGACATTGCCAAAGGAGATAGATACAGAGAAACCCTATACACTCTATGGCTTCTGTGGGTGCAAAGCTAAGTTGGAGAAGGACAAAATAATCCTTGCCGGCAGCCTTGTGCGGAAAAAACTGGATGCCTTGCAGGCTCCTGTGTGGTTCACGGCTTCAGGCGGTCCAAAGAGTTTAAACGTGAAGTTCAAGCATTTGGGTGCTTACGAACTGACACACTTTATCAATAAGAGCCAAAAGACTATTTCAGCAGCTCTTCGTGGGTATCGTACTGCATCAGGTTGGACGTCTGCATCATCAACTGTAAAACTTATGGATGGGGTAGAGATAGACGTTTCTCATCCACAAACGACCGCAAGCACGGCTGTAAGCGTCCCTGCCGGAGGCTCTGCCTCCATTGTATCGTGGTATGTTCCTACGGGTAGGAAAATCGAGGGAGCTACACTCCTTGCCACGATTGACGGAAAGGCTGTGGAGAGTGCGAATACCAAGAGTTCAAACGTTGCGATAGAGAGTGGGAAGGCCTATCATCTCTACGCCACGTGGAACGGCAAACAGCTTGCTTTCGGAAAGGAAGAAATCAACGAGGAGAAACTCTCGCTCTCGCAGAGTTCCGTGGAGCTGAAACCCACGGAGGAAGCTGTGGTGGAAGTGGTAGGAGGAAGTGGTGCCTATGCCGTGGAAAGCAGCAATAGGGTAGTGGCAACGGCCGCCCTGTCGGGGCATAGTCTGCACGTGAAGGCACTGAAGGCAGGCAATGCCACCATTACCGTAACCGACACCAAGAGCCGCGAAAAGGCTGCGCTGACGGTAAAGGTGTCGGCATCCGACGACGAGGACAATCCATTGCAGGGACACACCGGCAATGCCATCTTCGACCAACTCATCGCCGATATGGTGTATGTTGCAGGGGGTACGTTCGATATGGGCGCAACATCCGAACAGGAGATAGAGGCTTATCCTAGTGAAAAGCCGGTGCATTCCGTTACGCTCTCCTCTTTCTATCTCTGCAAATACGAGGTAACGCAGGAATTGTGGGAAGAAGTGATGGGCGAGAACCCGAGCTATTTCAAGGGAGCGAAGCTGCCATTGGAGTATGTTTCGTGGGAAGACTGTCAGGCTTTCATCAAGACGCTGAATGCCAAGACCGGTATGAAGTTCCGTATGCCCACCGAAGCCGAGTGGGAATATGCCGCACGTGGTGGGCGAAAGACCTATCACAACAAGTATGCGGGCAGCGTGAAGATAGACAAGGTGGCGTGGTATTATCAGAATTCTGAATCTAAGGCGCACGAGGTGGGGCAGCTTGCTCCGAATGAGCTTGGGCTTTACGATATGAGTGGCAACGTGCTTGAATGGTGTCAGGACTGGTATGGCGACTATACTGCCGAAGCACAGACCAATCCTGTGGGACCTGCAGGGGGTTCTTCCCGCGCGTGTCGTGGTGGGAGCTGGAACTACCGTGCAGTCAATTGCCGTGTTTCGTACCGTAATGACTTCACGCCCTCTTACCGTAACAGCAACATTGGGTTGCGTCTTGCCCTTTAGTCCTCTGTTTATAAGAAGGAGGGAAAGGCTTAAACCCAAATCGGTCATTAGAGATTTATGATAGCAAAATGTCATAGGATTCCAACAGAATCGTATAAAACACAGTGTCGATACTAACTATGGCGTGCATATGTTACTGGTTCCGTTGCAAAAAGAAAGCGGATTTTTCTAATGACCGATTTGGGTTTAGTCCTCTCTTTAGGCCCGAACGCTGAATACAGGTTTAGCAGATAGTCTTTAGTAGGGCTTGTTGCCCGAAAAAGGCTATCTGCATTTTTACACATTATATTATATGGATTCCTCTTGACAGGATTACTGCTGCCTTGTTTCCGTCTGTTTCTTTTTGTCCCAATAAGGTTTTCTGACAAGGAAAGCAGTCTATTGGCAATCGGCAATGATTTTCTGCACGGTTGAGGCTATGTTTTTTGCTGCAACATCGGCGTTCAGGGCTTCTTCCAATGGTAAGTCGGGTGCATTGATGCACGTTGTCGATGCAAATCCGGCATTTAAAAGTGCGTCGGCTTCGGATATTTTCCCCGCAATCAAATGAACGGGAACCCTCTCCTGATGCGCTGTCTCCAACACTTTTTGGGGAATCTTGCCCATCAGGGTTTGCTTGTCGGCACTTCCCTCGCCGGTAATTACGCAATCAGCATCGTGCAGCAGTTGCCTGAACCGAGCTTCGCGCAACAGAATATCGGCTCCCGATTCCATCCTTGCATTGAGGAACTGCAAGAACGCATAGCCCAAACCACCGGCAGCCCCTGCGCCTTCCGTGCCGGATTGGTCGAATCCCATCTTGGCTGCCGACATTCTGGCAAAGGTCATTGCACGCCTGTCCAGACAGGCTATATCGGTTGCGCAGGCTCCTTTCTGCGGGCCAAAGACGGCTGCTGCTCCGTTTGTTCCGTAGAGAGGATTCTTCACGTCCGATGCCAACGTAACGTTGATGTTCAATGCCGGATGCTGAATCCAGTCCTCGCCATACTCTTTCCTGAAAGCTTTCAGCATTCCAAGGCCGCAGTCGCTCGTTGCAGAGCCTCCCAAGCCCACGAGAAAATCCTTGCATCCGTGCTTTATCGCTGCTATCATCAGCTCGCCTACGCCATAGGTTGTGGCGCGCAATGGGTTCAGCTCGTCGGTTTGCAGCAGATGGATGCCGCAGGCCTGCGCCGTTTCAAGAATGCAGAGGCCGTCTTTCCTTACGGCAAAACTTGCATCAATGCGTCTCATCAGTGCATCGTGGCAGGGGACAGTGATTCTCTCGCAGTCGAAAAGCGAGCAGAACACGTCGAGCATTCCGTCGCCACCATCCGTTACGGGTATTTTCACTACTTCTGTATCGGGATATGCTGATATGATTCCCTGTTCGGCAGCAAGCTCTGCCTGCATCGAAGTGAGGCATCCTTTGAAACTGTCTATCGCAAGTATTGTTTTCATAATGAAGATTTTTCTGTTCTTTTTTCAGGAAAAGGGTAGGGAAACACCCTCCTTCGGATGCAAATGTATAAAGATTTTATTAAAAATTTGGGATTCTCCCCATTTATATTTATCTTTGCATATAATAAGGTTTGTAAGGTAAATTCAATACTAATGGCTTTACTTGACCAGACGCTTACATCATATTAATAAACACTAATTACAACCTTTATGAAAGATTTTTTAAAACACGTGTTTGCTACCATTGTCGGAATATTTCTCTTTGGAGTAATAATGTTCGTCTTCGGTCTCATAGCTGTCTTCGGAATGTTGGCTTCCGGCAATCCATCGGCAGACATTAAAGACAATTCCGTGCTTGTAATCAATCTTTCAGGCCCGATGACCGAAAGGGCGGAAAGCAACTTTATGGCAGAGCTTACCGGTCAGGTGGCAGGCGGTATCGGGTTGGACGAGTTTGTGGATGGCGTAAGGAAAGCAAAGAACAACGATAAAATAAAGGGTATTTATCTTGAAGCCGGTGCGTTTGCGCCCGATTCCCACGCCTCGTTGCAGGCAGCCTACGATGCGTTGGCAGATTTCAAGAAGAGCGGCAAATGGATTGTGGCTTATGGAGACATCTATACTCAAAATGCTTATTATCTTGCATCGATTGCCAACAAGGTGTATCTGAATCCACAAGGACAGATTGACTGGCACGGTCTGGCAGCACAGCCGGTTTTCCTGAAAGATGTTTTGGAAAAGTTCGGTGTGAAGGTGCAGGTGGCAAAGGTGGGTACTTACAAGAGTGCCACCGAGCAGTTCACGGGCGACAAGATGAGCGATGCCGACCGCGCACAGACTACTGCATACCTGACTGGCATTTGGAAGAACATCACGAAGGGCGTGAGCGAGAACAGAAAGGTTTCCGTTGCTGCGCTCAATCAGTATGCCGACAGTCTTATAACGCTGTCTGCGCCGGAAGAATACAAGAAAATGAAACTGGTTGATGGACTTATCTACACCGATCAGGTAAAGAAGGAAATCAAGAAATTGCTTCAGTTGGAAGATTCAAAGCATATCAATCAGGTTTCGCTCGCCGATATGAGCACGATTGAGGCTGAGGAGGAAGGCGAAGAAGTGGCAGTTTACTATGCTTACGGCGGTATCGTGGATGGCGTGGCAGGTGGAATGTTCTCACAGGGACACGTGATAGACGCACAGACGGTGTGCAAGGATCTTGAGGAACTGATGAACGATGAAGATGTAAAGGCAGTTGTGTTGCGCATCAACTCCGGTGGTGGTTCGGCTTATGCTTCAGAACAGATTTGGCATCAGGTGATGGAACTCAAGAAAGTGAAGCCTGTGGTGGTCAGTATGGGCGGATATGCTGCGTCGGGTGGCTATTACATTGCTGCTCCGGCAAGTTGGATAGTTGCAGAGCCTACAACGCTTACGGGATCGATCGGTATCTTCGGTATGTTCCCCGATATGAGTGGCTTGTTCTCTGAGAAACTTGGCGTGAAGTTTGATGAGGTGAAGACAAATAAGAATGCAAGTTTCGGTGCGATAACGCGTCCGTTCAATGCTGAAGAAATGGGTTATCTCGAACGTTATATCGCCCGTGGCTATGCACTCTTCAAGAGTCGAGTGGCAGAAGGCAGAAAAATGACCAACGAGCAGGTTGAAGCCTTGGCACAGGGACACGTATATACGGGCGAAGATGCCTTGAAGATAAAGCTCGTTGATGAGTTGGGAGGATTGGATAAAGCTATTGACAAGGCTGCCAAACTTGCAAAACTGGAATCATATCACAAGGCAACGTATCCAGCTCCGGCTGATTGGAAAGAGCAGTTGTTTGCTGAAGTGAAGAACTATAATTATCTGGACGAGCAGCTTCGTGCAGGTTTGGGACTTTATTATGAACCGTTCTCGCTCCTGAAAACGCTCAATCAGCAGTCCGCTATTCAGGCAAGAATGATGTTCTATCCCAATATCAATTAAGTAACATAACGGTGTCCGAATGGAAAATAAGGCTGTTCGGCACTTTAAACAATATAATGGAAGGCGATTTCATCAAAATAAATAAATCACTTTTACCCCTAAGCTGGCTATACGGCTTGGGAGTAGGGGTGCGAAATGAGCTTTTCGAGCTTGGAGTTCTGAAAAGCCGTAGCTTTGATGTGCCTGTTATTTCTGTAGGAAACATTACCGTGGGTGGTTCAGGAAAGACTCCTCACGTGGAATATCTCATCAATCTGCTCAAGGACTGTACGCAGGTTGCCGTGCTTTCACGTGGCTATAAGCGTAAGAGTAGGGGATACGTTCTGGCTGAAAAAGATACTCCGATGCGGGAAATTGGCGATGAACCATTTCAGATGAAGCATAAATTCCCCAATATACACGTTGCCGTGGATAAGAATCGGTGTGAAGGTATCGACCGTCTGACGCAGGATGAGGAAACAAAGAATACCGATGTGGTGCTGCTTGACGATGCTTTTCAGCACAGATACGTGAAGCCGGGTATTAATATATTGCTTGTGGACTATCATCGGTTGATTATCTACGACAAGCTATTGCCGGCAGGGCGGTTGCGGGAACCTCTCTCGGGCAAGAATCGTGCAGACATCGTTATCGTAACGAAGTGCCCGAAAGAGCTGACTCCCATTGAATATCGGGTGCTGAGTAAGTCGATGAACCTGTTTCCGTTTCAGGAACTGTTCTTCACTACGTTGGAATACTGCGACCTTATTCCTGTATTCGACGGAGAGGCAATGGAAGAAAAGATAGTACTAAACGATATTAGGCACAGAAATATACTGCTTCTTACGGGTATTGCATTGCCAAAACAACTGGAAGTAGACCTACAACCTTATACAGGCGACAGAACTCCGGAGATATTGGCATTCCCCGATCATCATTCTTTCAAGAAGAACGATGTGGCGTTAATCAATTCCACCTTTGCCCAAATGGCAGAACCGAAGATTATCATTACGACGGAGAAAGACCGTGCCCGCCTTATAGGCTTGGAGGGATTGGACGAAAATGTTAGAAAAAATATTTATGCGCTTCCTATAAAAGTCAAGTTTATGCTTGATAAGGGAGAGAAGTTTAATGAAAAAATATTATCCTATGTACGAAAAAATTCAAGAAACAGCATCTTGGCTAAAGCAAAGAATGACAACAAGCCCAAAGACGGCAATAATTCTGGGAACAGGCCTCGGACAATTAGCTTCCGAAATAACTGACAGTTACGAATTATCATATAAGGATATTCCTAATTTTCCTGTGTCTACCGTAGAAGGACACGCCGGTTGTCTTATCTTCGGTAAGCTGGGTGGCAAGGATATCGTTGCAATGAAGGGTCGCTTTCATTATTATGAAGGCTATTCTATGAAGGAGGTTACGTTCCCTATCCGCGTTATGCACGAATTGGGCATCGAAACGCTCTTCGTCTCAAATGCTTCAGGAGGTATGAATCCGGAATTTAAGATAGGCGATCTGATGATTATCAACGACCATATCAATTTCTTCCCCGAACATCCATTGCACGGTCCTAATTTCCCAACAGGCCCAAGATTCCCGGATATGCACGAGCCTTACGACCATAAGCTCATCGAAATAGCTGACGGCATTGCCGAAGAAAAAGGTATTCGCGTGATGCACGGCGTGTATGTAGGCGTTCAAGGTCCTACGTTTGAGACCCCTGCTGAGTATCGTATGTATCGTTTGTTGGGCGGTGATGCTGTTGGTATGAGTACCGTACCTGAAGTTATCGTTGCGCGCCACTCTGGTATTAAGGTGTTTGGTGTAAGTGTCATCACAGACCTCGGTGGATTTGACGTTCCTGTGGAAGTGAGCCACGAGGAAGTACAGGAAGCTGCCAACAGAGCACAGCCTTTGATGACGGAGATTATGCGTGAAATGATAAAGAGAGCTTAAACGCTTTTGGGGAAGTTAAATTCACTTCTTGCGTAGAAGTTGATGGACAATATCTGTAAATGAAACTCAAGTATTGTTCATTGACTTCAGCCTGAAGGTGTTTAGCTTCCTTTTATTTTTTCTGATAGGGTGCTATAATAGTGCTGATAAGTTTTATAGCACATTCGGATAACTTCCACAACACATTCTAAATAAAATGGAAATAAAAGAACTGGGCGAATTTGGACTTATCGATCGCCTTACAAAAGATATTATTCCGGCAAACCATTCTACTGTAAAGGGAATCGGCGACGATGCTTCCGTGCTTCATTATGATGGCAAGGAAGTTCTCGTTTCCTCACATCTCTTTATGGAAGGAATACAATTCGACCTTACCTATATAGATATGGAGCACTTGGCATACAAGTGTGCTATGGTTTCTATGAGCAATATCTTTGCAATGAATGGACAACCGAAGCAGCTTATAGTTTCCATTGCATTGGGAAAGCGTATCAAAGTGAGCGACCTTGACCTATTCTATACTGGTCTGAAAACTGCCTGTGCAAAGTGGGGAGTGGATATTGTGGGTGGAGACACCACTTCATCATACACTGGACTTGCGATTAACATTACTTGTATCGGCGAAGCTCAAAAGGAAGATGTGGTTTACAGAAATGGTGCAAAACCTACCGACATCATCTGCGTATCGGGCGATTTAGGTGCGGCCTATATGGGACTTCAGATTCTTGAACGTGAGAAAATTGTGTATTATCAGCAGGTTGAAGAGTTCAACAAGAAACTGAAGGCTGCTCAGGAAAGTAATAACAAAGCGCAACTGGAGGCATTGAATGTTGAAAGGGACACGATAGCAAACTTTACCCCCGACTTCATAGGCAAAGAATACCTTATTGACAGACAGCTGAAACCTGAAGCACCGGGCAAAATTCTCGAAAAATTGCGTGAAGCAGGCATTAAACCGACGGCAATGATAGATATTTCCGATGGATTGGCAAGTGATTTGAAGCATATTTGCAAGCAAAGCAATGTGGGATGCAGAATCTATGAAGACAAGATTCCCATCGATTACCAAACGGCATCAACGTGTGAAGAATTTAATATGAACCTTACGACGGCTGCACTGAACGGTGGCGAGGACTACGAACTGCTCTTTACAATTCCAATCGGCGACCACGCAAAGATTGAAAATGTAGAAAATATTCGCCAGATAGGTTACATCACAGAAGAGAAATTGGGAGAATACATAATAACGCGTGATGGAAACGAATTCAAACTGAAAGCGCAAGGTTGGATGGAAGAAGAATGATATGAGGTAAAGGGTAAAAGATTATACAGTAAAGTATTTTTCTTTTACCCTTTATTTTTTCAGGCACTTAGAAAGGAATTCATCAAAAATAAAATTATAAATAAACGTTAATGTTTGAAAATATTCACACAAAATTTGTAGGAATAAAAATAAATGCCTATCTTTGCACTCGCAATTCAGAAATGACTACTGATCAAACAAGAAATGCAGAATGGTGCCATAGCTCAGTTGGTAGAGCAAAGGACTGAAAATCCTTGTGTCCCCGGTTCGATTCCTGGTGGTACCACTCCTCCTTTCATTAGGGCGGTTCTCAATGAGTCCGCTCTTTTTGTTTTTTAATAGTTAATAGGTAGATGACAGGCATCAGATAGATGCCTGCCATTTTTATTATGATTTCAATGCACGCATAGCATTGAATACTGCAATTACTGTAACGCCTACGTCGGCAAATACTGCCATTGCCATATTTCCAAGCCCGAATGTTGCCAGAAGAAGAACTGCAATTTTCACTCCGATTGCAAAGACCACATTCTGCCGTGCGATGTTCAGAGTACGGCGGGCTATGGAAATCGCCGTGGCAATCTTATTCGGATTGTCGTCCATCAGCACAACGTCTGCCGCTTCAATGGCTGCATCGCTGCCAAGACCTCCCATTGCAATGCCAACATCGGCACGTGCAAGAACCGGAGCATCGTTGATGCCATCTCCAACAAATGCCAAAGTCTCGTTTTCGCTGCATTGCTGCAAGAGATCTTCTACGTTGGAAACCTTATCCGTGGGAAGAAGTTCTGATTTTATCTGGTCTACTCCAATGCGTTTGCCCACCTCTTCTGCAACTTCCTTTCTGTCTCCGGTAAGCATTACCGTATTTGCCACACCCAATTTCTTTAGATTCGCAATCGCTTCTGCGCTCTCGCTCTTCACTTTATCGTTGATAACGATATGTCCGGCGTACTCGCTGTTGATGGCAACGTGGATAATCGTACCCACATCGTGGCTGCAAGTATGCCATTTTGCACCGATTCTGTCCATCATTTTCGTGTTTCCCACGCAGACTATCTTTCCA
The DNA here is from genome assembly GCF_000688375.1 of Prevotella sp. HUN102. Lineage (NCBI taxonomy): Bacteria > Pseudomonadati > Bacteroidota > Bacteroidia > Bacteroidales > Prevotellaceae > Prevotella > Prevotella sp. HUN102. The sequence goes on along the minus strand of NZ_JIAF01000004.1, from coordinate 1,895,427 downwards.
TTCACATTAGCCTTAATGCCTTCTCCTGCAATCTCTTCCACGTCGGTTGTCTGACAGTCGTCGGTAGCCTCGTTAGGGAAGGCGTTTCTGAGTGCAGCTCCGATAGGATGAGTTGTAAAATGTTCTACGTGAGCTGCCAGATGCAACAGCTCTTTTTCATCTTCCATCTCGGGATGAATGGCAGTAACTTCAAACTGTCCGTGCGTCAGAGTGCCAGTCTTGTCGAGCACAACGGTCTTCACTTTTGCTAAAGTTTCCATAAAATTGCTGCCCTTCACAAGGATTCCTTTGCGGGAAGCACCACCGATTCCACCGAAGAACGTGAGAGGAACGGAGATAACAAGGGCGCAAGGACACGACACGATGAGGAACAACAGCGCACGATAAACCCACGTTGAAAGATTGCTTACGTATTCTCCAGTCTGAAATAATGGTGGAAGAAACGCCAAGGCAATGGCAGAAAACACAACAATCGGCGTATAGATGCGTGCAAACTTTGCAATGAAAGTTTCGCTTTTCGACTTGTTTTCGTCAGCACTTTCCACTAACTTGATGATTTTCGACACCGTACTTTCGCCAAAACTCTTGGTGGTTCTCACTTTGATAACGCCCGTCAGATTGATACAACCCGATATAACCTCATCATTGACGGTCAAATCTCGTGGTACACTCTCTCCAGTCAGAGCCGTTGTATTGAGCGACGATGTGCCTTCAATAATGATTCCGTCGAGTGCAACCTTTTCTCCGGGACGGACAACAATCGTTTCGCCTACCGAAACTTCCTCTGGACTGACTGTCTTCAGTTCTCCGTTGCGTTCAACATTCGCCGTGTCAGGACGAATATCCATCAGGTGCGAAATGCTTTCGCGGCTTTTCCCCTCAGCATAGCCCTCGAACATTTCACCGATTGTGAAGAAAAGCATCACGAAAACGGCTTCAGGATATTGTGTTTCGGCACCGGGAAGGAAACCAATGACCAATGCTCCGATGGTTGCAACTGACATCAGGAAATGCTCATTGAAGAAATTGCCGCTCAAAATGCCCTCGACAGCCTCTTTCAATGTGCGCCATCCTACGAGAAAATAGGGAACAAGATAGACGAAAAGCAATTCAAGACGCGTTATCGTGTAGTTCTTTTCAATGAAATGTGCTGCTATCAGCAGGGCAATTGTAGTGATAATGATGGCTACCTGCCCTTTCATTTCGCCGTGATGATGGTGATGATGTCCACATCCACAGCTGCATTCTCTGTGATGGACGTGTTCGTGATGATTATGTTCATCGTGCTTGCAGCAATTACTGTGATGGTGTTCGTGTGAGCAACAGTTATGTTCGTGTACCATAATGCAACAATTTTTTAGTTTTTAAGTTTGAATATTGTCTTTACAACTGCAAAGATACAACTAATGTTTTGCAACTTGGTTGCATAGTTGGGAATTGAGCTGCAAGCAGAAGTATTTTTCCGTTATCCGATTATATTGTCGAGGCGATATTCTTTGTTCATTTGTTCTGTTTCCTCTCGTCTTCTTATTCCTTTTTTCCTTGTTCCCTGAAATAAAAAGGAGCCGAATCTCACGACCCAACTCCTTCATTAATACACTTAAATCATTATCTTATCTTAAAACTATCTTTCGTGTTATAGTCCTTCCGTTTGTAACTATGCGAACAGCGTAAACGCCATCTGCTACCGGCAAACTGAGCGTAGAAGGAACGGCAGACGTTGTATAAACCTGCGAACCTGTAAGGCTGTAAATTTCCACCTTACGAACATTCTGAACGTTCGTAAAGCTAATCTGTTTGCCGTTCACAGAGAAGTCGGCAGCAACTTCCTCATTATTATTCACATCTTCAATGCCTTGTGTAATACCGAGATAGATTTCTCTTGTATTCTCACCCATAACTGTGATTTCCTTACCGATAGCAACGCCGTTAGGACGATATTCCACATAGAGGAGATACTTGCCACTAAGCAATGAAGTCTTAGGGGTATAATTGAAAGTTATATCCATCGTGCCGTTAGCAGCAAGATTGATTGTTTTCATTGTGGCGAGTTCACCTTCTTTATAGGTAGCTGGGCGCAAACGAACATACACAGTACCTTTTGTAGCCGTCTTAGCCTTCAGGGAAACCTTAAAGCCAGTATAACGTTTGCCTTGAACCATTTCGGTTGTAGGAGTGAGAAGTCCCATACAGCTTAACGGAAGTTCAGCATTTTCCTTCACTTCTATTACGCATTTTTCTGCATCGCCTTCCATTGGATATTCCGTACCATCTACAATATAATAAGGAACAATATTATACTTTCCGGGATTCAGGTCTACACGTGTAATATACTGTGGGTTTATGAGCTGCTGCTGCTCGAATACCTGTTCCTTAATTTGGAAGAAATTGATTTCCTTGACTTGGAAGAAATTGACTTCTTTGTTTGGGTCGTCAATACTCACAGCCTTGAGAAGCAATGCTGCCTTACCGGCTATACCATAGTTGCGCAATGGTTGTGTCATCACAATCTTGTCGCCCTGAAGGATTTCTTTTTCGTTTGCACCACCACTCAACCACGCAAAGTTGCCAATCTGACGAATGATAGGAGTTGTGGCTTTGTCGAGAACCTTTAGAACAGTAGGACCAACGAGGTCTTCCTTGAAAGGATATTGCTCGAATCCCTTTTCAAACGCAACCACATTGTAGTCGCCTGCTTCCATTTCCTCTGGCAGATTGATGAGCAGGTTCAGCACCTTGTCGCTACCGTCGTAAACGTTGTTTGTCTTCACGCTGTCTTCGTGGAGATAATAAACCTTTGAAGGGTCTGTAACCGATGTGAACTTCAGCCAAATGCGTGTGAGGTAGAAATCCTTGGTGTTGTTGCGGACGTTCACTCTGAAATTGCCACTTCCCTTCGCATAGAGCGTACCATCGGGAGTAATCTTTTCGAGCAACTGAATATCGTTTGGTTCGGTAACGTGCTGTTTTACAGATATAATCATACCACTTTCCACGGTCGCTTCACCGTAGTTTGGTTTTCCGTTAGGCATACGGACGATTGTCCAGTCGCTGCTTCCGTTAGCCTGAACTGCGTACATTATCTTATATTCTCCGTTAGATAGAGAGGGTACAGACATTGAAACCTGTCTGAATGTTACAGTTGTACCAGAACTAAGAGGCTTACTGTCGAGATTTACACCTTTGATAGTGATATCCATATCTTTCAAAACGTGTGCAACATTGCCATTTTCATCTACCATTACTGCCGCAATCTTGCCTTCAAACTTATCGCAATCGTGGCTTTCAACAATTGACATAGCCAGAATTTCTCCATTTATTTCCTGAACTGCCAGACGAGTAGCACCATAGATGGCCCACTGCTTCTTGCTGTCGGCAACAGGGGGTTGAATGCCGATGATGATTTCCTGCTGGAGATTGTAGCCACCACCGTTTGCGCCGATTCCCAAATCGTATGGATTGAGCGCATTCACATAGAAATAGCCGTTGCTCTTGCCGTACCAGCCCCAGTTGATATGAACATAGTCCTGATCGTCGTAGCCGTCGCAGACGTATGCGTGACCGCCCAGACCATCTTCGTTTGAAGCACTGTAAAACACAGGACGGTGTGCATCGAGTTCCTTCTTGATCATATCCATCCACTCTTTGGTGCTGAAATATTCGCGCTTCTTATAGGAAATGCCCTTGTCGTAGCCGAAATGATTGACCAAAGCACCAGTTACGCCCTGCGAATAAGAGCCACTTCCACCCGGAGCAAAAGACATGTGCACGCCTACTGCTGCCTGATAGCTCAGGGTAGCCACCTGTTCGTTCTGCGCTGCATCGGCATTGTCTTCCTCCAAATACTCGGGCATATTGCCCCAGTTGTATGTTGTTTCTCCGTAGTTGGCTGTTAGCGTGTGAGTTGTTGCCGGCGTTCCGTATTTTGTCTGATAGGTTTCGCTGCCGATACCCTGTTGTGGATACTTGTGGAAACGCATTATCTGCGCCATAGCCGTAGCCACGCAACCCACATAATAGTTCCTCGTAACGCCGTCAGCCGTATATTCCGGCATCTTTGCGTTGAAAGGCTTATCCTGTCCCCATTGGATGTTGCCCAAAAGAGGAGCTACGACAACCGTTCCCTTTGTATGGAACGGCATCTTCCTTCGGACCTTGGTTTGCCTGTCGGCCTGCATTCTCAGCAGCACGCGCAAACATCTGCAACATCGTTACGATATTGCTGGGGGCATTTTCCATCTCGAAAGAACCGCTGTCGCTGTATCCCAGAATGCTGCCGAGCGCATCTTCTCCGGATACGATTACGAAACCACCGTTGTTTTCAACGTTGTAGACATAGAAAGGGGCATAGTCCTGATTGGTGGTTTTGCTGAGCTTGAGCGTTTTGGGAGTGGCAGCAAAGCGAGCCTTACCCTTGCGCATATTGCTTTGCGCCATAAACTTCTCTGCAATCCGTTGGGCTTCAGACTTTGAAACCTTGTCGGCAAACGACGGCATCGCCATTAATGCCATCAGAATTAATAGGTGTACAGTTTTCTTCATATTATACAGTATTAGGTTTTTACGTTTATTTTCCTTTTGACTGTTTGTTAGGTTTTGCTATTATAATATTACATCTTCTTTTACTTTCGCAGTAATACGCCACAAATTTAATCTATTTATTTCTTTTCTGCATATTTTTTGCTTGAAAAAACATATCATTCTGAGTTTTTTTAACATTTCAGTTTGTTGATATAGGTGTTTAATTTGAATGAAACAGAGAAATAGGAGGACAGGGAAACAAGCAGATTTCCTCGTTTTATCGCGATAATAACAAAAGATAAAACTGCGATGTTATGATTGTAGGTCAATGTAATTATTAGTTCGTTATATTGTGCTCTTAATGGTAAATGGCAGAACTCGTATTGTTGGATATTGCAATGCTGAAAAATTTAGATTGCAGCTTTGGTTTCTAAACGTGCGAAGAATGGCTTGCAATCTTCGCACGTTTATGATGCATTTTTGCGAAGATTACATTTCATTTTTGCGAAGAATGGAAGGTTTTTGTAATTATTTGTTTTTCAGATAGTTATGTGTTTTTTTGTTTATTTATTTTCTTTTAGTTCTAATTTTATGCAGAACTTAGGCGATATAGTATGAATAGAAGAGGCGATAAAGAAAATATTTCGAATATATGAGGGGTATGTTTAGGTGTTTTGGAAATATCAGACTTTAATAGTTTTTTATAGGTATTAGTTTGGCAGCGTCAATAAAAAAAGAGACTCCGTTATGGAATCTCTTTTTTATTGTTTTCTTGCAAGTAAATTACTTGTTGATGAATTTCTTACCGTTCTGAATCACAACACCCTTGTAGTTCTTAGCAACACGCTGACCTGCGAGGTTGTACATAGGAGCGTTTTCGTTCAAGTTGATAGTTTCAACTGTCTCGATGCCTGTTGCGTCAATGTAAGTAACTGTGATTGAGCGCAACTGTGTGTTCTTTACTACGTTGAGAACAACTTCTTCTGCTTCGCCAGTCCATTTCTTGAACTTGTAAGTGTTCTTTCCTTCTTTTTCTTCTATATCTTCTACTGTACCTTCAGGCTCGAAGCTATTCCCAGCTCCCCACTTGTCGAAGTAGAGTGCATAAAGAATACTGGTAATCTTCTTGCCAGTGGCTTTTAGAGACAATGTGCCACCATACATTCTGAAAGAACCTTTCCAAAAACGGTTAGGATTCTTTTGATTACTGACAGTTGCAGTGATGGTAACACCGTCTACGGTAGCACTCTTGGTTTCTGTAATGTCGCCTGCATTACTACTTTGTGAAGACAGACCTGTCAATCCAAATAACTCGTAGCTGTTTTCAGGAACGAAGTCGAACTTGGCTTCTGTTTGTGCGAATGTGAAAGAACTGATTGCTGTCATAGCAGCAACGAAAGCATAACGTAAAATTTTGTTCATAATAGAAATTTTAGTTTAAAATATAAATTTGTTAATACTTTTGCAAAAGTACCGAATAATAATGATATAGCCAATTCTTTCTGTGTTAAATATCAATTAAAATATAGAAGCATAGGCGAGAAGCGCACAAATTAATGAATGTGTGCGATTACAATGTTAAAAAACAATTATTATTAGTTAAAAGTTTGGCAGTAAGATATATAAAGCGTATATTTGCTACGTGTTTTTCGTGGATTTAGAAATTTACTAAATCCTTTATCGAGGTTGGTAGCTTCCTGCACCAACCTCTTTTGTTTGCCAGTGTGTGTATTTTGAATTATTTTTTCTTTCAATACAGTCTTTTATTATTTCTCATAAAAAGTATTGGAATTATCTTGCTACACCTAATATATTATTATATCTTTGCAAGTGATAATCTTGAATCAAATGAAAAAACTGAATCTAATAGTGTGTTTTCTGTTGGTATGCCTGTGTTTGGGCTGTACCAAAACAGAAATAGAGGATTTCGAGAAGAAAGACAAGCCATCGGTAAGTGGCAGCGAAGGGGAATATGATTTCGACGAAGACGATGTTCCCAGTCAGGTGCTGACGGTTGAAGAGTTCATTCAGGGCGATTTCGGCGATTCCTACGTTTGTGTGGAAGGCTTTATAGTCGGCGATTGCAAAGCAAATAAGAAGAATGCAGAGTGGGAACCACCTTTTTCTTACAATACTGCAATCCTTTTAGCCGATGAAGTAGGGGAGACGAATATCGACAAGGTTATTTCCATTCAACTGATGAACAAGGATATGAAAGAGATTTTTGCCCTTTGTGATCATCCGGAGAACTATGGAAAGCGGGCAAGATTCTATGGCAAGAAACAGAAATATTTAGGTATTCCCGGTATGAAAAAAGATATTTGGGGCTATGAGTTGATGGACTGAACAACGAAAAGGACGCAGATTTATTGTTAAAAGTTTGTCTGAAATGATAAATTTTTCTATATTTGCAAACTAAAATACAATAAATCGGTTCAAAATTAAATAAATTCTGCCTATCGAAGCAACATTACTTAATTTAAAACTATCTTAAGGAATGAAGAATCTGAATAAGATGTCGGATGAAGAATTGGCCTTGTCCTATACTAATGGAGACAACAGGGCGTTCGATTTATTGTTGTCTCGCAATCAGTCTAAACTTTTTGCCTATATACTCTTTGTGGTTCGTGACCGCGATACTGCTGATGATATATTTCAGGAAACTTTCGTGAAGGTCATTACCAAACTTCAGGAAGGTAAATATTCGCCAAGCGGCAAATTCAGTGCGTGGACAATGCGTATCGCCCATAATGTTATTATGGACTGGTATCGTGCGCAGAAGGCCGACAAGTTGGTGGAGGCACCGAGGGAAAACGACCTTTCAAACATCGGTTCAGTTGATGTGCAGATTGGAAATATTGAGAATGAGTTTGTGAATACGCAGACTTTACAGGACATTAAGAAGATGATGAACCATCTTCCAGCCTCTCAGCGTGAAGTGGTGTTTATGCGTTTCTATCAGGAAATGTCGTTCAAGGAAATTGCGGAAACAACGGGCGTGAGCATTAATACAAGTCTTGGGCGTATGCGCTATGCTATTCTGAACCTGAGAAGAATGGTGCGTGAGCACGATGTCAGCCTGCAGTTGGCGTTATAGGCAGTTGATTGGGAGATGTTAGGACGGGTCGGCAGATGATTTATACTCCATCTTAATGGTATATATCAATAAAAGGACGGGCAAACAAGCGTGTAAAACAGCTTGTTTGCCCGTTCCTTGTTATCATTGATTTACTCTCTTTTTATAACATCTTGAGAGAATGAATAGTTTCAATAGGGTCTGCCGCCTTGAACACATAACTGCCGCTTACGAGCATATCTGTTCCGGCCTCTACAAGTCGTGGAGCTGTTTCTGCCTGTACGCCGCCATCCACCTCGATGATTGCCTTGCTGCCGCTCTTTGCAATCAGTTCACGAAGTCGCTTGACTTTGTTGATAGTTCCTTCGATGAACTTCTGGCCTCCAAAACCCGGGTTTACGCTCATAAGGAGCACAAGGTCTACATCTTCGATAATGTCCTCAAGTTGCGAAACAGGTGTGGACGGATTCAATACCACGCCGGCTTTCATCCCTGCTTGGTGAATTTGCTGAACGGTACGATGAAGGTGTGGACAGGTTTCCACGTGAACGCTCATAATCGCAGCACCCGTGTCGGCTGTTTGCTGAATATAGTTCTCGGGATGAACAATCATAAAATGAACGTCCATCGGTTTCTTGCAGACTTTTCCCACAGTCTCGAGGATTGGAAAGCCGAAAGAAATGTTGGGAACAAAGACACCATCCATAACATCCATGTGAATATAGTCGGCATCACTGTTATTAATCATTTCAATATCTCTGTCCAAATGCAGAAAATCGGCAGAGAGCAATGAAGGCGATACTAATGTTTTCATAAGATTTAATTAAGACTGTATGTTTCAACACGACCATTGACTTTTATTGAACGGCAGGTGTATGCAAACTGGCGTATGAAGTCCAAAGTCTTTTTTGACGGTGTCAATTCTTCTTGTGTAAATAATTCTATCATAGGCTAGTCTATAAATTAAGAGAGTTGTTTATTGTGTAAACGCATTCAATATGAGATTATTATATTTTATCGAAATATTTTGTATTCTAAATTAGAATTTGCACGTTGTGAAAGCAATTTTCAACAATGTATGATGGAATTTTAAAGTACGTATATCGCTGAATCATCCTGTATTGAATGTGATAATTTCAAGACTGTTTGCGAAACATCTGGATTTGTTTGCTCAATTCAGAAAAAATGCAGAATTTTGTCAGCGTATTCTGAATGGTTGGTTTTTCCGGAAAGACTGGACGATTCATTCTGTCGGTAAGTCATCTGACAACTGAATACCTTAATATAATAGTATGAATAAACTTTGACTCTAAAAATATTATGGCACTTATAAAATCCGTAAACGGTAAAGAACCCAAATGGGGAAAGGGATGTTATTTCTCTGAAAACGTAACGCTTGCAGGCGAAATCACGATGGGCGACGATTGCTCTGTATGGTTTGGAGCCGTGTTGAGAGCCGATGTGAATGCAATTCGCATTGGTTCGGAAGTGAATATTCAGGATTTGGCGTGCATCCATCAATCTCGCAGCAATCCAGTGATTCTTGAAGATGGTGTAACGGTCGGGCATTCGGCCGTGGTCCACGGTGCAACAATTCGACGAGGGGCACTCGTTGGAATGAACTCGACGGTGCTTGATGGTGCCGAAGTTGGCGAGAACTCGGTTATTGCAGCCGGAGCTGTTGTGCTGCAAGGTACTAAAATCCCTGCGAATGAGATTTGGGGAGGCGTACCAGCCAAACGTTTGAAGGCTGTTGAGTCGGGAGTGTCGCGCACGTTCGCCGACCATTATCTTGAATACAAAAAGTGGTATTAAGATGCGGAGGTTTGTTTTCTTTCAACTTTATAAGTGATTGAAAATCAGATGTGTTTTTATTCGTTTTCATTCTTGCGAAGATTGCCTTCCATTCTTCGCAAGAATGCAATGCAAACGTGCGAAGAATGCCGGACAATCTTCGCACGTTTGTAAACCATCCTTTTCAAAACAAATGTCATACTACTGAAAATGGCTGCAAAAAATGTGAAAAACATTCGGTTGTGGCTTATTTTTATAGGTATGTAAACTTGCTGAATGAAAATAAATCCGTACCTTTGGACTCGATAACAGACCCAACATACACGACAGATGGAAAAACATGATTTCGTGAATATTCAGAATTTGGATAAAGAAGAACTGATGTATCTTATCCGAATGGCTGAAGAATTTGAAAAAAAACCGAACAGGGATTTGCTCAACGGCAAGATTATTGCCACTCTTTTCTATGAGCCTTCCACAAGAACACGCCTTAGTTTTGAAACAGCAGCCAACAGATTGGGTGCAAAAGTAATCGGATTTACCGATGCAAAGGCGTCGAGCGTCAGCAAAGGGGAAACATTGAAGGATACAATCCTTATGGTGGGGAACTATGCCGATGCGATTGTGATGCGCCACTATATAGAGGGAGCTGCCCAATATGCTTCAGAAGTGGCACCGGTGCCGATCATCAATGCAGGCGACGGCGCACACCAGCACCCATCGCAGTGTCTTCTTGACCTGTATTCGATTTATCAAACACAGGGAACGCTCGAAAATCTGGACATCCATCTTGTAGGCGACCTTAAATACGGACGCACCGTTCACTCTCTCATTATGGCTATGCGCCACTTTAACCCAACTTTCCATTTCATCGCACCAAAGGAACTTGCAATGCCTGAGGAATATAAAATCTACTGTCGTGAGCATAACATCAGGTTCATAGAACACGAAGATTTTTCGCCGAAAGTGATAGCAGGTGCTGACATTATTTATATGACGAGAGTTCAGAAAGAACGTTTCTCTGACCTGATGGAATACGAACGAGTGAAGAATGTGTATATTCTCCGCAACGATATGCTCGGCGAGGTTCGTGAGAATATGAAAATCCTTCATCCACTCCCTCGTGTAAATGAAATTGCCTACGACGTGGATGATAATCCTCACGCATACTATATCCAACAGGCTAAGAACGGACTCTTTGCACGTGAGGCAATCTTTTCTTATTGTCTGGGCTGTAAATTGGAGGACGTGAAGTTATAGGATATTCTCCTTTGTATGCTTTCTTTTGAGAAAGAGTCTCCGATAGAGAGCATACGGCAAAAGGAGGAAGGGAATTGAAAGAAATTGCTCTGAACAAGAGAATGATGAAATAAGTTTTTTAGATACTTTTTCTATGTCAAAAAAAGAACGCTTAGTGGCCGCGATTGAAAACGGCACCGTTATAGACCACATACCCGCAGGCAAGACTTTCGATGTGGTGAATTTGCTTGAGCTGCAGAAGTTGGAGAATCCTGTAACCATAGGCTACAATTTTTCGTCGACAAAGGTTGGCGAAAAGGGAATAATCAAAGTGAGCGACAAGTTTTTTACCGACGATGAAATCTCCCGTCTGTCAGTAGTAGCCCCCAATGTAGTGCTCAATATAATCAAGGATTATGAGGTTGTGGAAAAGAAAAAGGTGGTAACGCCCGATGAATTGTGTGGCATCGTGAAGTGCAACAATCCCAAGTGCATTACCAATAATGAGCCAATGCGCACCATATTTAATGTGGTGGATAAATCGCAGGGAATCCTCAAGTGTCATTACTGCGACAAGGAGCAGCATATAGATAAGGTGGAAATCTGCGAATAGGGGAGAAGCTTATCAAAATAGGGGATTTGAAGATTCCGAAGATTCAAAACCGACACACTTTTCGATGAAAATATTTGTCGATTATATTTAATTTGTTTATATTTGCATCCACTATAATAACCGATGTCTTTCGGCTGAAAAGATACCATGAAAAGGTTTACGCCAAAGACACTTAATACTTTAAACAACATGAGAAGAGATCTTGAAATTTTCGATCTTATCGAACAAGAGCATAAGCGACAGCTGAAAGGCATGGAGCTTATTGCATCTGAGAATTTCGTGAGTGACGAGGTAATGCAGGCTATGGGCTCATACCTCACAAACAAGTACGCCGAAGGCTACCCCGGTAAGAGATACTATGGTGGTTGCCAGGTGGTGGACGTAGTTGAAACGCTGGCTATCGAGCGCGTGAAGAAAGTATTCGGCGCAGAATACGCTAACGTTCAGCCGCACTCTGGTGCGCAGGCTAATCAGGCTGTGTTCCTCGCCGTGCTGAAACCAGGCGATACATTTATGGGTATGGACCTCGATCACGGTGGCCATCTTTCTCACGGAAGCCCTGTAAACACATCTGGTATTCTTTACAAGCCAGTCGGCTATACATTGAACAAGGAGACTGGCCGTGTGGACTACGACAATATGGAGAAACTTGCCCGCGAGCATAAGCCAAAGCTCATTATTGCAGGTGGTTCTGCTTACAGCCGCGAATGGGATTATGCCCGTATGCGTAAGCTCGCCGACGAAGTTGGTGCTATCTTTATGGTGGATATGGCTCATCCGGCAGGTTTGATTGCTGCTGGTTTGCTCGACAATCCTGTAAAATATGCTCACATCGTAACAACTACAACTCACAAGACACTTCGTGGTCCTCGTGGTGGTGTTATCCTTATGGGCAAGGATTTCGACAATCCTTGGGGTATCACATTGAAGAATGGCGAACTCAAGAAGATGTCTGCCATCCTCAATTCTGCTGTATTCCCGGGCAATCAGGGCGGTCCGTTGGAGCACGTTATCGCAGCTAAGGCTGTTGCTTTCGGCGAAAACCTTGAGCCAAGTTGGAAAGAATATGCAACACAGGTGAAGAAGAATGCTGCAACCCTTGCTCAGGCATTGGTTGATCGTGGTTTCGACATCGTAAGTGGTGGTACAGACAACCACTCTATGTTGCTCGATCTTCGTGGAAAATTCCCTGAACTGACAGGTAAGGTGGCTGAAAATGCTCTCGTAGCAGCAGACATCACTGTAAACAAGAATATGGTTCCTTTCGATAGTCGTTCTGCATTCCAGACCAGTGGTATCCGTCTCGGTACAGCAGCTATGACAACTCGTGGTGCTAAGGAAGACCTGATGCTGCTCGTTGCTGAATTGATTGATACAGTTCTCACATCTCCTGAAGACGAGAAGGTTATCGCAGCAGTTCGCGAAAAGGTTAATGCAACAATGAAGGATTATCCATTATTCGCTTACTAGAACAAGAATTTAATTCAAAAAATAATATTGTAATATTTAATCCCTCCCAACTTTGTTGGTGAGGGATTTCCTTTTCCATTGATTTCCATCCGTTGAAGAGCGAAGGAAATGATGTGTTACCTTAGTTTTTGTATTGGTATGCAGGTGTTATCTGCAAGGGGAATGTAACTTTAGAAACTGTTCTGCTCTTAATAATAGCCAATCCTAATCTCAAGTAAAGATTGCTTTATAAACTGTTCTTGAGCTGAATGTATTCCTTGAATATCCACGATGTGCCATTTGAAATTGCGACGGATGCTTCTGCTAAAAGCATAAATCCTGCTATTACCAATAGCATAAAGAGGAAACTGAATCCAAAGAATAGCCACAAATTGCCGTTTGGATCGTCTTTCTGAAATCTATCTAATCGGGAAATGGTCTTCTTTATGTTGGATATTTTATCATTGTTTTCCTCTTCATCATTCAATTTGGAGTCTACATTCTGTTCTGTAAGAGTCTTGCTTGAGCTCAAGTTCTTTTTGTATGTATCCTCATCTTCCAACGGATTGTCAGAAAGCTGTTTGGCTGAAGGTGCATCTTTCAAAAGTTTTGTTGATACGACTGGTAATACACTGTCCGAGATCTTTTTTTCTTTTGTTTCTCCTACTGGTATGACGGAACGGGCCTTTGTTCTGAAAGGTGTGTTTTCGTCTAATTGACAAAGAAGATTTGAACTGCAATATGGACATTTGCATTTTACCTTGCCAAATGATTTTGTTTCAACGGAAAACTGATGCCCACATTGATTACATCTTACCTTGAATAGCATTTCTCTATCAAATTTATTCGTGTATTATAGAATGATTTTCTATACAAATGAATCTCTCATTTGCTTTAACAATTCTTTCTGATGTTCGGAAAGGCTTGTAGGAAGTTTCACATTGTAAGAAATAATCAAATCACCGTGAGTTCCATTTCCGAGATTAGGCCCTTTACTCTTCAATCTTACTTTCGTGCCGTTCTGAGTGTAGGGCTTCATCTTCAATTTTACCTTCTTTCCGTCTGGTAATTGAACGATAACTTCACCACCCAATATTGCCGTGTAGAAATCTACATCAACTTGAATATCCTGTGTTTGTGGTTTAGGTCTTTCCCTTCGATATGTAGTTCGCTGTGAACCTCCACCGCCAAACAAGTCTTGGAAGAAGCTGCTGAAGCCTCCACCTCCTCCCATTCCTCCGAAACTGCTGAAGTCGAAGCCTTCAAATGGATTTCTGCCACCACCTGCATTGCCTCCGAATCCACCTCCACCAAAGCCGTTAAAGGCATCGGCACTGCGCCACTGCTCTCCATACTTGTCGTATTTAGCACGCTTGTCAGGGTCTCCAATTACCTCAAATGCCTCGGAAAGTGCCTGAAACTTAGCTTTAGCTTTTGGATCATCGGGATGAAGGTCGGGATGGAATTGCTTTGCACGCTTTCTGTAAGCTGCACGTACATCCTTTTGTGGTATATTCTTATCGACACCTAATATTTTATAATAATCTACAAATGCCATATTATATCTGTTTTTGCAAATCAAACTACAAATAATATGCCATTAGTCCATTCGCGAACGATAATCTTCATACGTAAATTCACGCAGAATCTCGAGTGTTTCATCCGTCTTTAAAATAGCAAGGCTCGGATGCGTAATGCCGTTGAACATATTGGTTTTTACCGTAGTATAGTGAAGCATATCTTCAAAGATAATGTTTTCGCCAACTTGCAGTTCGTGGTCGAACTCCCAATAGCCCATCCAGTCGCCACTCAGACAACTGTTGCCACCAAGCCTATAAACAGATATGTCTCCTTGTTTTCCGTCATCTACAATGGAAGCGTTCCTTACTGCCGGCTGATAAGGCATTTCCAAGCAATCTGGCATATGACAAGTGAAGCTGACATTGAGGATAGCTGTCTTGATACCTTTGTCTTCCACTACATCAACAACTTGAGAAACGAGCGGACCTGTTTGCCAACCGAATGCACTCCCGGGTTCCATAATAACCTTTAACCAAGGGTATTTGGCTTTGAAAGCCTTAAGAACCTGAATAAGTTTGTCAATATCATAGCCGTCCCTTGTCATCAGATGACCTCCGCCAAAGTTTATCCATTTGATTTGAGAGAACCATTTGGAGAATTTTTCTTCGATATGTGTTAGCGTTCGCTCGAAAACATCGCTCCCATTCTCGCAATGGCAATGTATGTGGAAGCCTTCAATCTCTTGAGAAAGCTCGTTGGGCAGTTTGTCATTGGAAACACCAAATCTGGTTCCCGGTGCACAAGGATTATATAATAAGGTGTCAATTTCGGAATATTCAGGGTTTACGCGCAAACCAATACTAAGTTTTTCATTAATATCCTTAGCTCTCTTTCCGAACCGATTAAGCTGGGATAAAGAATTAAAAACCAAATGCGAAGAGCATTTTGCTATTTCATCTATTTCGTAATCTGTATATGCTGGAGAGAATGTATGCGTGGGTGCACCAAATTCTTTGTAGCCCAACTTTGCTTCGTACAATGATGAAGCCGTGGTTGCATTGATATACTCACGGAAAATTGGGAATGTCTTCCACAGGGCATAAGCCTTGAAAGCCAGAATTATCTCGATGTCAGCCTGCTTTGCAACGTTGGAAATCAATTCAAGATTCCTGCGCAGTCTTCTTTCTTCCAAAACATAGACTGGCTGATGCAACTCTTTGAATGTAGATGGGTTTACTTTCATTCTGCAAATGTAGTAATTTTTTTTGTGAAATTCAGAAATAATCTCTACCTTTGCAACCACAAAATTAAAGGGACTATGAAATTAGTCATTATGACTAAATCCACATTTTTCGTGGAAGAAGACAAAATACTGACTACTCTCTTCGAGGAAGGACTGGAAAATCTCCATATCTCGAAGACGGATAATTCTCCCCTTTATCTGGAAAGACTCTTGAAACTTATTCCATCTCAATACCATAAATATATCACAGTCCATCAACATTTTTATCTTAAAAACGAATTTTCGCTTGCGGGGATTCATCTTAGTTCCGTTGATGCCGATATTCCAAGTGGTTACAGAGGAAAAATAAGTCGTGATTGCAGCGATAGTTTGAGACTGAAGGAGGCTCGGAAGAAATCTAACTATGTTTTTCTCAAGAATATAAACGATTGCATTGAATATCCTGAAGAAAAGCGAAACATCTCTGATTTTGAGTTAAGAGAATTGAAACGGCAGGGCTTAATCAATAAGAATGTCTATGCAATGGGAGGCATAACGCTTGAAGATGTTTCACGAATCAAGGAGTTAGGCTTTGGTGGTGCCGTCTTCTGTGGAGATTTCTGGAATCATTTCGATATACATCAGGACAATGATTTCAAGGCTATTATAGCCTACTTCAATAAACTGCGCAGAGCAGTAGAGTAGAAATATTAGTTATTTCACAACATATTACAATAAGAAAAATGAGTGAAGAAAACTCTTTTATGGTATTCTCCGGAACCAAGACGAGATACCTCGCAGAGAAAATCTGTGCAAGTTTAGGAGTACAGTTGGGCAATCTTACGATGACCCGCTTCTCTGACGGTGAATTTGCTGTTTATTATGAAGAAAGTATTCGAGGCAAAGACCTGTTCCTTGTTCAGAGTACATTCCCATCTACCGACAATCTTATGGAGCTTCTCCTGATGATTGATGCGGCAAAGCGTGCCTCAGCTAAAAGCATTACGGCCGTAATTCCTTACTTCGGTTGGGCACGTCAGGATCGTAAGGACAAGCCACGTGTAAGTATCGGTGCTAAATTGGTAGCAGATATTCTCAGCGTTGCAGGCATTGACCGTTTGATGACTATGGATCTTCACGCAGATCAGATTCAAGGTTTCTTCGATGTACCCGTGGATCACCTCTATGCAAGTGGTGTTATCCTTCCTTACCTCCAAAGTCTGAAACTGGAAGATTTGGCAATTGCAAGTCCTGATGTTGGTGGTTCCAAGCGTGCCAACACGTATGCAAAGTATCTTGGTGTGCCATTGGTATTGTGCAATAAGACCCGTGCTCGCGCAAACGAGGTTGCAAGTATGCAGATCATCGGTGATGTAAAGGGCAAGAATGTTGTTATCGTCGATGATATGGTGGATACGGCCGGTACAATTACCAAGGCTGCCGACATTATGAAGGAAGCCGGTGCAAAGAGCGTTCGTGCCTGTGCGTCTCACTGTGTGATGAGTGGCCCGGCAACGGAACGCGTAGAGGCGTCATCACTCGTTGAAATGGTTTTCACAGATTCAATTCCTTATACAGACCGTTGTTCTAAAGTGAAGCAAATATCGGTAGCCGATATGTTTGCAGAAACCATTCGCCGTGTTGTAAACAACGAAAGTATTTCCAACCAATACTTGGTATAATCTTTTTATACTGTATTTACGAAACAGGAACATATCTTTAGTGATATGTTCCTGTTTTGTTTTATTCTGATTTAGACTCTATAAAAGCTCTTTCAGCCATTTGCTGAATGGAATCAATCTATGAAGATTATAGTTTTCTTCTATCTGATTTCAGCAATAGATAGCCAATTACACCACTAAGGAACGAGGCTGCAAAGATTCCTACCTTTGCCTGAACTATATTGACAGAATCATTGAAAGCCAATGCAGTTACGAACATAGACATTGTAAATCCTATGCCTGCCAGAAAACCTATTCCTAAAAGTCTTCGCCACGTCATTGAACGCGAAAGATGCCCCAATTTCAGCTTCAGCAACAGCCAGACAGAAAGCATTATGCCCAATGGTTTTCCTATCAGCAAACCAAGCATAACTCCAATTGCCACGTAGTTGGAGAAGATTTGTGCCAAGTCCATATCTACAAAAGCCACGCCTGCGTTTGCCAATGCGAAGACAGGCATAACAATGAAAGATACAAAGGGATGCAGACTGTGTTCGAGGCGTTGGAGTGGGGGGATAGCGTTCCTCGTTTCGTCCTTCACTTTCGAGAGAATTTCAAGCTGTTCTGTTTCCAATGTT
This sequence comes from Prevotella sp. HUN102, assembly GCF_000688375.1. NCBI lineage: Bacteria > Pseudomonadati > Bacteroidota > Bacteroidia > Bacteroidales > Prevotellaceae > Prevotella > Prevotella sp. HUN102. The sequence continues at coordinate 1,877,693 of NZ_JIAF01000004.1, read as the reverse complement.
ATCACGTCGTTCATATCAGCTTCCTCAAACAATTTGAGTTGTCGCTTTGCACGAGCCACGAATACCCCCTCGTTGATTCTTGAATCAGCCGGAATCATAAAAGCTGCAAGTACGGCCGAGATAGTTGCGTGTACTCCTGACATAAGAAAGGCCGTCCAAACTCCAACAATACCGATGATACCGTAGAACCAAACATTCTTTACGCCCATCTTGTTGCCGATGAACATCAGCAGCAAGAAAGCCACACCGATGGCAATGCTTGTGAAAGATATGTTGGAAGTGTAGAACAAAGCGATGATGAGCACTGACCCAAGATCGTCTACGATTGCGAGAGTTGTGAGGAATACTTTTGCCGTTAATGGCACTTTATCGCCCAACAGATATAGTATCGCCAATGCAAAAGCTATATCCGTAGCCATTGGTATCCCCCATCCGTGCGCCGATGGTGTTCCAGCATTGAATGCAAGGTAAATGAGCGACGGTACTATCATTCCGAAAATTGCCGCACCAACAGGCAGCGTTACCTTTCTTATATCCCGAAGTTCCCCACCAATAAACTCACGTTTCAGTTCCAGGCCGACAACAAAGAAGAACATCGACATCAATCCATCGTTAATCCAGTGCCCAAGACTGAAGTTGAAGAATGGTTCATAGTTATATACGAAACCGAAATGCTGCTCGAAAAATTTAAAATACTGCTCTCGAATAGGCGAATTTGCCAATATCAATGCTATGACAACAGAAATAGCCAGAACCATTCCTCCCGACTTTTCCTGTTTCATAAACTGTTGAGTGGGTATAATTACCCTTTGGTTTAGTTTCTGTTGATAATTCTTTATCATATAATTTGTTTAATTGAACGGTTGATGGCGAAGAGGTTATTCTCTTCTTGTTATCAAGACCAGACTGTCTGCACTCACGCGCGCTTTCAGCCATTCCGTCATCCGTTTACGTTCGGCATCTGTTTGTCTGAAACTGTTCACAACCTTGACAACCGCCAACACGTATTTGCGTGGTTGCAACGTGTCTGTCGGCACTTCAGTTGCTGCCGTGAGCGTTAATGAACGTACTTCGGGATAGAGCGTTTGCATCTCTGGCTTCAGCAGCGAACCTGCCTGTTCGTACTTTACGTATTTATTTAAGTTCTTCTGCAACTGTGCCAACTCAACTGTTTGCTGTTGAATGATTTCCACATTATTATTCGATGTGGAAATTTGATTACCCATTTCTGTTCTGAGTGCCAACAGACTATCTGTACCCATACCTTGTATGACTTCCAAATGAATACCTTTCAGTCTGCTGAACTTGCTCATTTCCTGTTGTGCTTTGGCTATCTGTTCGTCAGTTATCATATTTCCTACTGCTACAATTCGGAGCGTAGTGTCATTTACTATGTTCTGTGATACGATTTGTGTTCCTTTCCACGTCAGATTATCGTGGCTGTAAATTCCCAGTTGTCTGTTGAAAAGACTTTCACGGGTAATCTTAACAGTCATAATTCCCGCAGGAATCATTGTTAGAATCACGATAGCGGCAATCGTTCTCAGCACAACCTTACGCCGTTGTGGGTCAGTAAATTCCTTGTGTCTGAATTTCATCAGCCGGACACCGATGAATGTTGCAACAGTGATAAATACCGTATTAATGAAATAAAGAAAGAATGCACCTGCAAAGAACGCCAGATTGCCGTTTGCAATACCGTATCCGGCTGTACACAGTGGTGGCATCAGGGCTGTTGCAATGGCAACACCCGGCAGAACGTTGCCTTTGTCCTTTGCGCAATGTGCCGTAATTCCCGCAGCACCACCGAAGAGCGCAATCAGAACATCATATATGTTGGGCGATGTACGCGCCAATAATTCAGACTGTACTCCCTGATAGGGTGACAGTACAAAGTAGATAGTGGCAGTAGTGATACTGATTGCCGTTGCAATAAACAGATTCTTGCCCGACCGTTTCAGCAATGGGAGGTCGTTGATACCGATTGCCAGTCCGATTCCCAATATCGGACCCATCAGTGGCGATATGAGCATCGCACCGATAATTACGGCCGTAGAGTTCACGTTCAATCCCAATGAGGCCAGAAAAATGGCAAAAATTAGAATCCAGAGATTGGCACCCGTAAAGGAAATATTCGACGTAATGCTTTGGATGATAGCTGATTCGCGTTCCTGATCGCGCGACATATCAAAATATTTCTTTATCTGCTGCCAGATAGTTAAATCCGTATTGTTCATTATTTCATAATTGATATATACCTACAAAGATACGGAAAAAGAAATGTTTTTCGGAGGTTCTTAAAATTTATTTGCAGATATTTGGAGCAATTATTAAGCTGCTTCTGCCAATCTCTTGCCAATATGCAAATATATCTTGAACGAGGTACACGCTTGAATCATTCACACGTATACCTCGTTCGAGATTAGTTTAATTACAAAACATTATTTACCGCTATTGGCAGTAAAGAATTAAGTTGCTATTGCCATATTGTTAGGTTTTCTTTTTCGGATTAAATCAGTGGGACTACGAACCGTGCGAGACAATATCCTCCTCCTATCAGCCAGCAATAGATGATGGCTGCCAACAGGAAGGGCTTGAAGCCGGCTTTCTTGAATTTCTCAAAACTTGTTTCTGCGCCCAATGCCGTCATTGCCATTGTCAGGAGGAAGGTGTCAAGTGTTTTAATAAATTCAACTGCCGGAATAGGCAATATATTCAGGCTGTTGAAACAAATGACGAGAAGGAACAGAATAGCGAACCAAGGTATCTGAATCTTGCGTTTCTGTCCACTCTCATCTGCCGACACAGCATCCTTTGCCACGAAAAAGGCGATTATCAGCAGTACGGGAACAAGCATCATCACACGAATCATCTTTACGATAATTGCATTGTCGCTGATGGCTGATCCCATTGCATTGCCTGCACCAACAACGTGGGCTACCTCGTGAACGGTTGAGCCGGTAAAGATTCCCATCTGGTCGGCAGGCAAATCAAAGATTCCCGCACGGTAAAGAACAGGGTAGAGAAACATTGACAATGTGCCGAAGATAACCACCGTTGCCACGGCAACTGCCGTTTTGTAAGGTTTCGAGCGGATGGCACCATCAACGCCCATTACGGCTGCCGCGCCACAGATAGCCGCTCCGCACGAGGTAAGAAGAGCTATGCTCCGGTCCATTTTCAGGAGCTTTCCGATGAAAACGCCGAAGAATATCGTTACGATTACTACGATTGCATCAATGATAATAGCCGGCAGCCCGACTGCCATAACGTCCTGAAAGGTAAGTTTGAAGCCGTAAAGAATGATGCCCAGTCGCAAAATGCGCTTTGAAGTGAATACAATGCCCGGCGTCCACGTCTCCGGCAGCGTGCTCCGGAGCGTATTAGCATAAATCATACCTAAGATAATGCCGATAATCATTGGCGAGAATGAAATGGTTTTCATTATATTCATTTCGCCGATGTAGAATGCCGTAAAGGCAAATAGTGCCATCAGCAGAATGCCTTGGAGCATACTGCTCTTCTCGTTGGATAGTTTCATAGTTGTTATTTCTTCTTTTTGTTTCCAGTTGTCGGTTTGCATCAAAGCGTTTCTCTCTGACGATAAGTACTGCAAAGGTAAGAAGAAATAACTGTTTATGGTTATACAGATTTGCTATAATCTATAATTTTTCGTTATATGTTCGCTGAACATTGATTGAAGACCGGTGCTTTTACCTTGTTTCTCCACTATGTTCAAGTATCTGTTGATGGGTAAATCCCTGATATCAATTACCTTGAATTCTCCATCAAGTATTTCTTTACTTACTGCGCGTATAGATATGATACCCATAACGTTAGAGCGAGAAACAAAATGCTTGATACCTTCGGTTGTTCCAAAATTCAAGATGATGTTGAGGTCGGACAATCTGATGTTTTTTTCGTTAAGATGCTGTTCTATCACATCGAGTGTTCCCGAACCATACTCACGCATAACCAAGGTAATGTGCGAAGTTCATTGATGGAAATCTCGTCCTTTTCAGCCAGTGGATTCCTGCTTGAGACGATGGCGACCAGTTCGTCTTTCATAAATCGGGTATATCTCAATTCGGGCTGTCTGCTGACTCCTTCCACCAAACCTATGTCTATGCGTCCTGCCTTCAGTTGTTCTTCAATCTCGTGCGAGTTGCCTGAAATCATATTCACGTGCAGATTGGGGTAGGCTGATAGAAACGATGCCAGAATTTCCGGAAGAATGTATTGCGAAATGGTGGTACTGGCTCCTATTCGCAACTGCCCTGTGATGTTCTGTTGCAACGCATTCATCTCGAACTGCATCAGTTCGTAGGCTTTTATAATGCGTTCGGTGTGGTCGAGCAGCAGTTCGCCGGCTCTTGTGAGCTGAATTTTGTTGCCGAGACGGTCGAACAATCGTGTGCTGAACTCTTTTTCCAGTTCAGCTATATGCTTGCTCACGGCAGGTTGGCTGATATACAGTATTCTTGAAGCCTGCGAAAAGCTCAAGTTGCGTGCCACATTCTGAAAAACTTTTAGTCTTATGTCTATCATAGTTTGCTTTAATGGGTTTTTGTTTTGGTCTGTTTATGTTCTTGTATTCCACAAAGGTAATAATTTTAAACAAGGTGTACAAAAATAATTGCTGCAAGTTTGTATTGGTGCCTGATTAATCCTATATGCAGAAAAAACTGGTTTATGAACCTATACGATGGGTAAACAATGGCAGAGTAATTGGTACAGACATTATAATAAGTAATAAATATAGCTTAAATAGGTATTGACAGTTAGTCTTTTATATATCTTTTTTGTCGAAATTTCAAACAATGAATTTGTGATGATGAGGTGTATTTGCCTGATTTCTGTAATATCTCATTACTAAGAATCGTACTTCTAAGTTCATTGAAAGAGAGTTTTAAGCCTTGTTTTTCGGTTTTTAAGAAGTCAAAAGTGCGAAAAATGGAATCCAAATGTGCGAAGAACAGATTGCATTCTTGCGAAGGTTGCATTTCACTTTCCGCAGTATTGAAGGCTGAATTTCGGATTTAGTCAATTATTTTAGCTGATTAATGGCTTTTTTTCTTCTGTTTATGCGAAGAATGGGAGAGTATTTCTTGTTTCGTTTTTTGTAAAAAATGAAAAGTGTCTGGCTGTTAGTTGTTTATCGATAATCTGAAAAACAGGGAATTTCTAAAATGAAAGTGCGTCTAAAATTCTCGTAGGGATTTTAGACGCACTTTTGTAAATTTAATTCAGCAAGTGAGGAATGCAATACAGCCTTGTTCAGTTCTGGAAAAATCGAACAATTATTTGAATAGCTGAATATGCGTAATAGGATTTATTGGATACCTCTTTCGTTCAACGCCTTCGCATATTTTTCGGCATTCTTCAAATGTTCCTCGTATGTTTTTGCAAAGTTGTGGGTGCCGCTGAAATCTTCTTTTGCACACATATATACATAATCGTGATGAACATAATCGAGCACGGCATCGATTGCTGCTATGCAGGGGATACGGATTGGCCCCGGAGGCAAGCCCTTGTATTTGTAGGTGTTGTAGGGACTGTCGTAGGATAGCCATTTGTGGTAGATGCGATGCGCTTCAAAGTTCTTGGTGGCGAACTTTACGGTCGGGTCGGCTTGCAGCAGCATGTCCTGATGCAGTCGGTTGATATACATACCGGCAATCATCGGCATTTCGCCCTCGCTGTCTGTTTCCTCGTCTACGATGCTTGCGAGCGTAACTACTTCCGACTGTTGGAAACCTGCACTCTTTGCTTTCTGAACACGCTCGAAAGTCCAAAACTTCTTGTATTCTTCTGCCATCTTATCCATAAACTTGTCTATGGAGGTGTTCCAATAGAATTCATAGGTATTGGGAATGAACATTGAGATGATGGTTTCAGGCGTGAATCCGTACTTCTTGCAAGTTTCCTTTGAGGTAAGGGCATTGAGTAGGTCGGCTTTTGAGAACATCAGTTTGTTGTCAATTTCCTTGGCAAGGTCGTTTATTGTTCTTACGGATTTAATGGTGATATTTACCGGTGCCTGATAGCCGTTTCGCAAATGTCTGAAAGTTTGCAACGCACCTTCGTTTCCTATCTGATAGCGGCCGGTGCGAATCTTGTCTGCGTAAGAGGTTAAGCGTTCCATTTGCCTGAATGCCCATAAACTGTGGGAGGTTGAAACTTTTTCGAGCTTGGTGTAAACGGAGTCTATATTATCGTTGTCGTCGATAAATATATAATGTTTTTCACCTGTTTTTGACATTGCCGTGAAAAGGAAATAGTAGGCTACTGCTGCGAGCAGAACTGCTGCACCGGCTGCTATTTTCAGTGCCTTGCCTTTTTTTGCTTTACGCTTTGATTTTGCCATTGGAATTTTTTTCTATAAAACAGTGTGCAAAGATACACATTTAATCAAAGAACTTTCTTCGTTCATTCGTAAATGCTCTCTATTTTTTCTATTTTTAATACACTTGTTGGCTTTTGTCTGATTTATAATAGGTAATTTTGCACGAAAATTATAACGATGAAGGAGTTTGAAACTTATATATTTGACCTTGACGGCACGCTGCTCGACACGCTGAACGACCTTGCAGCGAGCACGAACTATGCACTAAAATCATCGGGAATGCCCGAAAGAACCATTGATGAGGTAAGGCAGTTTGTGGGAAATGGAGTGAAGAAACTGATGGAAAGAGCTGTTCCGGACGGTCTGGAGAACCCGCTTTTCGAGCGGACCTATGCTGCTTTCCGTCAGCATTATCTGGAACATAATCTTGATACAACAAAACCGTATGACGGCATTCCTGAAGTATTGGCAGAACTGAAGAACAGGGGAAAGAACATAGCAATCGTGAGCAACAAGTTCTATGCTGCGACACAGGATTTGGCACGCCATTTTTTCCCCGATACTATTGAGGTGGCTATCGGCGAACGTGAGGATATCAACAAGAAACCTGCACCTGATACAGTAATAGAGGCACTTAGACAACTGGGTGTTTCCAAGGAGGGAGCTGTCTATATTGGTGATAGCGACGTGGATATAATGACTGCACGGAACAGCGGATTGCCGTGTGCAAGTGTATTGTGGGGATTTCGGAATAAGGATTTCTTGATAGAAAATGGTGGTAATCTTTTCATAGAAGAACCAAAAGAATTGCTGCCTGACAGCTAAACAATACGCCCTCGCCTGCAAAATAGCAAACGAGGGCGTATTGTTTTTATGATTCTGTGTCTTGATTCAATTTGTCTGTAATTCCATTTTTTCAGCTTTACTTCTGAAAACTGTTTAGTCTTGCAATATATTTGCCAAGAATGTCAAACTCGATATTGACTACCGAACCGACCTGAATGTCTGCAAAGTTTGTATTTTCGCGTGTATAAGGGATGATAGCCACCTTGAAAGTGTTGTCGGTTGGTTCGCAGACGGTAAGCGATACACCATTGATGGTAACGGATCCCTTGTCTACCGTGAAATAACCACGGCGTGCCATTTCTGCGTTTTGCTCATATTCAAATGTGAAGTAGGTGCTTCCGTCGGCATTTTCTATCGCCTTGCACTTTGCAGTTTCATCAACGTGTCCCTGCACGATGTGTCCGTCCAAACGTCCGTTCATAATCATTGAACGTTCTACGTTTACACGGTCTCCAACTTTAAGCAGACCGAGGTTCGACCTGTCTAAGGTTTCCTTCATTGCCGTAACCGTATATGTATCATCTGTAAGACGAACGACGGTAAGACAAACTCCATTGTGCGCAATGCTCTGGTCTATCTTCAGTTCATTGGTAAATGAACATTTGAGCGTGAAGTCAATATTTTCTTGATAACGTTCAATGGCTATTACCTGTGCCATTTCTTCTACAATGCCTGAGAACATAATTTAAAATCAGTTTTTATTGAATATGAACTTTCGGGTTTATTTGGATTAATAAAATAAAGGCGAGGTTCTCATTGGAGCCTCGCCTTCGTGCCCCCTCAAAAGAGAGGAAATGGAAAAGTCGTATCGATGATGTGATGAAAAGTCCGAGTATCAATGATAAGAGAGCTCTCCGTTTTTGTAATCCACTGGCCTTTACGGCTTAGTCGCTTAAATGCGCTTTATGTGGCCCGCCATCAACAAGAGAAGTCATCTCGGTTTTCTTATTTATTTGATGACTATCCCGATCGAATCGATACGACTGTTGTTTGTCCTTTCTGCGTGCAAAGATAGCACATTCTTTTTTATGTGCCAAACATTCACACTTAAATTATGGCATCAAGGAGAATCTCGCCAATGGTTGGATGAATGTGAATGATGTCTCTCAAATCATCTAACGTTGCATCATTGTTCATTAGTGCTGCCACTTCCTGACTGATGTCGGCTGAATGGGCACCGAATACGTGAGCACCGATAATCTTGCCTTCTTCATTTGCAATGACCTTCAGCAATCCTTCGGTTTCTTCCATTGCCAATGCCTTACCGTTTGAACGATAGAATCCCTTCTTCACGATGCACTTGATGCCTTCCTTCTTGCACGCATCTTCTGAAAGACCCACTGAACCTGCCTCGGGATAGGTGAAAACGGCTGCCGGCATAATATCGAAACGGATTTTGTCTTCCTTGTTCAATATTCTGTTCATAACGCGCATTCCTTGGAATGTGGCAGCGTGTGCAAGCATCTGTTTGCCATTAACATCACCGATAGCATAGACGCCGGGAACGTTCGTTTCGTAGTTTTCATCTGTTTCAATGCCTTGCTTGATACAGTTGATGCCGGCTGCCTCAAGGTTGAGTCCTTCAATATTCGCAGCTCTGCCAGTAGCAACGAGCACTACGTCTGCCGTTACTTGCTTGTCCTGTCCCTTTTGGTTGAAAGATACGGTTACTTGCTTGTTGTCGGCAGTTGGTTCAATTGCCGTTACACCACTTTGCAAGTGGAATTGGATGTCTCTCTTTTCCATTGTCTTGCGAAGACGCTTTGCGATGTCGGAATCCATTGTCGGCAAGCATTCCTTCATAAACTCGATAACAGTTACGGAACTGCCGAATGTTTCGAAGGCAGATGCCAACTCGAGACCGATAACACCGGCACCGATAATGGCCATTCGGTTAGGTATATAGTCAATGTCCAAGAGTTCTGTCGATGTCATTATCTTTCCTTGCAGTACTTTTCCTTCCGGAGAATCCAATGCAGGGATGAAAGGAAGCATACGAGCACGTGAACCGGTAGCAATGATGATGTTGTCAGCAGTAATCTGTGTGCCGTTTACTTCAATCACTTTCTTGTCTACAAACTTTGCTTCACCTTCTATATAAGTAATTCCGGGCTGAGAAAGCAATCCCTTTACACCTTCGCGTAATGTATTGATAACCTCAGTTTTGCGCTCTTGTATTCGATTAAACCTAACGTGTCCACCACCTACACAGGATAGGAGAGGATTGCGGTATAAGTCTGCATCGTGTGCGAAACTTTTTGTTGGGATACATCCTTCATTCAGGCAGGTACCACCTGGATGTTTTTTTTCGATGATAGTAACCTTGAGGCCATCTTTTGCTGCGTGAACAGCAGTATGATAGCCTCCAGGGCCAGCACCGATAATAATTAAATCGGTTTTTTCCATAATATTCTTACTTTAGGCATTTACTTCATCATCGCCTGACGATAGTTAAGGATAGGTTCCTTAGCTGCCAGTACGTCGTCTACGCGACCAATTGGTGTGTTGTGTGGTGCTTCCTTAACTTCATTAGGAATCTCACGTGCCTCCTTGGCAATCGTGTGCATTATTCCGATGAAGCTGTCGAGAGTAGCCTTACTTTCGTTTTCGGTAGGCTCAATCATCATTGCTTCGTGGAACAGCAATGGGAAGTAGATAGTTGGAGCGTGATAGCCGTAGTCCAATAAACGTTTTGCAACGTCCATAGTCGTAACGCCTGTGCTCTTGTCCTTCAAACCGTCGAATACAAATTCGTGCATACAGATGTCTCCGATAGGTAACTCGTAGTCGTTTTTCAGGCATTCCTTGATGTAGTTTGCATTCAATGTAGCATAAGGACCAACCCACTTCAAGTTTTCTTTCCCTAATGTAAGGATGTAAACGTAGGCACGAAGACCTACAAGGAAGTTACCAAGATGAGGACCAACGTGTAGATTCTTTACAGTAAACTCTTCGCCGTGCTTTGGCAATTCCATATCGAATCCATTTTCAGTTTTGATTACGTGTGGCTTTGGCAAGAATGGCACCAAGTCTTCTCTTACGCCAACAGGACCGTCGCCGGGACCACCACCACCGTGAGGAGTAGAGAATGTCTTGTGAATATTGATGTGCATAACATCGAAGCCCATATCGCCAGGACGGGCAACGCCCAACATTGGATTTAGATTTGCCCCATCGTAATACATCAAGCCACCACATTCGTGAACCAACTTGGCAATCTCAGGAATTTCCTTTTCAAAAAGACCGAGTGTATTAGGATTGGTCATCATCATACCGGCAATATCATCACCGAGCAATGGTTTCAAATCCTCAACATCTACAAGTCCTTCGGGTGTACTCTTTACCTCAACAATTTCAAGACCACAAACGGCTGCTGATGCCGGATTGGTTCCGTGCGCTGAATCAGGAATGATAACCTTTGTACGCTTCATATCACCGCGGTGCTGATGATAAGATGCGATAATCATCAAACCGGTAAATTCGCCGTGAGCACCTGCATAAGGATTTAGTGTGAAATCGTGCAAGCCTGAAATGCTTGCTAATGCTTGCTGCAAGTTGTATTGAACTTCCAAAGCACCTTGTACTGTGTTCAACGGTTGGAGAGGATGCAACCCTGTAAATTGAGGCATAGCTGCAATCTCTTCGTTGATTGTTGGATTGTACTTCATAGTACAAGATCCTAAAGGATAGAATCCATTGTCTACACCGAAGTTGTTGCCACTGTGGTTTGTATAGTGTCTTACAACCGTAAGTTCATCACATTCAGGAAGTTCTGCATCCTTTTCGCGCTTCAGGTTGTTTGGAAATTCGTAGCTTCCAAAATCATTCTTTGGTAGGCTGTAAGCTTTATGACCTGGTTGGGAAAGCTCAAATATTAAATTGCCATATAATCTATTGTTCATTTCTTCAATAATTTAAGATGTTAATAAAAACGTTCTTGTCAAAATAGAGAATTAGAGAAGGGCAACAAGTGCTTCTATCTCTTCCTTAGTGCGTTTTTCTGTTACGGCTACGAGAAGTTTATCATCGCATACCTTAACACCCGGCAGGATTCCCTTTTCAATAGCCTTGTCATAGAATACATCACGATTCTCAATCTTAATCAAGAATTCATTGAAGAATGGTTGATTGTAAACCAATTCTGCTTTACCAGTAGCCACCATCTTATCGCAGAGGTAATGTGCAGCGTCGAAACTCATCTTTGCAGCTTCTTTTACACCTTCCTTGCCCATCAGAGACATATAGATGGTAACGTAGAGAGCCATCAAACTCTGATTAGAGCAGATATTGGATGTGGCTTTTTGACGACGGATGTGCTGTTCGCGAGCCTGCAATGTAAGTGCAAATACACGCTGACCACGTGTATCCTTTGTCTGACCAACGATACGACCCGGCATCTTGCGCATCAACTTCTGTGTAGTAGCCATATAGCCTGCGTAAGGGCCACCGAAAGCCATTGGCAAACCAAGACTCTGAACATCGCCGACAGCAATGTCAGCTCCCCATTCACCCGGTGTCTTGAGCAATGCAAGGTCGGCAGCAACGCTGTTTACGATGAACAGTGCCTTCTTGCCGTGGCAGATATCAGCATATCCTGTGAAGTCTTCTGTGATACCGTAATAGTTTGGCTGCTGAACGATAACACCTGCAACGCCACCTTCATTCATCTTAGCTTCCAAATCAGCCTTTGAAGTGATACCATCTTCGTTCTTTATGGCTACAAGATTAATATTCTGGAAATGAGCGTAAGTCTTCAGTACGTCAATAATCTTTGGGTCGATGGTTTCTGAATAAAGGATAGTATTGTTCTTGCTGGATGCAGCATTGGCAACGAGCATAGCCTCGGCAGTAGCCGTAGAGCCGTCGTACAATGACGCATTAGCGATGTCCATATTCGTGAGTTCGGCTATCATACTCTGGAACTCGAAGATATAGTGGAGCGTACCTTGTGAAATCTCTGCTTGATACGGAGTATATGACGTAAGATACTCAGAACGACTTACAATAGTAGGAATTGCGCTTGGTGCATAATGATCGTAAACGCCAGCACCGGCAAAGCAAGTCAGCAACTGATTTTTGTTTCCAAGCTGATTGAAGAAGTTTCTGATTTCTAACTCGCTCTTAGCTTCAGGAATATCGTATTCCCCTCTGAAACGCAATACTTCAGGAATGTTTGCAAAAAGATCTTCAATGTTTTTCACACCAATCTTATCAAGCATAGCCTGTGTCTCTTCTTGGGTATGTGGGAAGAATTTAAAATTCATTTTTCTTTAGTATTTGTTGATTATGTTTTCCAATTACAGATGCCGCTTGATTCAGTAGTAACATTAAAGCATCTGTTTTAAAAGCAGATAACTGTTTTCTTTCACAAAGATTATTTTGAGAAGGAAAACAGTTATTTTATGCTTTAGAAAAAGTTTGCTGAATAACTATTTTGCACAGAACTCTTCGTAAGCCTTTGCATCCATAAGTTTGTCCAGTTCAGACTTGTCTGAAAGTTCAACCTTGATAATCCAGTTAGCAAATGCGTCCTGATTCAAGAGTTCAGGCTGATCTTCGAGTGCTTCGTTTACTTCAACCACCTTGCCAGATACAGGAGAGTTCAGGTCAGACGCAGCCTTAACGCTTTCTACGGCTCCGAAACCTTCGTCGAATTCTACTTCGTCGTCAACTTCCGGCATATCAACATATACTACGTTGCCAAGTGCGTGCTGTGCATAGTCTGTGATACCGATATAAGCGAAATCGCCTTCAACCTTTACATACTCGTGTGACTCTGCATAGAAGAGTCCTTCAATAACTTTTGCCATATTCGATTAATTGTTTATTAGTTTGTCTTAGATAGGGTGGGCGAGAACCATAAGGCTATCGCCCAATAGAATTATTATTTAATCTCCGTTAGAGAATTTATTTCTTGTAGTGTGGGTCGTAAAATTTCTTCTTACCAACCGTAGCAGGGAAGAATTTCTTGCGAATCTGAACTTCGACGCGGTCTTCCATCTTTACAGAAGCATCAACAAGTGCTACTGCACAACTCTTTTCAACAGAAATAAGTTTGTAGCCGGTTGTGATTTCTCCAACTTCCTGACCATCCTTGAACACCTTGTATCCATTTCTTGGAATAGCATTGTCGTCGAGCCAAATACCACGCAGACGTTTTGTAACGCCTTCTGTCTTTTGCTTCAAAAGTGCCTCCTTGCCGATGAAGTTTTCCTTTTCAAACTTAACGAACATTGAAAGACCAGCCATAACTGGAGTGATAACTTCAGAGAGTTCGTGGCCATACAATGGCATACCTGCCTCGAAACGGAGTGTGTCACGGCAACCGAGTCCACACGGTGTAACTCCGGCAGCCATCAGCATATCCCATACCTTAACTATATATGCAGGAGAACTGTAAACCTCGAAGCCGTCTTCGCCTGTATAACCTGTACGGGAGATAATGATTTGCTCACCATCTTTCTCAAGGCACTTAACCTCATAGAACTTCAATTCAGTGCAAGGAATGCCCAGTTTTTCTTCGATAATCTTTTCTGCGTCAGGACCTTGAATTGCAAGCTGACCATAACGGTCGCTGGCATAGTCGATATTGATATCGAAACCTGTGGCGTTCTGCTTTATCCATTCGCTGTCTTTGTCGATGTTTGAAGCATTCACGGTCATAAGGAAGCAGTCTTCGCCAATCTTGCAGATGCAGGTATCGTCCACCACGCCACCATCGGGCATACAGAACATACCATATATTACCTTGCCAACTTCAAGACCGATAACATCGTTTGTGAAAATATAGTTTACGAACTTTTCAGCATCGTTACCGGTAATGATGATTTCTCCCATATGGGAAACATCAAATACACCACAATGCTGTCTTACTGCATTGTGTTCATCGATAATACTTGAGTACTGAATAGGCATATCAAATCCACCGAAAGGTGAAATCAAAGCACCGAGTGCTACGTGCTTGTCATAAAGGCAGGTTCTTTTGTTCTCCATATTTGTATTTTGGTTTTAGAATTTTCCTCAAATCAGACATTTCCTCATTGGCTTTCAGCTTGATTTTAAGGCTTAATGTCCTGTTTTGCTTAGGCTTTCTCAAAGACTCTGAACGATGTTCGATTAGGCTTTACTGTCTTCGTCAGACATCTTTTTGTGCAAATGTAATAAATATATCCGAATACTCAAAAAAAAGACAGTCTTTTTCTGTTTAAAATATTGTTAATAAGGTTATGAACTTACTAAATGATAGAAAATCATTGAATTTACGCAGGAGAAGGTTTAGACAGACAAGATGAATATGAGCGTTGGATATTCCATTTTTTGCTCAAATTAATAGATTCTTACTTCTGCTATTACAAATGAGCCAACGTGCTCGTTGAGACGTTTTACCAGTTGTGTCCTCATCATCGACAAGTCCTGTCTCAGTGCCGGATTTGTTATCTTGACGAACAGCGTTTGGTTGCGGATATATTTCTCGGCAGTATATCTTGCAACCGTCTTACCTGTAACCACGTCCCAGGCATCCACGGCACGTTTCTGCATCAGGGGCATTTCCAAACCATTATCACGCAAAGTCTTGCCGAGAATATCAGCAAGCGATTCCACTTTTCTTCTAAACATAGTCCTGATTCTTTTCGGTTATCTCGCCGTTCTTAACTGCAAACAGTTTGTAGTCGGAATCGCACGAGTGCAAAATCCTGTCCAGATGGTCTCGGTTGGTGTCGGTTATGAATATCTGACCGAAGTTCTTGCCCGAAACAAGTTTTATGATTTGCTCAACTCGGTCGGCATCCAGTTTGTCGAATATATCATCGAGCAACAGCAAGGGCGTATTGTTGCCTGCCGTACGCTTCAGGAAATTGAATTGCGCCAGTTTCAGAGCCAACACGAACGTCTTGTTCTGGCCCTGACTCCCTTCGCGCTTCATCGGATATCCTCCCAGCATCATCAGCAAGTCGTCTTTATGAATACCGTGGAGCGAATAACCCATTATACGGTCCTTTGTGCGGTCGCGCTGAATCACGTTCAGTAAATCTCCACGCTGTCCGTGAGAAACATATTCCAGCGACACCTGCTCACGGTCTTTGGAAATAGTTTGGTAAATCTCTTGAAAAACAGGGGTTAGTTCCTTCACAAAATCCTCACGCTTCCTGTAAATCTGCTCGCCGAACTCAGCCATTTGCATTTCAAGAAGTTCCATCAGCGTCTGATCTGGTTCTTCCTCCTGTTTCAAAAGACTGTTGCGCTGCTGCAAAGTCTTGTTGTATCGCGTGAGAGTTTCGATATAAAGCCGGTCGTACTGTGAAATCACTACGTCCATCAACTTTCTTCTCTCCTCGCTTCCTCCCTCTATCAGCGAACTGTCGGACGGAGAAACGAATGTAAGAGGAATCAATCCGATATGCTCGGACAGCTTTTTGTATTCTTTCTTATTGCGTTTGAAATGCTTCTTCGTGCCACGTTTCATACTACTGTATATCTGTTCCGCATCGCCAGAGTCGGTCTGATAGTTGCCCTCAAGTACAAAAAAGTCGCTCTCGTGGCGCATCACTTCCGAATCCTTCGGATTAAATGCACTCTTGCAAAACGAAAGATAATAGATGGCATCGAGCAAATTCGTCTTTCCTTCGCCGTTATGACCTATAAAGCAGTTCATCTTGGGCGACAAATTCAACGTACTTGCCTGAATATTCTTGTAATTGATAATTGACAGCTTGTCTAAACGCATATAATCTATATTGTAAAGGACAGGCAAAGATAGCAAAATTTACTGAAACTCCCCATTGATTGCAACACTATTTAGGAACTATCAGCATTCAATGCTGCTGACAGTAATAATCTGCAAAACCATTATCGGACCTCCAGAAATGCTATATATAAAGTTTAGGTTGCCATATATCAGCAACCTAACCATATCAATGAAGTTCTTTTGAATCGAACGATTACACCTTGATTCATACCATTTTTTTGATTACGCATCAGCTTCGGCTGCGTGATATGACGAACGAACCAACGGACCGCTCACTACGTGCTTGAAACCCATCGCAAGCCCGATTTGCTTGTACTCTGCAAATTTCTCGGGACTGATATATGCAGCCACAGGAAGATGGCTGGCAGTAGGCTGCAGGTATTGCCCAAGTGTGAGCCGTTTGCAGCCCGTAGCAAGAATATCGGACATTGTTTGCAGAATCTCTTCGTGTGTTTCACCCAAACCCAGCATAAAACCGGTTTTTGCCTGAACGCCACAGCGGACTATTTCTGCCAATACCTCAAGGCTGCGGTCGTATTGAGCCACGCTGCGAACCGAAGGAGTAAGTCTCCGAACCGTTTCCATATTGTGCCCACAAACGTGAGGCTTGGTGGCAACCACCTTTCTAATCAACTCGGACTTGCCCATAAAGTCGGGTATCAAGAGTTCAATTTTCGTGTCAGGATTCAACTCCCGGATGGCTTCCACGGTCTTTACCCAATGCTCTGCACCATAATCGGGCAGATCGTCGCGATCGACAGACGTTATTACTGCATATCTCAGGTTCAAGGCCTTGATGGATTCTGCCACGTGGCGTGGTTCATCGGGGTTCAAAGCAAGAGGACGGCCGCTGAGCGTATTGCAGAAGCGGCACTTGCGCGTACAGATTTCGCCACCAATCATCAGAGTTGCCGTGCGGGCAGCCCAACATTCGGTACGGTTCGGACAAAGCCCGCTCGTGCAGATGGTGTTCAGATGGTGCCGGGCAAGGATTCCCGCCGTCTCTCCGGACGATTTCTTGGATGTAAGATTAATCTTCAGCCATTCCGGTTTCATAACGTGTGGAGGACGTCCAAAGAGCAGACGCAGGAACTGGTCGAGTTTCAGATTGCGAACGACTGTGGAAATATCTATTGTCTCCAGTTTCTCCCGAACGGCTTCACGCGTAAACTCAACGCCGTGGAGCAAATCCAGCAACTCCCTGTCAATATCTCCGGTAAGGAAATAATCGCCCATCAGGTTGATATTGGCAATCATTCCATTCTTTAATTCTATGTGAGCCTCGAGCGTTCCCACTCCTTCAAAACGCTTTTTCCGCATTTCCGTGTATTTCGGATTGTTTCCATAAACGAAATCGTCAGATGCCAGTTCTCGTTCTATCTCCTCAATGCCTTTCATATCTTCGGCAGTAAGCACACGAACTTCGTCGCCACACATATATTTTTGGGTATAGGCTATAAATTCTTCTATACTTAAAGAAGTGTATTGACCAATATTCGTAACTCGCTGACTTACTGATGCAACTCCTTTACTTTGCAACTTCTCCTTGGAAGGTGTAAGAGCATTGGAAAGATGGTCGAGCATCGTGCCGAAAAGCAAGGAGTTGTGGAGCACACTACGGCCTTTCAGTCTGTAAAATGCACTGCCTGCAACCTTCTTTCCATCCACGAGAATGTCGTTTCTGCCCGATAGTGTTGCATCAATGTTGAGGCTCTGCAACAGCTCTGCCACCTTTTTCATATAGTCGGTAAAAGCCAAATTCACATTCTCTGCAAAGGAAATGTATGAGAACTGCATACAGCCGTGGTCAGCATAGATACATCCTCCACCACTTTTTCTGCGATATATGTGTACGCCATTGGTTTTGCAATAGTCCACATTCACTTCATTTTCTATGAGTTGGTTGCGACCCAGCATCACGGTTGGGTCTACCACCCATGCCATAAAATAGTCATCGTCAGTATAAGTACGCGCTACATACTCTTCTACTGCGAAATAAAAAGGAAGCTGCTTGTTAGCTCTTTCTGGTATAATTAAGTATTTCATCGCTTTGATTAGACGTTATTGTTCATATTGTTTCTGTTTATTTACTTACTGTGCTTGCTCTTTTACAGGTTCAGGCTTTTGGAAGCTGACCGGCATTTTGACAGCAAGCTCCATCATTTATTTAGGTTTTGACAATACAAATATACAAGAAAAAAACTAATCGCAAAAATTTTTGCGATTAGTTTTTGTAAATAATATTCCTTAAAGTGCGGAATACAGCATTCTGAGTGTGTGTATTCTGCTCTAAAGGATAAGCTGGAGATATTCTTTCAATGCAGTTTTATCTATGCGTCCAGAATCCAAAGAAGATCCGAACCTACGTCGAATTTTGCTTTCTTGCCCATCAAAACCCTGTTTTCTTCTCTATATTGGAAACCCTCATACTCAAAAGTGAGCAACTCTTCGGGCTTGGTTATCCTGTTTTGAAGAATGAATCTCGTCATTGCCCCCCGACAACTCTTAGCATATACCGTTACATTCTTCGGCATACCTCCTTTATTTACCATAAAATGAGGCTGAATCACGTTCAGTTCCTTCTTCACGCGTTTCCAATCAAAAAGATGTTGATATTCTTCCGTCGCCAAATGTACGAGTATTCCGTCGTCATTTTTAACCGAGTCTATCAGCATATCCGTGAGAATCGGTTTCCAATAAGCAAACATATTCTTGCCGTCCGTGGCTTCCAGACTCATTTTCCCCTCCAATCTGTAAGGATGGATATTGTCTGACGGACGGAGCATACCATAGAGAAAACTGAGAATCCAAAGATGATTGATTGAAAAGGAGAAATCGTCGTTCTTTAAAGTCTGCGCTTTCAGACACTTATATGCCTGACCATAATAGGCCAGTATCGCCGGCATCTTTGCCTCTTCATTGAAAAAATCCTGATAGCGCAGCTTGTTTTCCATAGCTAATTGCAAACTGCAACGCAGTTGCTCCTTCAGTTCTTCTGCTGAAAGCTGACCTAATTCGAGTGCGAAAAGCTCTGCCTCCTTTTTGAAAGCAGGTTCGGAAACGGTGGGCAATGCGACGTCGGCAGAGGCATTCATTATCTTTGCCGAAGCTAAAATTATTTGCATAACAGGGAGTTTATAAAGAGTTTGGCGTTGATTCTGATTCGCAAAGCCGTTGCAGTAAGCCTCGGCATCCATCTTCGATGAGATCCAGCGCATAGTCGAAGTCCTTGCCCTCACCGTAATATGGGTCGGGAACGGAAGTCGCTTCGGGATGTTCGGTTATATAATCAATCATCCTTATCACTTGTTTCTTTTCTTTATCAGATTGCGACATTCGATTGATATTCTTATAGTTATCCTCATCCATAACGATAATATAATCGAACGCTTCGAAGTCTGTCCGTGCATCAAACTGCCTTGCAATGTGGTTTACCTGATAGCCACGCTTGAAACCGTGGTTGCGCATTCGCTTATCTGGCAATTCTCCCACGTGCCAATTCCCGATTCCGGCTGAATCGATAAGGAATCTTGCGGACAATCCTGCATCGTCCACCATCTTTTGCATCACAGCATTGGCAGCAGGCGACCTGCAAATGTTGCCCAGACAGATAAACAAAATCTTATATAGCTTCTCGCTTTCCTTGTTCATATTATTTATTTCCATTCCGTTATTATTGATAGTTTCTGCAAATATACGCAATTTCTTCTATTTATTAAAGTTCGGAAATACATATTTTTCTTTCCATTAAACGCTTCAAAGAAATAATATAATCGGTTCAGAAAGGCTACTGTTATTACTGGCGAATCAAATATGATTTTGAACTAACTGAGTAGTGAAAAGCATTCTTCGCAAGAATGCAATATAAATGTGCGAAGAATACAATGCAAACGTGCGAAGAATGGAGCGCATTCTTCGCACGTTTGGAAATGAAGTTGTTATATATTGATTTTCAGATACTTAAAAAGTCCTCAAAAACAGATGACTAACAAAATTCAGACTCGTCTCCTGATGAAAAGATAGTCTGAAAGCAGACCTGAATATGATAACTGTTAATAGTGAATATCTACTTGTTTGTAAACTTGTATTTATTCTCTTAGTCCTATTGATTGGTAAGACTGATCATCAGTTCACGGTCAATTTCAGAGATATTTACCTTATTTAATAGGTAGTCGTCCTTTCGGAACTCGTCAAGGAGTTCTTTGTCCTTGCATATCTGCTTCCAGTTTTGGAAACAATTGCAGGCTTGCGCTATGTTTCCTTCAATCCAGTAGGCATAGCCTGCATTGAGAAAATCGGAATCGGACGGGTTGTCTGACAGCAATGCCTTATAATGTTCGATGGCTTTCTCGGTCTGACCGTTGCAGAGGAGTGCCCAAGCAAGAATGCGCTTCACTTTCTTGTCGTCAGGATTTTCAAACTCAAGTTTATACAATGCGTTGAGTGATTCATTGGCTCTGTCGAGTTTGATGAGCGCAATGCTATGATTGAGAATATAATGCTGCTTATTGGGATTCAATTCCAATAGTTTGGAATAAGTGGAGGCAGCCGTTTCATAGTCCTCGTTCTTAAGAGCGGCGTTTACCTTTCCGTTCAATGCCCAAGTGTTGTTGGGGGCGAGAACGAGCACTTTGTCGAAGTAAAAATACGCCCGCTTGAACTCGTTTCTGTATAGATAGGAATAGCCCTTCAGGGTGTTGTATTTATGGTTTTCGGAAGAGAAGGATTCAAGGAGATTGTATAGCTCCGTGTGTCTCGAATGCCGATAGAGATACATTCCGAGCCTTATCTTCTGATTGCCCAAAGCAATGTTTTCAAAAATCTTCTTCGTGAAGAAATAGATTACGTGATGGTTTGTCTTGTGGAAAGGATTCACGATATCGCTTCTGTATTCCTGATGGATGCGATAGAAACGGAACAGGTCTTGCAGATACATTCGCCTGATGTATGCGGTCTTTTCCTCGTCGGGGATAGTGCCTCCGGCAAAGGCAAAGCTGTCGTTGGTGTTGAGCATTTCCAGCATATTCTTAGGCAGCTTATCGATGATACTCGACAATGCCAGTGCCAACGAGTATTTATCCGATTCGCAGAAGGTGTTTTGCTTGAACAGGAGATTCAGAAATGCCGAATCTTGCAACTTGTTTCTTACCGAACTTAATTCAGGATGATCGATAACGAAGGGCATAAACCAGTTTGAAATCTTGCTGAAGAAGGCGAAACGCTTCATCTGCTTGAAGCCTCCGAAATAGATGTCTGAACCTTCTTTCTGCATCTTCATCATCTTCTGGATGTTCTTCTCGATGATTTCCATCTTCTCGTCGTCCACGTTCGGATTGAGAATGTTTTCCATCTTGTCCTCGTCCGTTTCGCTGATGCCGAATCTGTTGATAGTGAATCCTGAATTATTCATCAGATTAGGCATTATGTCCTGTTGAATCTTGTCGTTATCCTTTTCGGCATCAAGGCTGCTGAAAAGCTGTATTTGCAGTTCGAGAAGCTCCAGTCTTGCTTTTTCCTCCTTGCAAACGGTTGCTATGAGATTCGTCTGCTCTGGGAAAATATCAAGATTATCCACGATGGAAAGCACCCAGCCAACCAGTGCGCGCTGTTTTACATTCTCGTCCAAAGCCGATGAATAGATGTTTATTAGCACTTTGAATTTATTGATATCGAAAACATTCATCGTGCTGATGCTGATTGCGCTGATGATGAGTAGTTGGTCGTTGAGGTCTACCAAAGGAGAGGTCAGGATGTTTTCGTAGAACTTTACATCGGCAGATTTCCATTGGCAAGAGACGAGTATCGTGGAAAAAAGCCGATCCATAAAATGCTGATGGCGTTCAAATATCTCTGTTCGTTTGTCATTTCGGACACTTTCGCTTTCCAATGAGAGCATAGCAACGTCTGAAACGAAATTTTCGAGCACTGATTGGATGAAGTCGTGGCTCGTGTTCTGATGGTCGCTCGTCCGAAAAGCGTTCACGTAGATGTCAAAATTCTTGCATCGCCAACTGATTTCAATATTTGCGGCAACTTTATAAAGTCGCTGAAGAAGGCTGAGATAGAGATTTTCTCTCTCGGGATCCTTTACTCCCTGAAGCATAAATTGCTTCATAAGGGAGAAATCGTTGGCGATTGCCGTCATTTCTTCGTGTCCAATCAGCGATGGTTTCGATTCAAAAAGAGGGGCAAGAAGTCCGATGGCATCGTCCAGCTTCTTTGCTTGAATGCATTGTATTGCGTCTTGAATATTCTTCACAATCAGTATTTTGGTAGGTTGGAATTAATTAGAACGAGCCTTGTTGAGGTCGGCAGGCCGTGGTTGTATCGCTTTCTTGTATTCCAGTTTAGGCAATGATTTCACGACGGTTTCGCCCACTTTCATATACTTCATTATCAAGGCAGAATAGTATTGAACTCCATTTTTATTAATGAGGTCTGCCGCCTTGTTGTAAGCGTTCTGAAATTCCTGTTGTTCGGTAATGGATGGTGCGCCGACAAAGACGATTGCTCCCGGTATGAATGCGTCTTCTTTTGAATCGTATAGTACATTATTGCCCCATACTCTTGCCTGTGCTGCTTGTGGTTCGGTAAACCATAATGCGTCCAGTTCGTCGTTTTCCAGCATCTTCAGACGAACCAACACGTCGTTTATTTGAACTTTGTAGGCCTGAAACTTGAGTTTTCCATCTTTTACCACTTTATTTGTCAGGTAGTCGGTAACTGAAAACCTCGTCATTGCAATCATCTTGTCGCTAAGATCCGAGAGTTTTGTAAGTTTTGATTTCTTGTTGGCTATGAGTTGCCATTTCGCATTCGTCTCCGTGAGATACGTAATTGGTGTGTGGTAGCGTCTTTTCAGACGTTCGGCCCGAAACAGGTCCGTAACGGAGGCTTGCACTCTGCCATTGATAATAGCCGTATCGCAGTCCATCTGTGCGTTGTATTGCTTCAGACGAATATCTATCTTTGTTGAATCGAACAGAATACTGTCTTTCAATAAATATATGGGAAGGCAATCCATAGTGGGCATAACTGCCACTTTGAAAGCCTTTTCGTAAGCAAGTTTTTCCTTTTTAGCCTGTTCGGCATTATCTTGCTTCTGCTTTTCTTCGGAAGGAGAACAGCCGATAAGAACCAAAAGGGCTGAAATCAGCAAATAATTTAATCTTTTCATATATTGCAAAATTAAGAATAAATTTTGTAACAAGGAAAAATATTGTTACTTTTGTCGAATATGGCAAAGGATAAGATAGCATACGTCTGCGACAACTGTGGGCAGGAAAGTTCTAAATGGATAGGCAAATGTCCGAGTTGTGGGCAATGGAACACTTTCAAGGAATTCAGAATTGCCTCAGAAGTAAGTTCCGGAGCAATAAGAAATACTGCTCAGAACTTGATGAATACCAATGGAGGAATAGCCAAACTGAACATACCTCAGCCTCTGAATAAGATTTCTTCCAAAGAAGAAGTTCGCATTGATATGAAGGATGCAGAGCTGAACAGAGTGCTGGGCGGAGGTCTGGTGCCGGGTAGTATCGTGCTTGTTGGAGGAGAACCCGGTATAGGGAAGAGTACTTTGACCCTGCAAACAATCCTGAATCTGGACAAGAATGTCTTATATGTGAGTGGAGAGGAAAGCCCACAGCAAATAAAAATGCGTGCCGAACGCATCACGCATAACATTCCTGATTCGATTCAGATATTGTCAGAAACCTCTCTTGAAAAGATATTCGAGCATATAAAGAATGTCAAGCCAGAACTGTTAATCGTTGATTCTATTCAAACGGTTGCAACAGAAACTGTTACGAGTAGTGCCGGAAGCGTTACTCAAATACGCGAATGTGCAGCTGCTTTGTTGCAATTAGCCAAAACAAGCGGCATACCGGTTATTCTTATCGGACACATCAATAAGGAGGGGACGATTGCCGGACCGAAGGTTTTGGAGCATATTGTAGATACTGTCATCCAATTTGAGGGAGACCAGCATTATATGTATCGAATCCTAAGAAGCATAAAGAATCGTTTTGGTTCTACTTCCGAACTGGGAATCTACGAAATGCAACAGACAGGTCTTCGCGAAGTAAACAATCCTTCCGAGTTGCTCATCACGGATGCGCACAAGGACTTATCGGGTGTTGCTATATCAAGTGCCATTGAAGGCGTGCGTCCTTTCTTGGTTGAGACACAGGCATTGGTTTCTTCGGCTGCATACGGAACTCCACAGCGTTCAGCTACAGGCTTCGATCAGCGCAGACTGAATATGCTTCTCGCCGTATTGGAGAAGCGGGTGGGCTTTAAACTTATGCAGAAGGATGTTTTTCTGAACATTGCCGGTGGATTGAGAATCACGGATATGGCTATGGATTTAAGCGTAATATCTGCCGTTCTTTCCTCAAACGTTGATACACCAATCGAAGCAGGTTGGTGTATGTGCGGCGAAGTTGGGCTGAGTGGCGAAGTCCGTCCGGTAAATAGGATTGAACAGCGAATTGCTGAGTCCGAAAAACTGGGCTTTGAACACATAATTATTCCTCGGAACAATAGTCAAGGACTTAAAGGAAGATTTCAAATCAATGTTCATCCTGTGTCAAAAGTGGAGGAAGCGTTGAGATTATTGTTCGGATAAGTTGATTCTTTACCAGTGAACAAGTAGATAAGTTTACAAGCAAATTGCCTTATTTCTTAATAGATTAAACGAAAAACTGGATAGAGGTTGGATTTATTCAGAACGAATTTGCTTGTAAGCTCGTTTACTTGTGCGCTTCTTACCTTATCCTAAATCTGAATCATTTAGGTATGTTATAGCCTCAAATGCCTTATCCTCTACCCCCATTTGTAGGTATTCTTTCGTTCTTTAAATTTCCACTATATATTATTGTGCATTTTTCTTCGTAACTTTGCATAAAACAAAAGCGATTATGAAATTATCAGAATTGAAGACTGGCGAAACCGGCATTATAGTTAAGGTTGCAGGACAGGGAGGCTTCAGAAAACGAATCATAGAAATGGGCTTCATCACTGGCAAGGAGGTGAAGGTGCTGCTCAATGCTCCTTTAAGCGATCCAGTAAAATACCAGATATTAGGCTATGAAGTCAGTTTAAGACACAGTGAGGCAGATCTCATAGAGGTTGTTTCAAGCAGTGAGAGTATCCCTGTAAAAAAAGGAGATAATGAGGTAAAAGCGATTGAAATAGAGGATGGAGACACTGACGAAGGTGCTTTGACACCCGATGAAATCAGCAAAAAAGCAAACGAACAGCGGCATATTATCAATGTAGCCCTTGTGGGTAATCCTAATTGTGGCAAAACTTCGCTCTTCAATTTTGTGTCCGGTGCCCACGAACGTGTGGGAAATTATTCCGGAGTTACGGTAGATGCAAAATATGGCAGGGCTGATTTCGGAGGATACCATTTTGAATTGGTAGACCTTCCCGGCACATACAGCCTTTCGGCGTATAGTCCGGAGGAACTGTATGTGCGCAAACAACTGATAGAGAAGACACCGGACATTGTCATCAACGTGTTGGATGCTTCCAATTTGGAGCGCAATCTCTATCTTACCACCCAACTCATAGATATGCACATTCCGATGGTTTGCGCACTGAATATGTACGATGAAACCGAGCAGAGAGGCGATAACATAGACTTCAGGAAACTTTCAGAACTCTTTGGTGTGCCGATGATTCCCACCGTTTTTACAAGCGGACGTGGCGTTGAGGATTTATTCGGGCAAGCCATTTCTGTTTACGAGGGAAAAGAAGGAAAAACATCCGGCTATCGGCACATTCATATCAATCACGGACACGAAATAGAGCAAGGTATTGCCGACATTCAGGAGCATCTGAAGAAAAATGAGGATCTTCGCCCTAAGTATTCAACCCGTTATCTTGCCATAAAACTTCTTGAAAACGATAGTGAAATCAACGACTTCATAGCAGCTTTCCCCGATGCTGAAGAGATACAGGAACATAAACAAAATGTTGCCAATCGCGTGAAAGAAGAGACTGGAACCGATATTGAAACTGCCATTATGGATGCCAAATACGGTTTCATCAATGGTGCGCTGAAAGAATCGGAATATGCTACGGGAAAGAAAAAGGACACTTACCAAATTACGCATTTGATAGACCATATTCTGACACACAAGTATTTGGGTTTCCCGATATTCTTTTTGTTGCTTTTCGTAATGTTCTACGTTACTTTCTATGCCGGACAATATCCAATGACTTGGATTGAGGACGGAGTAGCTTGGATAGGAGGGTTCGTAAGCAATTATCTGCCCGATGGCCCTGTGAAGGCAATGCTTGTAGATGGTGTAATCGGAGGCGTAGGTTCCGTGATAGTTTTCTTGCCGCAGATTCTCATTCTCTATTTCTTCATTTCCTATATGGAAGATTGTGGATATATGGCACGTGCCACGTTCATTATGGATAAGCTGATGCACAAGATGGGGTTGCACGGAAAATCGTTCATTCCTCTTATTATGGGATTCGGATGCAACGTGCCTGCCGTTATGGCAACACGAACCATTGAAAGCAGAAAGAGCAGACTGGTTACGATGCTCATCCTTCCTATGATGAGCTGTTCTGCGCGTATTCCTATTTACATAATGATTACGGGTTCATTCTTCGCTATCCAGTACCGTTCATTGGTAATGATTTCACTTTATATGATTGGTATTCTGATGGCTGTGGTGCTGAGCAAGATATTCTCCACCTTCTTTGTGAAGGGCGAAGATACGCCGTTTGTGATGGAACTTCCTCCTTATCGTTTCCCAACGTGGAAAGCCATCGGCCGTCATACGTGGGAAAAAGGTAAGCAATATCTGAAAAAGATGGGAGGAATCATCCTTGTGGCGTCCATTATTGTCTGGGCACTGGGCTATTTCCCATTGCCCGATGATCCTAATATGAGCCGACAGGCGCAACAGGAACAGAGTTATATAGGAAGAATAGGGAAGACCATTGAACCTGTATTCATACCTCAAGGCTTCGATTGGAAACTTGATGTTGGCTTGCTTGCAGGCACAGGTGCGAAGGAAATCGTGGCTTCAACGCTCGGCGTGCTTTATTCTGACAACGATTCGTTTGTGGACGATACGGAATACAATGACGATAATGGCAAATACGAACTGCTGAAGAAACAAATGACAACTGATGTTGCCAAGCTGCATAATGTCAGCTATCAGAAAGCAAAACCCATTGCAACGCTTACGGCCTTCAGTTTCTTGATATTCGTATTGCTCTATTTTCCTTGTGTTGCTACTATCGCTGCCGTTAAGGGAGAAACCGGCAGTTGGAAATGGGGCATATTCTCTGCCGTTTATACAACGGTTTTGGCGTGGGTTGTCAGTGCTCTTGTCTTCCAAATCGGTATGTTGTTCATTTAATCAAATGTTCTGTCTTTTCGCAATTCATTCATTTTGAATCCGATAACTAAAAATAACAAAGGCGTTTTCCTATGATTGTGGGAAAACGCTTTTGTTTTAATCTGACTTTCAGATTGTAAAATTTGTTTACCAAAAATCGCACATTATTTTTCGGTAATCTATAGAATAATTAACCTTGTTTTGTAAAGGAGGATTGAAAAAACGAAGCATTGGCGTGCAGAAGCACGAAGTTTGAATTGCAATCTTGCGACAAATACAGATTATTCTTAGGAAGAATGAATGGTAAAACTGCGAAGAATAATGTACAAAAAATGTTTCAAAAGTCGGAAATATTGATGAGTTTGCGAAGTTTTTAATGGGACTCGGTTGCACACATTGATTGCAAGAGATGGCAATACATTGATAATTTGGGGCTTATTTATGCACACGCATAATTCTCATATTTGAAAAAGAAAAATATTTTGTCGGAAATAATCGAATTATAAAGCGTGTTTTGTTAAGATAATTCACAGAAAGATAGATCCTGATTGGTGTGTGTAATTCTGTTAAATACAGATGAACAACGGCTGCGATACGCTTGTTTCCAATCAGGAATCGTGCGTATCGCAGCCGTTGATGGTGGAATAAACTTACTTGTTTTCTTTCAATACCTTTCTAAGGAAAGGAGTAGTATAGCTCTGTTCGTTCTTAACAACTTCTTCCGGAGTACCCGTAACAAGCACTCTTCCACCTCCGCGTCCTCCTTCAGGCCCCATATCGATGATATAGTCTGCAAGTTTTATCACGTCGAGATTGTGCTCAATGATTAGAACTGTATTGCCACGATCAACAAGTTTCTGAAGAACACCCATTAAGACACGGATATCTTCAAAATGAAGACCAGTTGTAGGTTCGTCAAGAATGTAGAGTGTCTTGCCAGTATCACGTTTTGAGAGTTCTGTGGCAAGTTTTACGCGTTGGCTTTCACCACCGGAAAGGGTGGTGGAACTCTGTCCTAATTTTATATATCCCAGTCCCACATCCTGCAATGCCTTGATTCTTGGAAGAATTAATGGTACGTTTTCAAAAAAATCAACAGCCATATTCACAGTCATATCGAGCACATCTGCAATAGATTTTCCCTTGAATCTAACTTCTAAAGTCTCTCTGTTGTAGCGTTTTCCGTGACAAACTTCACAAGGAACCATTACGTCGGGAAGAAAGTTCATTTCAATAGTTCGATAACCATTGCCCCCGCATTCTTCACACCTGCCTCCTTTCACATTGAAGGAGAACCTGCCGGGCTTGTAACCACGTATTTTAGCTTCAGGAAGATTTACGAAAAGGTTTCTTATATCAGAGAATACGCCCGTATATGTTGCAGGATTGCTGCGGGGAGTTCGCCCGATAGGGCTTTGATCCACGTTTACGACTTTGTCTATATTGTCGATTCCCACGATTTCATCGTATTCCATCGGCTTCTTGAGCGAACGGTAGAAATGTTGGGAGAGGATAGGCTGGAGCGTTTCATTGATGAGCGTGCTCTTTCCTGAACCTGAAACCCCTGTTACTACAATCAGTTTGCCCAATGGAAGTTCTACGTCTACGTTTTTCAGATTGTTGCCTCTGCACCCTTTCATCCAAATGGACTTTCCGTTTCCTTTTCGTCGTTCGGACGGAATGGCTATGCTCTGCTCTCCGTTAAGGTATTGCGCTGTTAATGTGTGGGTTTTGAGCATTTGTTCGTGAGTTCCTTGAAATACTACTTCGCCACCTTTGCGTCCTGCTTTAGGACCAATGTCCACTATCCAGTCGGCAGCTTTCATCATATCTTCATCGTGTTCTACGACGATGACCGTATTTCCCAAGTCTCTCAAATCCCGTAATGACTTTATCAGTCTGTCGTTGTCCCGCTGGTGGAGTCCTATCGAAGGCTCGTCGAGAATATAAAGCACATTTACAAGTTGTGAACCAATCTGTGTTGCCAGTCGGATTCGCTGGCTTTCTCCACCTGACAGCGTGGCACTCTGACGATTCAATGCCAGATAGTCAAGTCCGACGTCGAGTAGAAAATCAATGCGTTTTCTGATTTCCTTGATAATTTCGGATGCAATTTTCCTTTGTTTTTCATTCAGGTGATGGTCTGCGGCGTCTATCCACGCTTTCAAGTCTGTGATATCCATCGAAGCCAGTTCGGCAATGTTTTTTTCCCAAATGCGATAGGACAGGGCTTCACGGTTAAGACGCTGACCATTGCACTCCGGGCAGGTCTTCTCGGCAATGAATTGGTCGGCCCATTTCTTTCCGGCAGCCGTCTCGTCGGTTTCCATTACTGTGCGCAAATACTTGATAACTCCATCAAAAGCAACGAAATAATCGGAGTTAGTATGTACAAGTTCCTTTGATATCTTTACTTTTTCGAGCGATCCGTAAAGAATTTCGTCCAAAGTCTCCTTTGGAATCTCCTTAACGGGCGTTTTAAGTGTGCAGTCGCTCTTCTCAAGAATAGCACTGATTTGCCAAAATATCATTTGGTTTTTGTATTTTCCAAGAGGGATTATGGCTCCTTCGTGAATGTTCTGCGAAGTGTCGGGAATCACTTTGCCAAGGTCTATTTCGTTTATCTTACCCAAACCTTTGCAATGTGGGCACGCACCTTCTGGCGAATTGAATGAAAAGATATTCGGAGCCGGGTCTTTGTAGGCAATGCCGGTAACGGGATCCATCAGACGTTTGGAAAAGTATTTGGCTTCTCCCGATTCCTTATCCATTATCATTATAAGGGAATCGCCTTGCCGCATAGCGATGGAAACGGTCTTTGCAAGTCGTTCCTTGAAAGAATCATCGTCTGATGCACCGAGCTTCATTTTGTCAATGACTACTTCGATGTTGTGATTCTTGTAACGGTCCACCTTCATTCCACGGGTAATCTCAAGAATCTCGCCATCAACACGGATATACAGATAACCCTTTCTTCGCATTTGCTCGAAAAGTTCACGGTAATGTCCCTTTCTGTTTCTGATGAGAGGTGCAAGAATGTATATGCTTTTGCAGGCATAGTCGTTGAGAATCATCTCAACAACTCGCTCCTCGGTATATTTTACCATTTCTTCACCACTCATATAGGAATAGGCAACGCCTGCTCGTGCGTACAACAAACGGAGATAATCGTATATCTCCGTCGTAGTGCCGACGGTAGAGCGGGGATTCTTGTTTGTGGTTTTCTGTTCAATGGAAATGACGGGAGAGAGTCCTGTAATCTTATCCACGTCGGGTCTTTCCATTCCTCCAAGGAAGTTTCTTGCATAGGCAGAGAAAGTTTCAATATATCTCCGTTGGCCTTCGGCAAAAATAGTGTCGAAAGCCAACGAACTCTTACCAGAGCCAGACAATCCTGTGAAAACAATCAGGGAGTTTCGCGGCATTGTAACATCAACGTTCTTGAGGTTGTGTACCCGTGCTCCCAACACTTCTATCTTATTGTTCATTTCAGTTCTTTATAGTTTGATAAACAAACGTTTATGGTGTTTGAATTGAAGATTCAGTGAAACCTCTTAAAAGGTTCACGTCGCGTTTAATGTGGAACTCTCTTCCGTCAGCACCTTTAGCTTTTACATTCACGAAATACACACCGTCTGCTACTTTCTTGCCCCTATATGTACCGTCCCATCCTTCATTTGGGTCAGTCCATTCGTAAATCTTCTGTCCCCATCTGTTAAATATGATGGCTCGGAATTCTATGATACTCTTGTGTCCATTCTTGGCTTTGTAAATATCATTGATTCCATCGCCGTTGGGAGAAAAGGCATTGGGCATTACAAGTTCACTTTCGCTGATGGAAACTGTGATTGCATCATAAATACTGACGGTGTCTCCATCCAATATTTCATAGAGGCAAACTCTGAACGAACCTGCCTGCGTAAAAGTATATTCCGTGTTCTCTTCATATCTTACCAGAAACGCCTGATGGCGGTTCTTCTGTTCGAATATATGCCATTCAAAATGCGTGTTTGGGTCATAATGTGAAACGGGATTGGCAACAAAGTTCACAGTTAATGGAGCAGAACCTGAAAAACCCAGTGAAGAATTGAGCGTATCAGTAACACCCTCGCTATTTATATAGGTTCCATAAGGGTTGCACGATTGTGCGAATCCTTCTGTTCCAAAGAATATCGCTACGATATACAATGATATTTTTATAAAAATTGATTTCATAAATCTCTTATTTTTGCAAAAATACAAAAAAACTATTGACAAAAAGCAAATAGTGGATAGTTTTTGTTATCTTTGCAAGGTGTTAAACTCAGAACGAAAATTATGAAACATTATTTTAAATATTTAGTTTTAATATTTGTTTTAACATTCACCGTTCACGTCTCTGCACAGACCACGATATGGAGAGATATCCATAAGGTGAAGAAAAAGGAAACTATCTTTGGTATTGCCAAGGACTATGGTGTCAGCATTCAGGACTTACTTGATGCAAACCCTGAAATGAAACGTGAAGGCTACGAATTGAAAAAAGGAGAATGGATATTTGTTCCTTATGCCAAGGAAGGGGACAAAAAGTCGGAATCAAAGCCTGCAACTTCAAAACCCACAACAGCCTCGGTAAATGGAAATGCTGCAAAGCCTGTTTCAAGCACTCCGGTTTCAAGTGCTATCAGGGTGGGAGTAATGCTTCCATTGCATAACCTTGATGGCGACGGAAAACGGATGGTGGAATACTATCGTGGTATTTTGCTCGCATTGAATCAATTAAAGACAGAAGGTATCACGACTGATGTACACGCCTGGAATGTTCCGAAGGAGGCTGACATTCGTACCACTTTATTGGAAGAGAATGCTTCAAAACTTGATATTATCTTTGGCCCCCTGTATTCCAATCAGGTAAAGCCTTTGGCTGATTTCTGCCAAAAGAACGGTATTAAGATGGTTATTCCATTCTCTATTGATGCTAAGGATGTGATTGCAAATCCAAATGTTTACCAAGTTTATCAAGATGAAAACCGATTGAATCAGAAGGCAATAGCCAGTTTTTTCGAGCGTTTCCAAAAGACGCATCATCCTGTTTTCATCAATTGCAACGACCCGGAAAGTCAAGTTGGTGCGTTTACAAGTGGGTTGAGAAAGCAATTGGAGCTGTCAAACATCAGATATGATTTGACCAGTTTGAACTCTTCGCAAGCTGATTTTGTAAAACATTTCAGTTCCAAGCAGCCAAACGTTGTTGTTGTCAATTCTGAAAAGAGTCCCCAACTGAATAAGGTTTTTGCAAAACTGGATTCATTGAAGCAAACAAATCCCGGCATTGCCATTTCTGTTTATGGCTATAACCAATGGTTTATGTATCAGGACTACAACCTTGCGAATTATTTTAAGTATGGAGTTTACATTCCTTCAACCTATTATTATAATAAGGTAGCAGACAAAACAGAGAAGTTGGAGAAACTTTACCTTGACACATACGGAGAAGCTATGAGCAAAACCTATATTCCTCGATTTGCTATCACAGGTTACGATCAGGCACAATTCTTCATTCGTGGTTTGAAAGGAAAGGGTAAAGCATTCAAGGGCACATCTTCCGAAATCAAATACAGTCCTTTGCAAGCAAGATTCAACTTTGAACAGATAGGTCAAGGTATGAGAATTAATAATCATTTCCAACTCGTCCATTTCAAAGCCGATCAGACAATGGAGAATTTAGTGTATTAAATCTTTTGCACAAGAACTCATTATTTTTTGCAATAGAGCATATATAAAAATGTTTCCGTCAGACGGATGATAAATACGTGAATAGATAATATGTATAGAAAGATATTATTTTCTTTGTTGATGATTCTCCCGATTGCTGCTTTTGCACAAGTGGGCGACCATCGTAACGACCTGTCGGTTGGTGCGAATCTCGGCTATTCACTGTCATCCGTCGGTTTCGACCCTAAGGTTTCGCAAGGAATGCACGGAGGTATTACAGGAGGTGTGAGTTTCAGATATGTATGCGAGAAGTATTTCAACACAATCTGCTCCGTATATGGCGAGATAAACTACAACTCAATGGGATGGAAACAGGATATCCTAACGGGCAATGATCAGAGGGTTGTCAATTCCAATGGTCTGACAGAGGAATATTCACGTACATTAAACTATGTGCAGATTCCTGTTTTTGCACATTTGACTTGGGGAAGGGAACAATCCGGGTGGAACTTCTTTGCGCAAGCAGGACCACAGATAGGATTTCTTTTAAGTGAGTCTACATCAAAAAACTATGACACACCTAATCTTGCAAAAGATGGTACTGGCAGGAGCAATACGATCATTGCACAGGAAAGTATGGAGGCTGAAAATAAATTCGACTATGGAATCGCTGCCGGAATTGGTGTTGAATGGAGCAACAGGAAACTGGGGCACTATCTTTTAGAAGCCCGCTACTATTATGGCTTGGGAAATATCTACGGCAGTAGCAAGAAAGATTATTTCGGAAAATCCAATAACAGCACCATTACGATAAAAGTGTCATACCTGTTTGATTTAATAAAAACAAAAAGATAAAAAATACAAGAATATAAAAACAAGTAAAACCTAAAATTTTTAAATTATGTTTGAAAACCAACCTAAAGGACTTTATGCGTTGGCTTTGGCCAACACTGGAGAGCGATTTGGCTATTATACCATGATCGCAGTATTTGCTCTATTCCTTAGAGCTAATTTCGGACTCGAACCGGGAACAGCTGGATTGATTTACAGTAGTTTCCTCGGTTTAGTTTATTTCCTGCCATTCATTGGCGGTATTATGGCCGATAAGTTTGGCTTCGGCAAGATGGTAACTATCGGTATTGCCGTGATGTTCCTCGGTTATCTCTTCCTGTCCATACCATTGGGCAGCGGCACTCTCGCATTCGTTTGTATGCTTTCGGCACTTGTATTCATTAGTTTTGGTACAGGTCTCTTCAAGGGTAATCTTCAGGTTATGGTAGGTAACCTTTACGACAGTCCTGAGCTTCAAGGCAAGCGCGATTCAGCTTTCTCTATTTTCTATATGGCTATCAACATTGGTGCCTTGTTCGCACCGACGGCAGCCGTAAGGATTAAAGATTATGCTGAACACACTCTTGGATATTCCGGAAACGATGCCTACCATTTCTCTTTTGCAGTAGCTTGCTTGTCATTGATTCTTTCAATGATGATCTACTTCGCTTTCCGTTCTACCTTCAAGCACGTAGAAGGTGGAGAGCGTGCAAAGGCAGTTGCAGATACAGCAGAGGAACTTTCGCCAGCCGACACTAAAGCCCGAATCGTTGCACTTTGCTTGGTATTTGCAGTAGTAATCTTCTTCTGGATGGCATTCCATCAGAATGGTTTGAGTTTGACATATTTCGCAGCTGAATTTACAGAGAGGAAAGCCGAAGGTCTTCAGAGTATGCCTTTTGATGTAATCAACCTCTTTATGATTATCATCATTGTTTATGCCCTGTTCTCATTATTCCAGAGCAAGACAAGTAAGGCGAAGGGTATTTCAGCCGTTGTCATTGCAGCAGCCGTTGGCGTTCTCATCTGGAAGTACAGTTCATTGGAAGGCGTTGTTGATGTCAGCGCACCTATCTTCCAGCAGTTCAACCCATTCTACGTAGTTGCATTGACACCGGTAAGTATGGCCATATTCGGAAGTTTGGCAAATAAAGGCAAGGAACCATCAGCACCTCGTAAGATTGCTTACGGTATGTTGATTGCGGCAGCAGGTTTCTGTGTAATGCTCGTTGGCTCATTGGGACTGAACACACCTGATGCACAGAAGATAGCAGGCGATGCAGGTACATTTGTATCTCCAAACTGGTTGATCTGCACTTATCTTGTGCTCACTTTCGGTGAGTTGTTGCTTAGCCCAATGGGTATTTCATTCGTGTCAAAGGTAGCTCCTCCAAAGTACAAGGGGATGATGATGGGTGGCTGGTTCGTGGCAACTGCTATCGGTAACTTGCTCGTAATGGTAGGTGGATACCTTTGGGGTTCATTGCCACTCTGGCTTGTATGGGCAGTATTCATCGTTCTCTGCCTCATCTCTGCACTCTTTATGTTCTCAATGATGAAGAGACTCGAGAAGGTAGCTTAACGATATTATCATCAAAATATAAAGAGCGCATCAATATGATGCGCTCTTTTTGTTTTTTATTAATCAGCAATCTAAAACAATGCAGAATCTCTATTGATGGATGATTTGTAAGTGTCTGAAAATTAATCGATAAAACGTTCGATTCCAATCGTGCGAAGAATACAGTGCAATCTTCGCAAAAATGCACTGCAATCGTGCGAAGATTGTTTTCCATTTATCGGTTATTTGTAAAATGTATTTTTATAAACAAGATATTCATAGCTCACGGCAGCTATATTTGTATCTGTTTCTCGGTTGATGACAAGAATTTTATAGCAAGCCGTTTAGTAAAAAAAAGCAAAAAACGTTGATAGAAAATTGCTGATTTTTTTGCTATTTAAAAAACTATTTTGTAATTTTGCTTCCGAACAAGAACGAAACGAATCCATTTAATCTATTAATATCTATGATTAAACCAACAGAGCCTATTAAAGATTTCAACCAGCTTGTAGAACATTTGGTTGAACGGAAAATACAAAAACGTGTCGCAGTGGTATGGCCTGAAGACGGCCATACGAGAGAAGCAGTAGAAATGGCCATTCAGGCAGGTTTCATTGAACCGATATTCATTTGTTCAAAACAGAGTCAGGAATTATATGGAGACAGATTCCAGACAATTCTTGCAGATGACCCTACCGACGCTTCAGTAAAAGCAGTAGCACTTGTGCGAGACGGTGGCGCAGACGTTTTGATGAAAGGATTCGTAAATACCGACGTCCTTCTTCGTGCAGTACTCAATAAGGAAACGGGAATTTTACCTAAAGGAAGTGTGCTGACACACGTTGCAGCAGCAAAAATCCCGAGCTATCCAAAGTTGATTTTCTTTACCGATGCTGCCGTTATTCCTTATCCAACGGAAGAGCAGCGTCAGGCGCAGATTCGTTATGTAGTGGATTTCTGCCACGCATTCCACGTTGAAAAGCCAAAGGTATCGCTCATTCACTGTTCTGAGAAGGTGGATGCAAAGCATTTCCCATACACGGAAGGCTATTTGCAACTGAAAGAAATGGCAAAGGAGGGAGTGTTCGGCGACTGCATTGTTGATGGTCCATTGGATTTGAAGACATCTTGCTGCGCCGAGGCATTGGCTATCAAGAAGATTGATTCTCCTATCGGTGGTGAGGCAGATGCGCTTATCTTCCCAAACATCGAGGCAGGCAACCTCTTCTATAAGAGCATTACGCTGTTTGCTGATGCCGAAATGGCAGGTTTGCTGAAGGGACCGATGGTTCCTGTGGTTCTCCCAAGCCGTGGAGACAGCAATAAATCGAAATTTTACAGTCTGGCACTTGCCACAATGATAACAATAGACTCATAATTACACTATGTATAAGGTTTTAGCGATTAACCCCGGTTCTACATCTACAAAGATTTCCGTTGCTCACGACAATGAATTGCTCTTTGTAGAGGATATAAAGCACTCGAAAGAAGACTTGAAGCATTTCGAGAAAGTTTCCGACCAATACGAGTTTCGCAAGCAGCATATTCTTCAGGAATTGGAGAAGCGTGGCATTCCATTGGATTTCGATGCGACAGTAGGTCGAGGAGGTTTGGCGAAAGCCGTTCCGAGTGGCGTATTCCGAGTTAGCGAAGAAATGATAGAAGACCAGAAACAGGCTGTTCATCAGCACGCTTGCGACCTTGGATGTATGCTCGCCTATGAGATTGCCGAACTGATACCAAATTGTCAAAGTTTCATTGCAGACCCGGGAGTGGTGGACGAAATGGCACCCGAAGCACACGTTTCAGGTTTGCCCGAAGCTCCACGTATCTGTATCTGGCACGCACTCAATCAGAAAGCTATTGCTCGGAGATATGCCCGCGACATAAATTCTGAGTATGATAAGTTGAATTTGATTATCTGTCATTTGGGTGGCGGCATTTCCATTGCAGCGCACGAGAAGGGTAAAGCTATTGATGCCAACAATGCTTTGGACGGAGAAGGACCGTTTTCTCCGGAGCGTTCCGGTACGCTTCCTTTGTCAGAACTGGTTCATTTGTGCTACAATACAGATTTGACCGAAGAAGAAATGCTTCGTAAACTCAGTGCACGTTCAGGCGTTTTGGCACATCTTGGTACTAATGATATGCGCATTGTAGAGCAGCGTATTAATGAGGGCGACGAACACGCAAAGGCTATTTTGGATGCAATGGTTTGGCACATTGCGAAGGCTATCGTTTCGGAAGGAGCAGTTTTGTGTGGCAAGGTAGATGCCATTCTCCTTACAGGAGGGCTCTGTTATAGCGAGTATATCGTTGGTCTGTTAAAGAAGCGAATTGAATTTCTTGCTCCGGTAAAGGTTTACCCCGGTCAGGATGAAATGCTCGCATTGACCGAGAATGCAGTTGCTGCGCTCAGTGGACAGCAGGAAATAAAGGAATATTAGAATCATTTTTGTCATCTGCTCTTTCCTCGGAATGGGCAGATGGTTTGTTGATTATATGGTCAATGCGCATTGGATGCCGAATCCATTTCTTTATCCTCTTCCTTGAAAGAGTGGGAGTGGGTTAGGAGAACTGATATTGACACAATGCGTTTTGATTTGTTTTAGCTTATTGACTCTCATAGGATATACTGAATATGAGAAAAGAGAAAGAAGGCGAAAGCTGTGGCTGTACATTCTGTGTATGGTTGGCAGCTTTCTTATTTTATTCATAGTCTAAAACTTGCTCACATCGTAATAAGTTTGTATTTTTGCACTATCAATACATAACGATATGAAAGATAATAAGAACACAAAAGAAGAACAGATATTGATTCGTATCACAGGTGAAGACCGTCCGGGACTTACTGCATCAGTAATGGAAATCCTTGCAAAATACGATGCGCATATTCTGGATATTGGTCAGGCAGATATCCATTCTACCTTATCACTTGGTATTTTAATCCGCACAACTGACGAAAATTCTGGTAAGGTAATGAAGGAATTGCTGTTTAAGGCAACCGAACTGAGAGTGAACATTGGTTTCTCTCCTGTCGATGACGATGAGTATGAAGAATGGGTAGACCAACAGGGAAAGAACAGATATATCCTGACAATCATTGGCCGTTCGCTTTCAGCTAAGAATATCGAGGCTGCAACCAAGATTATTGCAGGTCAGGGGATGAACATCGACTCTATTTTGCGCCTTACTGGTAGACAGAGTATCAAGAAACAGAACCTGAATGTCCGTGCGTGCATCGAGTTTTCATTGCGTGGAACTCCGAGAAATTACGATGAGCTTCAGGCAGAACTGATGCAGATGAGCCACGAACAGGAGGTGGACTTCTCTTTGCAAAAGGATACTATGTATCGAAGAATGCGCCGTCTCATTTGTTTTGATATGGATTCAACGCTCATCCAGACAGAATGTATCGACGAATTGGCAAAGAGAGCCGGTGTAGGAGACAAAGTTGCTGAGATTACCGAACGTGCAATGCGTGGAGAAATAGACTTCAAGGAGAGTTTCACGGAACGTGTTGCTCTTTTGAAGGGACTTGATGCGAGGGTTATGCAAGAGATTGCTGAGAACCTTCCTATTACTGAAGGTGTCGATAGACTGATGACCGTATTGAAAAACTGTGGTTACAAGATTGCTATTCTGAGTGGAGGATTCACTTATTTCGGCGAATATCTTCAGCGTAAATACGGTATCGACTATGTTTATGCCAATGAATTGGAAATAGATGAAAACAATAAGCTCACGGGAAGATACCTCGGAGAGATTGTGGATGGCAGACGAAAAGCAGAACTCCTGAAGCTCATTGCACAGGTTGAGAAGGTAAATCTTGCACAGACTATCGCTGTTGGAGATGGTGCAAATGATCTTCCTATGATTTCAGAAGCCGGTCTTGGTATTGCTTTCCACGCAAAGCCACGTGTGCAGGCAACTGCTGAACAGAACATTACAACTATCGGACTTGACGGAGTGCTCTACTTCCTCGGTTTCAAGGATAGTTACTTAGGCGATGCCGGCAAGTTATAAAATCAGCTTTTGGACTATGTGCTAAGTAAAGAAAACTGATAATGAAACTTTATAAGGGTCTCATTATCAGTTTAGATTATTTTCAATGAGTTTTAGACTGTTATCAATCAACATCTTTATTTGTTTCCATCTTCTATGACATTACAGGAAATATTGTCCCACCGTCGGGCTGTTCGCCATTTTGATTCCAATAAACCTTTAGACAAAGAACGTGTAAAGGAGTGTATCCGCAAGTCTACACTCGCCCCGACAAGTTCCAATATGCAACTTTGGGAGTGCTATCACGTTACTGATAAAGGCACAATGACTTTGCTTTCCAAGGCTTGTCTCAATCAATTGACTGCAACCTCTGCCCAACAGATGGTGGTTTATGTTACCCGACAAGACAAGTACAAGGCTCACGCACAGGCTGTAAAAGTCTTTGAGCGAGAGAATACTCGGCACAATAGCCCCAAAGAAAAACAAGAAAAGCGTATAAAGAAATGGGATTTATATTATGGCAAGGTTATGCCTCTCCTTTATTCCCGTTTCTTTGGTATGGCAGGTTTAGGACGAAAGATGCTTGCTCAGACTATCGGAGTCTTCAGACCGATTGTTCGGCAAGTATCAGAAGGAGACGTTAGAGTTGTTGTCCATAAGAGTTGTGCGCTTGCAGTCCAGACGTTTATGCTTGCAATGAGCGAAGAGGGTTACGATACCTGTCCTCTTGAAGGCTTTGATAGCCGACTGGTTAAGAAAGCATTGAATCTCCCTTATAACTGCGAAATCAATATGATAATTACCTGCGGCATTCGTTTGTCCGACGGCGTTTGGGGAGATCGCTTCCGAATTCCATTTGAAGAAATATACCATCATATATAAATTAGGCGTTCAAGTTAGAAGTGTAATTCTGTTATGACGTTTGTAGGGGCTGCTTGTCTGTAATTTATTATGTCCATAGACACTACGTTTATGCCAAGTATCTCTTTGATACCGTGGGGGTAGACAACCAATAAACAGCTACGACCCGTTTAGGACAGTAGCTGTTTGTTGGTTGTAGAGTGTCTTAAGAATAGGCTAAGAACTAAATCTCTCAATGAATTGGTCTTCCGAAATGATAGGAATGTTCAGTTGCTGTGCTTTCTTGTTCTTTCCGGAAGTGCTGTTTACGTCATTATTAATAAGATAGTTGGTAGATTTGGAAACACTGCCGGTAACCTTACCACCTTGACTTTCGATGTAGGCTTTCAATTCATTTCTGTTCTTGTAATGATGTACGTCGCCTGTAACAACAAATGTAAGTCCTTCGCATCGTGCACCTTGCGATTCTTTCGATGTTTGTGTGATGGTTAGCTCCGAAAGCAGGTTGTCCAAAACTTTTTTATTGTTTTCATCCTGCATCCATTTAACGAAACTGGAACTCTTTTCCGGTCCGATACCGTCAATGGATGAGAAGACGGTGGAATCATCAGTCGTTCTTGCCGTGCTAATCAGTTCTTCCAATGGCTGAGAGGATAGCAAGCGTGTGCAGACATCTTGCCCTACTAATGGAATATTGAGGGCGAAAAGCAATCGCCGTGCTTCAACAGTTCGAGCTTTTGCTATGGAATCCAACAGTTTCTTGACGCTCTTGTCGCCGAAACCCTCCATAACACGCAGTTCGTTGGCGTGCTCATTGAGATGGAAAAGGTCGGCATATTCTGACACCCATCCAAGATTGATGAATTTTTGAACAGTCTGTTCCGACAGACCGTCGATATTTACACCTTCTTTTGAAACGAAACGGGCGAATTTCTTGAGTTGTTTTGCCGGACAATATTCGTTTGTGCAATGTAAGGTTTTTGTATTGCTGCTTTCACTTTCAGTAATTACTGTCTGAGCTTTGCATACCGGACAAGTTTCAGGAATTGTGAGAACGCCCAATCTTTCAGTAACATTGATAACTTTCGGAATTATTTTATTGGCTTTAATTACTGAAATTTTCGTTCCTTTGTCGCCAATTCCCAGTCGCTCGCATTCAGAAATATTGCAGAGACTTGCACGTTTTACTGTTGTTCCTTCCAACTCAACAGGCTTGAATACGGCTACTGGTGATATTGTGGAAGCTGCACACGACCATTCTATATACTCCAATTTCGTTTCTGCGCTTTCATCTTGCCATTTGAAAGCATATCCCCCACGTGTCGCGTGATGCCCAGTTACTGACCCACTTGCTGCAAATTCCGTGTCGTCGTAGCAGATTACGAGACCATCAACGGGATAATCGAAGGCTGAAACTCTTTCAGGTTTTTCCAAAGAAGAAGATTTTCTTGTTTGCTCATTGGCTGTTGGCGTATCCAACAAAAGTAAACCCTCACTATCAACTGCGGCATTCCTTCCCTTAGATAGGTTTGGATAGGCTTTTTCTCCTTGTAATCTCCTTGTCCATTTATCAATAACGGATTCTATATTATCTAATGTTGGATTGCTGATTTCCTCGTGATCGACTGTCTTAAAGCCGAGTTTTTCAAGGAATTGCATTTGTTCGCCCCACGACGTGTGCTCTTCATCGCTATAAACGAGAGTAAATGGAATCCAACGGAGGTGTCGTGCTTTTACTTCGTTTATATCTTTGAGTGTCAGAGAACCCGAAGCGAGA
Source organism: Prevotella sp. HUN102 (assembly GCF_000688375.1). Classification (NCBI taxonomy): domain Bacteria; kingdom Pseudomonadati; phylum Bacteroidota; class Bacteroidia; order Bacteroidales; family Prevotellaceae; genus Prevotella; species Prevotella sp. HUN102. The sequence goes on along the minus strand of NZ_JIAF01000004.1, from coordinate 1,835,654 downwards.
TTGCGGGGGTTTGCATATTCTTCTTCTGATTCAAGATTGAACTGGTTGAAATCAGTATAACTGATAACGGCTTCGCCACGGATTACGATATGTCCCGTGTTATTTATTGTTGGAAGAATGCCGTCGATGGCCTTCGACAAATGCGTGATATTCGTGCCGATATGCCCATTCCCACGTGTAACCACCTTAGTTAATCTGCCATTATCGTAAGTTGCTACGAGCGTTAAACCGTCCAATTTCCAAGAAAGCCATATAGGACGGCCTTCCGCCCATTTCACAAGTTCTTCGGGCTTCTTGGTTTTTGCCAATGAAAGTGTAGCAAATTCGTGTTCCTCTTTTGTACCTGCCACATTGTCTGCACTTACATTTGCCGTTGGGGAATTGGGTAGGATAGTGCCGGTGGCTTCTTCCAGTCTCTTTAATTCATCGAAGGCTGCATCCCATTCGTGGTCAGACATCAGTTCAGCCTGTCCATTGTAGTAGGCATCTGAAGCTGCGTTGAGTTTCGAAATGAGGGATTGCATACGGGCAGTATCTTCGTACCCCTGAAGCGAAGGAGTTATTTTGTCTGGTTGTTCGTTGCTGTTCATAATTTCTTCAAGTTGATTGTATTTTCCTGTTCTTCCGTTGTGAGCTTTGGATGACCTAATACATTGTGTAAGTTCCACCGTCGCTCTCGCAATACTTTCTCAAAAGTTCCTGAATAAACTCTGCATTCTTGCGCACATTCTCTTCATTGCCGTCGTAGCCATTGATAAGAACAACAAGATGAGTGGTGTTGGTATCAATTTTCGTACGCTCATTGTCGGATGTGGGAGTTCCTACACCTCCTTCTGCATCACGATATACAGGCAATCCGTGAATGTTGATCATACCTCGTCCGATACCTTCATAGGGTTCGCCTTCTTTGCCGATACCGAGCGTGAGCGTTGTGCCAACAAATTTATCGGCATCGAAACCACCAATACTGTAGCCGTAGGCGATAGATGCAAGGTTGATAAGGTCTACCAATGTGTCAATCTGATAGAGTTCCTTACCTTGCAATATACGGCGGATTAGGGCTTCGGAAGCAGGACGATAACGCGATGGGTCTTTCCCGCAAGCACGATAAACTCTGCGTGTGGCAGCTATGCCAGAAATATCTTTCAACGTTTCGGTTGTGAGTTCTGCGCAAAACCTTTCAGTCAATGCGTTAATTTCGTCCCATAGTGCCTGACAGTATTTTGTATTCTTGACCTTTGCATCCACGCAAGCACCAACGAATGTTGGGCAGACACTTCCTATTTCATTGCTTACAATTACTTCCATAGTGCTTGGATGAGGATTTTATCGGCTTCCGTCCATTCCAATGATGGAAATTCTTCTTTGGTAAGCCATTTGGAATCAAGATGGGCCAAAAGCTTAAATTCATTGTCGCGTGCCAGACAATCGTAGGCAGTAAGTTTGAGAATAAAGTCAGGATATTCGTGTTCGATAGTTCCCAGTCTGCTGCCAACATAGATGTCCCAATCCATTTCCTCGCGTATTTCACGGCGCAAAGCCTCATAGTCGTTTTCATTGTCTTCGACTTTTCCGCCGGGAAATTCCCAGCGTTCTGCAATGTATGAAGGCCCCTTTCTCAGCCTCTGTGTACAAAGATATTTGTCGCCTTCACGAATGATGGCGCAAACAACATTCAGACGTTTCTTTTCCATATAGTTTTATATTTTTTACAAATATACTACAAATCACGGAAATTACACTTTTATTTCCGAAAATTATCATCGCTTTTACTTGCAAGTGTAAACTTTTGATTAACTTTGCTGCCGTTAAAAAACTTAATAATAAAATAAATGTCAACACTAACAATTGCAATCATTGCCATCTTCGTTCTTGGCTATATGCTCATAGCTACGGAAAGTTTGGTAAAAATCGACAAGGCTGCCATAGCTTTGCTTATGTTTGTATTTTGCTGGACACTTTATATGGTAGATCCGGCTCAGTTTGTTCCACTGATGCACCCCGAAGCACTCATATCGGATGCAGAGCACGGACTCACTAAGTTTGGCAATAGCATAATTATTGAGCATCTTGGAGATACGTCCACCACGCTGTTCTTCCTGATGGGAGCAATGACTATTGTGGAAATTGTAGACCAGAACGGAGGATTCAATTGGGTTAAGGACGTGATGAAGGCCAAATCGAAGAAGAATTTGATGTGGCGTATTGCCTTTATGACTTTCTTCCTGTCGGCGATTCTCGACAATCTTACCACAAGTATTGTGATGATTATGATTCTGCGTAAGCTTGTTCGCGACAAGAACGACCGAATGATTTATGCCTCGCTTGTAATTATTGCAGCCAATTCCGGTGGTGCTTTCTCCCCGATAGGCGACGTTACAACCATTATGCTGTGGAATGCAGGATCTGTTACGGCAGCAGGTGTGATAGAAGAAATCTTTATTCCTTCATTGGTATCTATGATTATTCCCGGTTTGATAATCCAGAATATGCTGAAAGGTAATATAGAGACTGTGGATAATGATGGCGAAACTGAAGATGTAGGCGAATTCGGACGTAAGCAGCGTATCACTATCTTTGCAGTTGGTGTGGGAGGTTTGTGTTTTGTTCCTATTTTCAAATCTATTACCCATCTTCCTCCGTTCGTAGGTATTCTCTTGGTGCTTGGTGTGTTGTGGACGGTAACTGAATTGTTCTATCGCCACCTGCACCGTCAGGGTAATGGCGAGACATTCTCGAAGCGCGTAACGAGCATTATGCGAAGAATTGATATGTCTACCATCCTTTTCTTCTTAGGTATCCTGATGGCTGTGGCTTGTTTGCAGGAAATTGGCGTCCTAACTAAGTTGGGTGGCTCGTTGAACGTTGTTTTCAATGAGAATCACTATGCTGTAACAGGTATCATCGGCGTACTCTCTTCCATCGTTGATAATGTTCCGTTGGTGGCAGGCAGTATGGGTATGTATCCGATTCAGGCTACCGGCGATATGGCAGTAGATGGCATTTTCTGGCAGCTCTTGGCTTATTGTGCCGGCGTTGGCGGTTCTATGTTGATTATCGGCAGTGCGGCAGGTGTTGTCGTGATGGGATTGGAAAAAATAACCTTTGGCTGGTATATGAAGAAGATTACGTGGATAGCTTTCCTTGGCTACATTGCAGGTATTCTAAGCTACTATGTAATTCGCACATTCATCTTTACAACTCCACTTTAAAGGCAGTTTCTCAATAGAGATTTTCATATAAATGATGCCGGCTGAATCAAGTGATTCAGCCGGCATTTTTGTTACTTGTGTGAGTTCTTATTCAAAATTCGAGTACTCGACAATAGATTATCCGTTATATTGCATTTAAAATTTGTGGGACGTATAACTATTGTATGGGCACAAAAAATCCCACTATTTCTCGGAAAGATAGTGGGATAATGAATTTTCTTATGTTTTCTTATTTTACAATTATCTTCTTAGTTTCGCCATTTGAATAGCGTACTATGTTTACACCTCTTTGAAGTTGTTTGATTTCTCTACCATCGATGGTATAAATGCTCTTGATAATTCTATTTGTCTGCTCGGCAGATATATTTTCAACTGCTGTTGCATTTGGATGCAAATCTTCTGCTCCTGCAAATTCCGTAGATGTTTCGCCAACGGAATTGCCTACAACCTGATTCATTGCACAGTAAACTCTGACGAAATTGACAGAGCGTAGCTTTACTTTCTTTCTATCCTTGTCTACTGCATTCTCTATATTGAAGAAGCTATTTTCGTTATCAAGATTATCTGCATAACCATATCTGAATGCGTTCTGCTTGAACCAACCGGTTTGAGGGTCTTTGTATGAGTTGTTAGGCAGCCTCGTTCCTTTGAAAGTGAGCTGTTTTTCAGTTATCCATAGTGGATAATACTCCTGTGGATGCCAAGGTTCGATGCGTGGAATTTCTCCAGAATTGCCTTTGTTATCGGTCCATTTCACAGCCGTTACAGGTTCTGAATTTTTGGTATAAGTGATTTCGTAATCGTAAACGACCTTGCCAATACTGTCTTCGTCGGCGCTTCCACTCAATTCATACCATTCGTCATCCGGTAATCCGTTTTCGTTTAGGTCTTGAGAAACCATAACAATCCCTGGTTCGCTATTCCCCGGGAACGCATTGCCGTATATCTTGAAATCATTATCCCCTTCAACATTTACCAAAGGATGGTCGAAGTGGAAAGTGATATAGCCACCATAGGCTCCCAAAGTAATTAATTCTCCTTGCTTTTTGCCTGCAACTGCCTCCGTACACTTTTGTGCAGCCGTCTCAGGAGTATCATTTTCCGTAAGAGCCGGCATTGTATTTACAAATTGTCCCGGCGCAGGCACGTATTCGTCTACAGCCTTAATATATGGACTGTTTTGTGCTGTTGCTAAAAGAGTTGAGGATAATAATCCTGCAATCATCAATGTTTTTTCCATCATTAATATTTATTTTTTCTTTCTTAAAAGGAAACAAGCGTGTCCGGGAATATCCCCTGTCCAAGTGTTCCATTTATATTTTCCATTCCTGTCGAAACAGAAGAGCTTGCCACTCGATACATAATTAGTTGCATCCATCAGATACACGTCTCCAGTAATAGGATGTACTATCAATCCATAAGGTATCTTCACGGGGGGTGCTTCAGCAGTTGGATGCAAGAAATTTCTGTTTACAACGTTGTTTGTACGAATGTCGATTACACCATATTGAGGAGTGCTTCCGTATGTGTCTGAACCATAATAAACGAGAGAATCTCCATTGAAAGCAAAGTCTCCGATGGGCACATCTACGGAATCGGCAAGCACATCGTTTTCAATAAGATACAGTTTAGACTTGATATTTGCGTAATCCCCCCGCGAAGATACCCACAATCTGCCGTATTTATCTGATTTTAAACGGAAAAGATTAGGAGCAATATCAATGCTTTTCGTTACTTTGAAAGTGCTGATGTCTATGACGGACACGGTTTTATCGTATGGCATATTCTGCATAGGATTGTAACCACCACTGTTGGCTACGTAAAGTTTACCATTTAGAATAGCCATTTCTTCGGGCTGATAGCCTACAACGCATCTATCAACAATCTTCAAAGTGGCTGTATCTACCTTGTAGACAGAACCCAAAACACTCTTTTCAAAAATCTTTCCAACGTATGAACTTACATAGGCATAGCCACCATCGAAAGCCAAATAGCGACAGTTGGGCACGTCTACGTGTCCACGGCTCACGGCTGTTTGGGCATCCAACCTCAACCTTATTCGATTGATTGATAACCATCCAAAGACTATTGCCGTATATCTTGATATCGTTGCCCACGTCGCCCAATTCCTTTACCATATTGGGATTGCGTGATGGATAGATATTTCTGGAATACGTCCCCGTTGTGAGGTCAAGATAATCCAACGTGGCTTTATTGGTACCCATATTTCCTTCATTTAGGATATAAAGTCCCAAATAATCGGTCTTGGATTGGTCTCCCGTATTTTGCAAGTCGGGATATATGATTAAATCATCTTGACGGCAAGCAATCAAAGTCAGGATTGCCATTAATAATAAGATGTGATGTTTCTTCATATTCACTAAAGATTTTAAGTATTGTTTTCTTTAGAATATTCGTTAAAACTCTACCTGTAAGCCCATTGCGCCGTTGATTCCGGGCATCGGATAGTTGAGAATTACATCGTATTTCTGGTCGAACAGATTATTCACTTCCAATGTTGCCCTCCATTTTGTTCGTTTTGCGACAAACTGGTATTGCAAGCTGATATCGTGTGTGTACCAAGGTTGCATATAGTTGTACTGTATATTCTCCTGTTCGTTGTATCGTTCTCCGGAATAGATGAAGCTATAATTGAAGAACCAATTGCGATAAGCAAGATTAAGAATGGCAGAACCACTGTTATATGGAATATATGGAATCTGATCTTTATAATAAGATGTAGCCGGATCTGTTACGTCGCGGGCATCCTGATAAGTGTATTGCAGCCTTCCCGTAACGAGTAAGTCTCTCATAGGTTCGAGCGTCATAGAGGCAGAAACGTCCAATCCTGTGATATGCACTCGTCCGAGATTGAGCATTGTCCAACGGAATTGCTGTCCTTTAGGGTAAGCAATAATCTTATCCTGAATGGTATTGTAGTAGCCATCTGCCTGAATGTGAAACTTTCTTAGGACTCCAAACTTGTTGAATCTGTCATACACCACGCCGAAATCGTATTGAGTAGCACTTTCCGGGAGCAAGTTGGAATTGCCCAAATCGGTGTAATACAAATCGTTGAAGGTGGGCATACGGAAACTTCGCTTGACAAAAGTGCGCAAACTCAAATTGGTTGTGTGCAAACCAGTCATTCTATCAACAAGAGGAACGTCTATAAAGACTGCAGGCATAAACTTATTGATGTTTTCCTTTGCCTGTTTTCCTATGAGCGGAACCTTTGGATGCAGCTTGTCGTGGATGAATGAAACCAAAACAGAGCCTTGGACTTTCAGGAACCTTGCATCCAATGCTGTTGCAAAACTAACGAGGTTTGATATTCTTGTTGGGAAAGCAAAGCGATAGGTATCGGCATTCAGCTTGTTCCAACGGAAGTCGTAGCTGATGGATGCACTCCAATTGGGCAGAATCTCGTAGGCATTTGCCGTTGAGAGATAAAATTCCTGTTGCCAATAACGATTGTCTGTCGGCAATTGTGTCGTGTCCCTGTTGATGTAATGTGTGCGATAATAAGCATATTTCGCCAACCATTGCGTGGAAAAACGGTCGTTTATGTCTTTCTGGAATCGTCCTTGCACAAACGTGTTCAAGTCATTCTGTCGTTCTCCTCTTCTCCAGACGTTATTGACGATAGCACCGGGAATGCCTCTTTTGGAATTATACAGATAGGCTTTGGCATTCCAATAGCCACGTTCCAGAATACCATTGATATTCAGATCAACACGTTCCGCGTGTATGTCTCCATTCTGTCGGATGGCAGTTGTGTCGTAGGCAACCTCTCCATTAGGAGTCAGTCGCTTGTAATTAAATTCGTATTTGCCACTGGAGGAGAGAAACTCGGCATTCAGAGAACTTGAAACTGTTGGCGAAAGTCGCTGTTCCCATAGAGTGGAGAAGCGGAAAAGATCGCTCGAACCGTATTTGGTCTTGAGCTTTATGTTGTAATTCTTGCCCTCTGTAAAGCGTGGCTGACGCGTACGGATATATACGCTTCCTGCATTACCGAAGTCGGAAGCCGGTTGGAAAATGGCACTTTTCTGCCCATTGTATAGCGAAATCTCATCTATATTGTCGAGCGAGAACTGCCCAAGGTCAATCTGTCCGTTTTGCGCATTGCCCAATTCTATTCCATCGTAGAAGATGCCAAGATGATGAGTGCCCATACTTCGGATATCAACGGTCTTGATGCCACCCACACCACCGTAATCTTTCAGCTGCATTCCTGAGAAATAGCGTAGCGCATCTGCCACCGACTGACTGTTGAGCCGTTGCAGTTCCGTTCCTTTCAGATTCTGTGAAGGAATAATCTCCCGTTGAGTCAAACGGGAGGTTACGACAACTTCTTCGATTTGGAATGTCGAATCATTTATAGTGGACTGTGCCTTTATTCCCAATGGGCACAGCAAGAGCAACCCGATAGGCAATAATCTCATAGAAACGTTTGTTTTTTCATTATCGCAAACTCGTCCTCGAGAGTTGCGTAACTCGCATTGGCAGGTCTTCTGACTCTGTTGTTCAAAGCGCAACAAACACCTTCCCGGCATTCTCCAGTGACATTCGCTTGTTGCATACGAACAACTTACAGCTGCGGGACAGTTACGGATTCTCGCCGTATTCCCTTTTAATCACGATTCCTGTGAACCAAATGCTTGTGCAAAGATAATATAAAACCAATGATATTCCAAATATTTAATTTATTATTGTCTCTCATTTTAAGAACGCATTGTATTCAATGGCTTTTGAATTGCCTTAAAGTTATTTTTTTAACTTACCTGCTTATAGAGGAAAAACAAGGTGGCGCATAGGATGTCCTCCCCACATATTGTCGTCCACATATCTGAATCCAACCTGCTTGTAGAGCTTTTCTGCATCAGGGTTGGCTTTGTCTACGAGCAATCCGGTAGGAAGATTCAGCGTTCTTCCTTTTTCGATGGTTGCTTCAAGGAGTTTTGTTGCGATGCCCATCTTGCGGAAATCTTTCCCTACACACAATGAGTCGATGTATAATTCGCCTGATTGCGTTTCGTCGGGAATGTCTGAATAGTCGCGGCCGAAAGCCTTTTTGGCTTCGTCTATGAATGCTTTTCTTAGTGCGTGCAGGCAAGCACCGTCGTAACTGACGCATATTCCGAGGATTTTTCCATCATCGTTCCTTGCAACCAATGTGTTCTTATAGGAATATTGTGAGTTTTCCATTTCCACAAGATTGCGCATCAGTTTGTGGAAATCTGCCAAAGTGTGTGCCGGTCCTGCAAACCATTGGCAGCATTCGTGGTTCATAGCTTCCATTATCATCGTTGCGATGATGTGGGCTTGGTGCTTTTGTGCATTTTCAATTGTGATGTTCATATTATAAAGATGGTAGGTAGGAGCTAACTTGGATGGGGACAGGTTTACCGATTTTCAAGAAAAATCCTTCATTTCTAAACCATTTCAGACTTATTTTTTCGTTGTTCTCTTGAGGATATAAGAGGAGGTTTTGCAAGGAGATAAAGATATGATTTGCAAGTAACCGAAGAATGCGTTTCAATCTTCGCAAAAATACATTGCGTTTTTGCGAAGATTGAAACGCATTCTTCGCACGATTGGAAACGGATGTTGTTTTGCTTGATTTTCAACGACTTACATCTCGCTTCGGATTCGATGGATTTCAAAGACTTGGAAGAATCTCTGACGAGAAACAACGATGTGCAGAATTGCCTGTCGGAAAGATGGTATGAATTTAATTCGTCCAATCAATAACCTGAGTCCAGACCTTATCCGAACTCAGGTTCATATGGGCTTTGTTTGTAAACTCGTAAACTTGCAGCCTTGCACCCGATTGATAGCTTAGTGTTTTAATTCGCTGTGTGCTGAAAGCAAGCCGAGCACGCGCTGCTCTATTCGTGCCACGCCACCCTCTACATCTGATTCTATGTTCAGAGGTAGTACTGGATCGTGGAGCGACTGACGGAGGAGGAACCAGCCTTTCTCGTTCTCTGCCGTGCAGGCTATGCGTATTCCTTCGTGATTGGGTGCAACTATCTTCCAGTCTGCTTGTTTCTCTATCTTGTTCTGCAAATCCTCCAATACTTTCTGTCCGTATTCTTTGAAGTTGTCCGTTGCAATCTTGAATCTTATTTCCTTGCTTTCGGCAGGCTCTCTGAGGTCGGAAATCAAGTCTTGAAGTTCTTTTCCTTCCGTGCGCAGTCGGGCAGCCTCAACCAATAGTTTTGCTACCAGATATGCTCCGTCGTCCAGAAAATAATTTTCGCGCAGTGCTGCGTGTCCTGATGTCTCGATGGCAAGCCAAGACTCTTCGTTTGCTTCGTTCAGACGGAGCGATTCGTTGATTACGTTCTTGTAGCCGCGACGGAAACGATGATGGATGCCTCCCTTGGCAGCGATGAATTCTGCAAGACCGTCGGAAGTAACGGAGTCGGTAACGATGGTGCTTCCGGGGTGTTCGCGGAGTATGACGGTTGCTATGAGTGCGATGAGTGCATTCCTATTGATGGGCGCACCTGTTCTGCCTACGATGGCGGAACGGTCCACGTCGGTGTCGAATATAATGCCGAGGTCTGCTTTCTGCTCAACAACTGCCTTGCAGATGGAAGCCATTGCAGCCTTGTCCTCCGGATTTGGAACGTGATTGGGGAAGTGCCCGTCGGGTTCGAGGAACTGGCTTGCCGATGTGTCTGCACCGAGATTGTCGAGCACCTTGTGGGCGAAGAAGCCTCCGGCACCGTTGCCTGCATCCACAACTATCTTCATTCCCTTCAACGGTTCGTTGCCGATGCCTGCACCTTCACGAATGTAGTCGGTAAGGATTCGGCAGTAAGTGTCCATAAAGTCCACTTTCTCTATCTTGCCCTTGTTGGTGTTTTCCACATTGTAGAAGTCCGGAGCCAGTTCGAGTATCCTCTTGATGTCGCCCTTGTCCAGTCCACCTTCTGTTGTAAAGAACTTCAATCCATTGCGATTCCAAGGCAAATGGCTCGCCGTAACCATTACGGCACCGTCCACTTTCAGATCTTTGTCTACGGTAGACATAAACATTGCAGGGGTTGAAGCCATACCAAATTCGAGCACCTGCGCGCCTGTGCCACTTGCTCCCTCGGCAAATGCCTCACGGATTGCAGGGCTTGAAAGTCGGGAGTCGCTGCCTACTGCCACCGTCTGCATCGTTTTTCCGTTCTTTTCTTTCAGCCAAGCCACGAAAGCCTTGGCTATGGCGTTGGCAACTTCATTGGTAAGATTCACGTTTTCGCCCTCGATACCTTCGAGTGCTATTCCGCGGATATCTGATCCGTTCTGTATTTTTTTCCAGTCCATTGTTGATTTTTTTTGTTTTTCTTACTATTAATGGTGCAAAGATAGTGATTGTTTGGGACTTGGACGAGTTAAAGGGAGTTAAGATTTTTCTTTCCACCCTTGTATTTGCAGCAACTTTCCAGATGGTCGTCGATGATTCCAATAGCCTGCAAATGGCTGTAGGTAATGACCGAGCCGATGAACTTGAAGCCTCGTTTCTTCATATCCTTTGCCACCTTGTCGCTCAATGCGTTGCTGGCTACGGGCTTGTGGCTGTGCGAGGGATAAATCATAGTCTTTCCTTTCGTGAAGCTCCAGATGTACCTGTCGAACGATCCAAACTCCTCCCTGACTTTGACGAAAGCCTTTGCATTGGCAATCATTCCCTCTATCTTCCGTCGGCTTCGGATCATATTCTCGGTGTTCATAATGCGTTCCACATCATCGCTTGTGAATTGTGCCACTTTCTCGAAGTCGAAACCGGCAAAGCATTCTCTGAGCACCTCACGCTTCTTGAGCATCAGCAGCCACGAAAGCCCGCACGACATACTCTCCATCAGCAAATACATATAGTGTTCCCGATCGTCGTGAACAGGTACAGCCCATTCCTCGTCGTGGTATTGTTGGAGCAGCGGGTCGGTTTCAGCCCAATCGCATCTTTTCATAATATCTTATCGTTTTTGATGAATGGCAGCAAATTTACAATTTTCGGAAGAATACTGCAAATTTCTATTGAGCTATTGCTGCTTACAATGGGCAGATGGCATATCCTTATGCTGCAATTGTAAGTGTATCGTAACGTTTATAAAAAGTATAAATTAGGATATTTACCCCTCAATTCTATACTAATCGCATACCCCTTCGTTGATATTATCTCTTGTTGAAACGCAGTAGATGGAAGTTTTTTATTAACTTTGCATCAAATGAAAACGATACGATGAAAGCAAACGATGTTCATTCTCTGGACGACAGTCAGATTCCGGTAGTACGTGCCGACAATGGTTTCCATCTTGTCTTGGCTTCGCCGGGTTGCGGCAAGACGCATATTCTTGCCGAACGAATCAAATATGCGCACGGACAGGGCGTGAAGTACGAGGATATGCTTTGTCTGACGTTTACGAATCGTGCTGCAAGGGAAATGATAAACCGTATCGCTTCGGTGGTGGACGACGCAGAAGTGGAACGGCTGCAAGTGGGCAACGTGCATCATTTTTGTTCGAGATTCTTGTTTGAAGAGAATAGGGTAGAGGCTGACACGTCGATAATCGACGACGAAGAGGCCATAAGTATCATAGCTGATTACCGAAACGAGAGCGAGGAAGGAGTGATAGGCGATTACAACAGGAGCAAGGTTTATCAGGAGATTATCTTCTTTTCACATCTTATGTACCAGATGGAAAAGGCGCATCCTTGGGAATATTATCTGCATCCGGAATGTTTTACGAAAGAAGACCGTGATGCCGTAAAGCTGATTTGCGAGCTGCAACGGATGGAATACAACGAGCGGACAGTAGTGTATATCTATCACAATGCACAGCAGTTTCTTGACGATGCCGATGCTCCGAGGATAGACTGGAAGTCAGCTAATAATATAAGGAGATTGCTCTGGAAAATGTATTATGCCTCTTGCTACGAACAATACAAGACCGAGCATCATCTGCTCGACTTTGAGGACTTGCTTCTGGTAACCTATGATATATACAGCAAGGATGCCGATTGCAAGAGGTACCCGTGGATTCAGGTGGACGAAGTTCAGGATTTGAATGCAATGCAACTTGCAATCATAGACCTGCTGACCTCCAAGGATAATCCCGTCGTTATGTATCTCGGCGATGAGCAGCAGGCTATTTTCTCCTTTATGGGAGCGAAACTTGAAACACTTACCTTCCTGAAAATGCGCTGCAAGGGTAATATTCATCATCTGCTGAAGAACCATCGTTCGCCGAGCTATCTTCTGGACGTATTCAATGATTTTGCTGAAAAGCAATTGAAGATTGACAGGGAACTGTTGCCCATAACGGATAATGAACTGGAAGCGCAACCAAACGACCTGAAGATTCTGCCCAGCGACAATATTGAGGCTGAAATGGAAGAGATTGCCGGAACGGCTTTGGACTTGTTCAAGGCGGATAAGAGCGAAACTACGGCTGTGATAGTAAGTTCTAATGCCGATGCCGATAAGCTGAGCAGGGTAATGATGCGTTATGATTTAAGTCATTTCAAGGTGTCAGGCAGGGATCTGTTCGATACGCCGAGCGTGAAACTGCTGATGGCGCACTTAAATGTGCTTGGCAATGAGCATAACTTTCTGGCTTGGACGCGCATCTTGAAAGGAACGAAGGCTTTTGATTCAAATGCCTTGGCACGGCGATTTGTCTATAAGCTCAAGCAATTGGCTATGTCGCCGACCGATTTGTTGCTGTATGATAAAAGCACTTACGTAGCCGATTTCCTTCAGACGTATAGAAATGAGGATATAATTGTCTTTGATACGGAAACAACGGGACTGAATGTGTTTGAGGATGATATCATTGAAATCGCAGCGATAAAAATCAGGAATGGGGAAATTATCGGTGAACCGCTGGATATTTATATAGAAACTTCCCGACCGATATTGCGGAAATTGGGTGAAAATGAAAATCCATTGTACGATTTGTATCATTCCAAATTAAGAAACGGCGCATTGCTTTCTCCACAAGAGGGACTGAAAAAGTTTTTGGAATATGCTGGGAACGCAACGCTTCTTGGGCACAATGCAGATTATGATTACAATATTCTCGATTTTAATTTGCGCCGATACCTCGATATTTCTATGAAGGATTGTCCGAACGGATACTTCGATTCGCTGAAGTTGATGAGACTTTTGGAACGCAATCTGGTTTCCTATAAACTGGAATCTCTGCTCGAACGTTTCAATCTTGTGGGAGAAAATTCGCATCAGGCAATTGACGATGCAAAAGCAACGGTGAGCCTTGTGCGCCTTTGTGCCCAAAAGGCCGAAACCATCGTGGCGCAGCAGACGGCATTTCTCAATCATCCGAAAGTTATGCCTTACGTGGGGAAGTTCCGTTCAGCCTATCAGGAATTATATCTTTCGGCTTTCAGTAAACTCTATTTGTTGGAAGATAATGCAAAGAAAGCATTGATACTTGCACTTGAAGACGCTTATCAGTATTTCCAACAAACAGCAGTGATTAGCGAAATAGACCGTTTGGAGTACATTCTTCGCTATCTGGATATGGATATGCTCGTGGACGAACACATTCCGAATGCGTTGGTTGAGCAGATTGGCTCTTATATAATGGATATAAATACGTTGAAAGAAAGCGATTTCTGCAACAGCCGGAGCATACGTGAACGGGTATATGTTACTACTGTTCACAAGGCGAAAGGTTTGGAGTTTGATAATGTCATCGTATTTGACGCAGTGGACGGACGTTACCCCAATGCCTATAATAAGAATAAAAAAAGCGATGAGGAAGACGCACGCAAGTTTTACGTGGCAATATCGCGTGCCAAGCGTAGGCTTTATATTGCTTACTCGCTGTCTACGACAAGTAAATATGGCACTCACGCCAAGGAATTAACGCCATTTATGCTACCTATTGAGCACCATTTTAATTAATACCACCTTGATAAAAAACGATAATTTAATGAAAAAACTGTCTGTAATAATACCTGTTTACAATGTTGAAGACACCTTGCTTAGATGTCTGAACAGCATTGCGTTGTCAGATGATTATGAAATCATTCTGATAGATGATGGATCTACTGATTCAAGTGGAGCTTTATGCGATAGTTGGGCTAATGAGACCAGTACTAAAGGCTATGATGTAAAAGTATTGCACAATAAGAATGGAGGATTAAGCTATGCCCGCAACAAGGGAATAGACGTTGCAGACGGAATGTTCATTACCTTTATCGATTCCGATGATTACATCGATTCAAACGTTTATTCTGAAGTGCTTCAAATGTTTACACCTGATGTAGATATAATAGAGTTTGGCGTAAAGCAGGAAGATACCGAATCAACGAAGAAATTGGCTTTCCACGATATCATTTATAGATCTTTTGCCGATTACTGGATTGCAGGCGAGGGCTATAAGCATTCTTATGCGTGCAACAAGATTTATCGGAAAACTCTCTTTGATGATATAAGATTTGCAGAGCGAAAGGTTTTTGAGGATATTATCATTCTTCCTTCTTTGGTTGATAAGGCGCAATCCATTAGAACTTGTGAAGTTGGTTTCTATCATTACGTGTCCAATCCTAACGGAATTTCGCATAATGTTAATGCTGACGGTTGGAAAACGATGTTGGACGCTCATCTTTCTGCACACGAACGTATAGCAGATGAATTGCATCGCTTCTCCAAAAAATCCCTATCACATTACTATCAATCCCTTTTAAATGTACAGTTGTCTGAAAATTTAGCTACCGGAGATATTCCCAAACCACTCAATTATCAGATTTCCTCTATCTATTCTACATATAAACTCAAAGCAATAGCCTATAAGATACTTGGAATAAAAGGTCTTTGTGCTGCATATAGACTTTTCGTGAAATTGCGGAATCTCTTTTAATGCGCTGTCAGAGTGTAGGTCTTTCGAGCGTATAAGTTGAATGCAACAGATAGTTTAATATATTTTCTTATTTCAAATTCCTACTTTCTATATTCTTTTCTTACCTTTGCAAAATAGAAACAAAGGAATTATAAAGTAATGAAGAAAATAAACTTTCTCTTAGTGGTGCTTGTAGGAATTTTTGCTTTTGCTTCTTGCAGCGACAATGACAGTTATGCCGATCAGATAGAACGCGAGCGTAATGCGATGAATGACTTTATCGTAAAGAAAGGTATCAAAGTTATTTCAGAGCAACAGTTTCAGGCTCAGGATTCAACAACTGATGTATCAAAGAACGAATACGTGAAGTTTGACAATGCTGGCGTGTATATGCAGATTGTGCATAAGGGAGTGGGAGAGAAAATAAAGAAAGGTGAATCCACGACTGTGCTTTGCAGATTCTCAGAATACAATATCTTTACTGATACATTGCAATTGACCAACAACTCTCTCTATTGGAGCAGCGTTGTCGATAAGATGTCGGTTACCAACACAAGTGGTACGTTCACAGCATCTTTCGACCCCAGTTCGAGTGTAATGTATCGTGCTTATCAGAGTGCATCGGTACCTAAGGGATGGCTGGTTGCGTTGCCTTACGTTAATATTGGTCGAATTCAGAATGCAACCGACTCACTGGCTCACGTGAAACTCATAGTCCCTTCAACACACGGACAGAAACTTGCCAGCCAAAATGTATATCCTTGTTTCTACGATATTACATTTGGAAGAGGAGTTTAGACATTAGTCAAATTACAATAGCAACTCAAACAATGAACATCTTATAAGTCAGAATGATATATTCTTAATTTATGAGATATAAAAAACAATAGGTTATGACTCTTATTAAGTCTATTTCTGGTATCCGCGGAACAATAGGCGGCCAGACAGGGGATACATTGAATCCACTCGACATCGTTAAATTTACCTCTGCTTACGCTACCTACATTGCTGGCCAACATCCCGGTAAGAAGTTGAAAATCGTTGTTGGCCGCGACGCTCGTATCTCGGGCGAGATGGTTAAGAACGTAGTTTGCGGCACTTTGATGGGAATTGGTGCTGACGTTGTAAACATTGGTCTTGCCACCACTCCCACAACGGAACTTGCTGTTCGTATGGCAGGCGCCGATGGCGGTATTATCATCACGGCTTCGCACAATCCGCGTCAGTGGAATGCATTGAAGCTGCTCAATCACGAAGGCGAATTTCTCACTGCTGCCGACGGTGCTGCCGTTCTCGATATTGCTGAACGTGAAGACTTCAATTATGCAGATGTTGATGGTCTTGGTTCATATACGGAAGATAATAGTTTCGACCAGAAGCATATAGACGCGGTCAAGGCATTGGAACTGGCTGATTTAGAAGCAATAAAGAATAGAAAATTCAAAGTTTGCGTTGATGCTGTAAACTCTGTCGGAGGTGTTATCCTTCCAAAACTTCTCGATCAGTTAGGAGTGGAATACAAAATTCTCTATGGCGAACCGACAGGCGACTTTGCACATAATCCAGAACCGATTGAGAAGAATCTCAGTGGCATTATGGATGAGATGAAAAGTGGAGATTACGACCTTGGTATTGTAGTGGATCCTGACGTAGACCGTCTGGCATTCATTCAGGAAGACGGCGTAATGTTTGGCGAGGAATACACGCTTGTGAGCGTTGCCGACTATATTCTCGACCACGTCAAGGGAAACACCGTGAGCAATCTGTCTTCTACCCGTGCGCTCCGTGATGTAACAGAAAAGCACGGTGGCAAGTATTTTGCTTCTGCCGTGGGCGAGGTCAATGTAACAACAAAGATGAAAGAAGTCGGTGCTGTTATCGGTGGCGAAGGCAATGGTGGAGTAATCTATCCGGAAAGCCATTACGGTCGCGATTCATTAGTAGGTATCGTTCTCTTCCTCAGCTCATTGGCACAAAAGGGATTGAAAGCAAGTGAACTTCGCAGAACTTATCCTGAATACTTTATTGCAAAAAATCGCATAGACTTGACTCCTGAAACAGATGTTGATGCAATCCTCGTCAAGGTAAAAGAACTCTACGGTCGGGAAGCCGATGTTCAGGTAACGGACATTGATGGTGTGAAACTTGACTTCCCAAAGGCTTGGGTTCATCTTCGCAAGTCAAACACCGAACCAATCATCCGTGTGTATAGTGAAGCCGGTTCAATGGGAGAGGCCGATGCTTTGGGCAAGAAACTGATGCAGGTTGTTTACGATATGCAATAAGGCAACTTAAGTATACAAAGGATTTCTGTATCGGAATCAGTGATAAAACACCGCAATCACTCCATTATATGATTCTGTGGTATGGAAAATAAGAAAAGCGTTTGGTGTTTTATATGCCAAACGCTTTTTGTATAATAAGGAAATCATTTGTTGTTTGCAATATTTTTTGTATTAACACCTACCTGAAAAGGATATGGAATCACAAACTTCAACACGGATTTTTGAACTAAAACAAAGCTATATGGTTGCACTCCAAAAGCTATTTTAATTCCACAGAACAAATTCCAAATAGCGGTTTGTAAGTGGTTGGAAATCAATTATTATATAACTCACTTTCAAACGTGCGAAGATTGGCGTGGAATCTTTGCAAAAATACACGCCAAATGTACGAAGAATGAAATACAATCTTCGCATATTTAGAATAACAAGTTTTATTATCTGTAAATCTCTTATATAAAGAATCTTTGCACTTTACGTTTTTGGTGTATATGATAAGAAGTATCTTACTTTTTCCAACAATACCATTATCTATGAAGTGCAGCTCAAAGAGAATAGAAAGCAAACTGTATCAAGCTACGATAATAATTCATTAAGATCTTTGTTATATTTTTAAGGAAAAATCTTAAAGTAAAAATAGATAATTACCATTCAACAGGTTATATCATAAAAAAGTATGCAATAAATTTCAATATGTGAGAGTTTTTCATTAATTTTGCCACGCTATTATGGGTTATTATGCTATTTGCCTTTATATTTAATCGTTAATGGAGAAATGATAGAAGGCTCATCAAAGGCATTTAAGAAGAGAAATAATAAAAAACAAAATAAAAATGGCAAACAAAAAAGTAGAGGGTACATACGAAGAAAACCTCAATAGTTCTGAAGCCTTTTTCCAAAAGTACGGAAAGCAGGCACTCATCGCTCTCGTAGCTATCATCGTTGTTGTTGGTGGCTTCTTCCTTTATAAGGAATTTGTTTCAAAACCAAATGAGCTGGCAGCTCAGACTGCTTCACACAAAGGTCAGGAACTTCTTGCACAGCAGAAATATGAAGATGCCTTGAAGGAGTTTCAGAAGATTCAGAACGATTACAGTGGAACACAAGCCGGCAATCTTGCCAATCTTTATGTAGGCATCTGCTATGCAAAGCAAGCTAAGCCTGATTATGCTAAGGCTTTGGAGAATATCGAAAAGTACGATACCGAAGACGATATGATAATCAGTCCGGCTTCGCAGATGGCACTCGGCGACGTCTATGCCGACAACAACCAGTTGGACAAGGCTGTTGAATCTTTCAAGAAAGCTGCAAAGATGGCTGATGATGAAGCATACAACAATACCAATCTCAGCGTTGCTCCTTTGGCTTTGAGAAAGGCAGGTATTATACTTGAAAGCCAGAATAAGAAGGCTGAGGCATTGGAAATCTACAAGGACATCAAGAAGAAGTATCTCAATGCTCCTATTTCACAGGACATTGACAAATACATTGAAAGAGCGAGCAACTAATCAGTTGAAAATAAACAGTGGACAGTTGGCAGTAAACACTTTTACTGACAATTGTCCATTCTTTTTAAATGGAATATCAATAATGGACGACTGAAGATGGAACTATTCAATTCTGATAGTTTATAAAACCATCTATTTGTCCACTCCATCATTTACTTGTTGAGCAAATGAGGCATATTTATAATATGTGTTATACGTTGAACAGGGAAATTTATAAAAATCATTCATCAACAGCTATTAATAAATGGCAACATCATTACATAATTTATCAGACTACGACTTTACGAGTGTTCCCGATGCGAGCAATATGTGCTTTGGCATTGTTGTTTCGGAATGGAATCCTGAAATAACAGGGGCATTGCTTGATGGTGCAGTAAAAACACTGGAAAAGCACGGTGCTATTCCGGAAAACATTCACGTGAAAACTGTTCCGGGCAGTTTTGAACTGGTTTATGGTGCTCACCAGATGACACTCAACGGTGGTTACGATGCAATCATTGTGCTTGGAAGCGTAATCCGTGGAGAAACCCCTCACTTCGATTACATCTGCGAGGGCGTAACTTATGGTATTTCAAGGCTCAACGCCACTTGTGAAATCCCTGTAATCTATGGTCTTCTCACTACAAACGACTTGCAGCAGGCAAAGGATCGCTGTGGAGGGAAGCTCGGCAACAAGGGAGACGAATGTGCTATCGTAGCCATAAAGATGGCTAAATTTTAGTCTGAATCAACAAAACAAGAAGAAATGACATTACAGCAATACTTTCAGGCATACGATTTTGACGAAATCTATCCACATATCGGACTGATGTATCCCAAAGCACGCAAGCTCCGTAAGGAGTTCAGGTTGGCTTATGATATGCTTCTCGAAATCAAACCTACGCCAACAAAGAAGTACATTCATTATCAGTTGATGGAAGATCCTGATACAAACGAAATGTTTTTTGGTGCAGACGACAGTAATTTTAACGGTCCTTGGGACATACTTTTGGCAAAAGAAGTAAAAAAAGATGGAAAAGTAGACCTCGGCAATGAAGAAATCGTAGCCAACTGTCTGCTCAATACCATCCTTATTGGCAGACATCCACGTGCTTTCGACCAGTATTTTGAGGCTATAAGATAATTTCAACTTCATATTAGTTCGTATCAAATAAGGTTCAATTGTTCTAGAAATAATTGAGCCTTATTTTTTAGAGTGCAGCAAAAGTAGAGATATTAAAGAGATATTGCTTCAAAATCAATCCTCACTTTGTGGGAAGATAATGGAGTACTATCATATTTTATTCGTATTTTTGCACACAGAAATAATAGAAATAGATGGGAAGAAATAAATTTTCGGAAAGTGAAATAAAGGAAATCGGCAGATTGCTCAGGCTGAAGAATGCCGGAAACAGGTATCAGCAGAAGATGGTAAGACACGATTTGCGTGTTAATTACGAATTTAATATCTCTGATTTCAACGTTCCCGGTAAAGCATTCGGCGAAGAAGAACTCACGGATGCCATTAAGCGTGGAGTAATTCAGATACTTGACGATCAGACCATTGTAGATATGAAGGAGAAACGTGCGCGCGACAAGGCGCGGGACGAAACAGCAAAGGAAAAGCAGGCTATAGAAACTGGCGAAGCTACTGACTGGAAAGAGGCTATGAAAGAATGGGAGGAATGGGAAAATAATTCAGGAAAAACATCGTAAAATGAACATCATCATAGCAGACCATCAGGATATCACGCGCGCAGGTTTATTATATGTAATCTCCAAGATGAAAGACGTTGTCTGTCATTTGGCAGCCGACAAACAAGAGTTGCTTTATCAGTTGAAGAAAAAATCCAGAATCCATTGTTATTTTGGATTATACACTCTTCGACCTGAAGGATGAAAACGAACTTTTAATCATCGGGCAGCGGTTTCCTGAGATGATGATAATTCTTTGGAGCGAAGAATTGAGCATCCCTTTTGTTCGGCTGCTCATCGGCTCAAGCAGTATGATCAGTATTCTTTTGAAAGACTCTCGTCTGTACGAAATCCGTCAGTGCATTTCGGAAGCAATGCATGGGCAACGTTACATCTGCCAACAAATGACCGAAATGCTTACAAGTCCTGCCGTTCCTTCTGATTTCCAACTGATTAATCTCACGAAGACGGAAACGGAAATATTGAAGGACATAGCACAAGGTATCACTACGAGGGAAATAGCCGAACGCCGTTTCTCTTCCTTTCATACGGTAAACACGCACAGAAAGAACATATTCAGAAAACTTGGCGTGAACAATGTACACGAAGCTACAAAGTACGCCATTCGCGCAGGCTTGATAGATACGGCTGAATATTATATTTAAGCAATCTACTTAATGATATTCTTTTTGTATTACACGTTATTTCCCATACACTTCTTAGGCTGTTTGGCACTATACCAAGAAAGAAACTGAAGAATAGGTTTGCGAGTTCGGATATCTGCTGAGAAATGAGAAATCGAGTTTTCCTAATAAATAGAAAAGCTCGATTCTTTAGATTTTATTTAGGAGGATATTAAAATATCAGTTGAAGAGTTCTGCAAAATATTGATACGAATATGATTTGCAATGACTTTATTAACTGTAAAACTTTAGATTTGTAAATTCTTTAATTCCTTTGTCTATTAAATCCATCCTCTTTTTTTATTTAATTAACCGAACAGGTGCAATTCTCCAATGATGAAGAGGAGTACATATCCTAAAGCGATTGAAATAAGACCACAAGTGAGACCGGTCTTCAACATATCCTTTTGTTCTACCAAACCTGTTGAGTAAGCGATGGCATTTGGAGGAGTTGAAATAGGTAAGCACATTGCGGTGGAAGCGGCGATTGCAATACCAATGAGTACTGTACTTGTTCCACCGATTGAGTTTAAATCCATAGCACGGCAAACAACGGCAAGAATTGGTACAAGGAGAGCCGCAGTAGCTGTGTTTGATATGAAATTTGAGAGGAAATAACATACAAGCCCAGAGATGACAAGTACCAAAATAGGACTCCATTCGCCGAATGGGATACTCTCAATAGCTGCATCAGCAAGACCTGAACCGTTCATTCCCAGCCCCAATGCAAAGCCTCCGGCTACCATCCAGATGACAGCCCAGTCAATCTGTTGAAGGTCTTTCGCTGTAATGACACCTGTAATTGCGAACAGTCCCATTGGAATCATTGAAACCGTATTAGTATCGATACCAGTTATTTCCTTCGGAATGACCCATAGAAGGATGGTAATAATGAATGTAGCAATAACAACCCACATACGCCAACCTTTATGTATTTCGCCATTGATTTCAAGATCGATGTTTTTTTTGCTGAATGGGAAGAAATAGAGAATTACCCTCCACGAAATAAGCAACAGGATGATAACGAGAGGCACCATAAAAATCATCCATTGGCCAAAGCCAATGTGCATATCAAGCCCTGCCGGATCGTTGAGATATTTCAATGCAATCATATTCGGAGGCGTTCCGATAGGCGTACCCATACCTCCAAGATTGGCAGCGATAGGAATAGACATTGTCAGTGCTATACGGCCTTTACCGTTTGCAGGAAGAGCAGCAAACACCGGAGTGAGGAACGTTAACATCAGAGCCGCAGTGGCTGTGTTGGAAATGAACATCGAGAAAATACCGGTAATCATCAGAAAACCGAGCAGTACGTTCTCGCTCTTCTTTCCGAATGGACGAATCATACTCCTTGCAAGCAGCGTGTCAAGCCCCGATTTGGATGCAGCAATAGCAAGAATGAAACCTGCAAGGAAGAGCATTATAATGGGATCGGCAAATGATGCCATTATTTCCTTTGCTTTCAATAAATCTCCTATACCTTCGCCTTTGAAGAATCCAAAGGAGTTTTCAGACACCGTTGTACACATTATCGTCATAATAGCCAACGAAATGGCCCAAGCGGGAATACATTCCGTAAGCCAGGAAAGCGTGGCAAAGACGAAAATAGCGATGATACGCTGTTGAACTACTGTTAAGCCATCGATGCCGAATGAACTATTGGGCAGATTCCACACAATGGCTGTAATCACGATAATAGCCAAAAGTTCCCAAATCTTTTTCATTTCAATGTGGTTTGTAAGAGCATTAGAATTCTTTTCAGACATGGTATAAAAATATTAATTAATGATTGATTATCTTCTTTATCAGTTCAAACGTTGCTAAATTACGAAAAAATATTGTAAACTGACAAAAATTCATACTTTTTTTGTACTTTTGCCGAAAATATTTCTAAGCTATGCAAAAGTTACTGGTAGTATATACCTTATTATTATGTTTGTTTTGTGGATGCACAAACAATGCTGTGAAAAATGAGAAATCAGATGCTTCTGACAGTACTTTGTCGTTCAAATATGCGCAAAATATCAAGATGGAGCGTGTGGATGATGGTATAAAGGTAAGTTTGGACAATCCTTGGAAGAAAGGAGAAGTGCTGCATACCTACTATTTGGTGGACGATGTGAGCAAAGCACCGAGTGATGGCACTGCAATTAAAATTCCTTTGCAGCGTGGAGTCTTCTTCACTACTGCCCACGCAAACCTGATGGAGATGCTGAAAAATCCGAAAGTAATAGCCGGTATAGCTGATGCCAAGTATATGCTGATACCAGATGTTCAGGCAAGAATCAAATCGAAAGAAATTGTGGATTGTGGCGATGGAATGAAACCCGACATAGAGAAGATTATTGATATGAAGCCCGATGTTTTGTTGCTTTCGCCATTTGAAAATAGTGGTGGCTACGGCAAACTTGACGGATTGAATATTCCAATCATTGAATGTGCTGACTATATGGAAACGTCTGCTTTGGGACGTGCCGAATGGATGAAATTCTATGGAATGCTGTTCGGTTGTGAGGATGAAGCAAACGCATTGTTTGCTGAGGTGGAAAAGAATTATATGGCAGCAAAGAATGCTGCAAGCAATGCAAAGGAAACGCGTTCAGTCCTTCCTGACCGTATGGTTGGATCGGTTTGGTACTTGCCCGGTGGCGAAAGCAGTGTGGGATTGCTTTACAAAGATGTAGGTGGAAACTATGCTTTCTCCAACGACAAGAGTAGCGGCAGCCTGTCTATGCCGTTTGAAACAGTCTTAGACAAGTTTGGAGAAGCGGACTTTTGGATAATGAGTTACAATGGAGAGATGAACAAACAACTGCTGCTTTCGGAATATCAGGGCTATGCAATGTTGAAACCATTCAAGAAAGGCGAAATATATGCTTGTCCTGCGGACAAAGTTCCATATTTTGAAGAAGTGAGTTGGCGACCTGATTGGCTGTTAAACGACCTTATTCAACTCTTCCATCCTGACTTGAACAAGAACAATTTGAGATATTACAAAAAGCTATCCGACTAAGTGGCTCAATACTTCTTATGATTAGAGGAACTCGTATCTTCATATTCTTGCCACTGTGCATTATTCTTTTATTTGCATTGAATCTTTATATTGGTTCGGTGCAGATACCCTTTGGAGATGTGGTTGATATACTTACGGGAAAATTTGAAGGCAAGGAGAGTTGGCTATACATTATCATAGAAAACCGTTTGCCACAAGCCTTGACGGCAATGTTTTGTGGAGGAGCACTCTCTGTTAGTGGACTGATGCTGCAAACAGCCTTTCGCAATCCCTTAGCAGGGCCTGATGTGTTCGGCATTAATTCAGGAGCGGGACTTGGAGTAGCCCTTGTTATGCTCTTATTAGGGGGAAACGTGTCTACTGCTTTTTTCTCCGTTTCGGGCTTTATGGCAGTTCTTCTGGCTGCATTTGTGGGGGCAATGGCCGTTACGGCACTGATATTCTTCTTTTCATTAATTGTCAGAAACAGCGTCTTGCTGCTGATAATCGGAATAATGATTGGCTATTTGTCTTCATCAGTAGTGTCATTGCTCAACTTCTTTGCTACTGATGAAGGTGTAAAAAGCTATATAATGTGGGGAATGGGTAACTTTGGAGGCGTTTCAATGAAGCATATTCCAATGTTTGTTGCCATTATCTCATTCGGAATATTATGTTCACTCCTGTTGATGAAACCACTCAACGCCTTACTCTTAGGCCCTCAATATGCCGAAAGTCTGGGAATAAACACACGCCGTGTGCGAAACTATCTATTGGTGGTAACCGGACTTTTATCAGCCATTACCACAGCCTTTTGTGGTCCAATTGCTTTCATAGGATTGGCAGTACCTCATATTGCACGCCTTCTATTAACGACAGAGAATCATCGAATGCTATTGCCTTCAACGATTCTCTGCGGTGCTTTGACAGCACTTCTTTGTAATATTATCTGTTATTTACCGGGCGAGGCAGGCATCATTCCCTTGAATGCCGTAACTCCACTCATCGGAGCACCCGTGGTAATCTATGTCTTGATGAAATCAAAAGGCTGATAGCAGTTTCTAACAGCCCCAATATACCATCAAGCCTGCTATTACGATATAGCCTATGGCGTAAGGAATGGCAGACTTCAATATCTCTCCATCCTTTCCCTGCATATTGCAGGCAGCAGTTGCAACGGCTATACTCTGTGGCGAAATCATCTTTCCACCCGATGCACCCGTTGTGTTCGCAGCCACGAGCCAGTTGGCCTGGGTAGGATCGAAGCCCAAATGGCCTGCAACATTGGCCTGCAATTTGGCAAAAAGAATGTTTGCCGATGTGTCGGAACCTGTTACGAAAGTGCCGATTGCACCAATCAATGGTGCAAAGAACGGATAAAAGACACCCGTCAGGCTGACCAATCCACTCGCAATAGCTCCGATCATACCACTGTAATTCATTATCGAAGCCAAAGATATGAGACTTATAATTGTGATGACGGTTTTACGCAGATTAACCACTGTACGCGCCAACACTACCATCAGCTTTCCGAAACTCATCCCCTGAATCAATCCACCGATAGTGGCACCGAGGAAAAGCATCAAGCCTGCATTGCTGATCCATCCGAACTTGAACGTTGAGCCAATGGCAGGAAGAGGAACTTGACTCACTAAGTTGGATTTCAGGAAATTGTTAATAGGAGGACACAGCGCACCCGAAAGAAGAATGAATGCCAAAATGAACAGATAAACGCTCCAAGCCTTGAAGGTTTCGCCCAGCGTGTAGCGTTTCTTTTCTGACCTTACTGCTTCGCTTTCTTTCTTGGGCATCAGCTTTGCAAAGACCAGAATTACAATGATGGCTGCAATAGAGCCGATAATGGCGGGCGTTTCTGCACCAAGATATTTTGCACAAACGTATTGTACGCCGAGCGATACCGAACCAACGGCAAGTGTGAGCACGATATTCTTCACGATAGCTTTTCTGTCTGTCAGCATCAGGATGATGAATGGCAAGAGAAAGAACAACGGCGAAAGTTGAAGAACTGCCATACTCGCCACTTCGCTAATTCTTTCAGGCGATGCTGCACCACCCACGGTAACCTCGTTGCACAGCGTTGTAACCGGAACGCCTACTGCTCCGAAGATAGTGGGCACGGTATTGGCAAGTAACGATACGAGAGCAGAGAACAAAGGCTTGAATCCCAATCCGATAAGGATAGCTGCGGGAATGGCAACTGCCGTTCCGAAACCTGCCATTCCTTCAAGAATGCCTCCGAATCCCCACACGAGCATCAAGACAATGATGCCTTTATCATCGGAAATAGACGTGAACTGATTTTTGTTAACCTCTATTTGTTTGCTCTCAACAAGGATGTTGTAACTGTAAATCGCCATCAGAATAATGATGAGAATGGGAAAAACAGCCTTCAGAACACCCTCTGCCAAGCTCCACCCTACAAGTCCATAGACGCTGCTTCCGGCATAGGTTTCAGGAATGATGCTCAATTCCGGGGCAACGAATAAACCTAAAAGAACAGTTACTGCGAGGGTAATGATTGCGCTTTTGTGGCCGGCCATATTGAAGCCCAGCATAAGAACGAAAAGCAGCACGATAGGAATGATTGATATTAATGCCGACATAATTTATTGTATAGAATTTGTGTTACTGTCTGTAAAGATACGAAAAAGAATAGGAAATACTATTTATTATCTTCTTTTTTTGATTCAGATGTAACATTCTTTCCTTTATTTCCTCCATATTAGCAAATTTTTAAGTAATTTTGCAGCCAGAAATCATAGTTTGTTCTATGCGTTTTTATAATATAGTTTAATAAAATGAACACAGCAAATTTATCTCCATTCCGAAGAACGATAGTAGGCGTGCAATTCTTGTTTGTCGCTTTTGGTGCTACCGTCCTCGTCCCTTTACTCGTCGGTCTCGACCCGGCAACGGCCTTATTCACGGCTGGAATAGGAACTTTTATCTTTCATTTCGTTACGAAAGGTAAAGTTCCTATTTTTTTAGGCTCGTCCTTCGCCTTCATTGCTCCCATCATTGCAGCCTCCAAGCAGTGGGGAATGCCGGGAACATTGGCAGGGATCATCGGCGTTTCGCTCGTTTATTTCCTGATGGCAGCCCTTATCAGATGGCAAGGCAAGAAGTTGCTCGACCGGCTTTTCCCTCCCGTTGTCATTGGTCCGGTTATCATTCTCATCGGCTTGTCGCTTTCAAGTTCTGCCGTTGATATGGCAAAGACCAACTGGATTTTAGCGTGTATCTCTCTTTCCGTAGCTATTCTCGTGCTCTCGTTGGGAAAAGGACTTATCAAACTCGTGCCAGTCGTATGTGGAATCGTGGCAGGCTTCATCGTGGCAATCTGTTTAGGAGAAGTAAATTTCGACAAGGTGGCTGCTGCTCCTTGGATAGCACTTCCTCCGGCATTGTCCGATTTCCAGTTGCCACAGTTTGCTTGGGAACCATTCCTCTTTATGATTCCCGTTGCCATCGCACCGGTTATTGAACATATCGGCGATGTCTACGTTGTAGGAGCAGTTGCACAGAAAGATTTTACGAAAGAACCGGGGCTTCATCGCACGATGTTGGGCGACGGCTTGGCTTGCCTTGCTGCAAGTTTCTTCGGTGGTCCTCCTGTAACTACTTACAGCGAAGTTACGGGAGCAATGAGCATCACTAAGATTACTCAGCCACAAGTTATCCGTATATCAGCCTTTACAGCCATAGTTTTCTCCGTTATTGGTAAATTGAGCGCATTGCTTCAGAGCATTCCACAAGCCGTTCTGGGTGGTATTATGCTGTTGCTTTTCGGAACGATAGCCTCCGTAGGCATTCAGAACCTGATTCAGAATAAGGTAAATCTGAATCAGACACGCAATACAATTATCATCTCCGTTACACTGACTATCGGTATCGGTGGAGCTATCCTTAATTGGGGAGATTTTGCAATGAGTGGTATCGGACTTTCAGCCATCGTTGGAGTTTTGCTCAACCTTATTCTGCCTAAGGAAAAAGAAAAGACAGAAGAATAATAAAATTAGAAACCCGAGTTCGGGACAAATCCTGAACTCGGAAAAATAAGAATACAGGTCAATAAGTTTACCATAAGTTGCTTTTCGGTTCAAGATAATTACCTAAAAGCAAAGTGGTAATGGTGCGATGAATGGGCAGATATATTTGACTTGCAAACCCATTAGCTTGCAGTCTCTGACTTATTTTCTCAAAGTCATTCTGTATTTTTCCCTCACTCTGCTTTCTACTTCCTCAAGCGTTTTCTTGCTCCCCATTCTTGCTTTGATAATTCTATAACCCAACCAAATCATTACCATTCCAATCAAAGCCAACAGATATTGGAGTATGATATGTAATCCGAAACCCTGAATAAAGTTCTCAAAGATAACAAATCCACCTATTAATATAATATAATCAGCCCATCCCCAACTGAGATAACTCTTTGAGATGCGCTGATATTCATCGTCGTTGGCAAGCACTTTTCCTCGGTTTTCCTGCCATATCTTTTCAAATTCTTCGTTTGTCATACGTGCAAAGATACTGAAAAAAGTTGAACTCTCCACTTTAAAAGCAGATTCTTTAATAATCCTTTTTCTCCAGTTCGATATGGTCTAAATTCCTGCTCATAGCATTCTTGACGAACTAACGATGAAGTAGCGTGGTTCACATTCATTACTTTTGTCCTTCCAATATCTGCAAAGCATTCTGAACACGTTCTTCAGATGGGGGATTAATGTCCTTTAATGAATAAGGAATATTGAGGTTTTCCCATTTATAAACGCCGAGAGCGTGATAGGGGAGGACTTCTATCTTTGCAACATTTTGGAGTGTTGAGATGAAATCACGCATACGATAAAGGAATTCATCCTTATCAGTGATAGTAGGAACGAGAACGTGGCGAATCCAAACAGGCTTGTTTATTTCGGACAGATAACGCGCACAGTCGAGAATATTCTCATTTGGCCAACCCGTAAGTTTCTTGTGTTCAACTGAGTCTATATGTTTAATATCAAACAATAGCAAATCGGTATAACGCATTAATTCTTCAAACTTTTCAAAGAATATTCCTGTCCGACGGAAGGGTTGAGCAGAAGTGTCCAGACAAGTATGGATACCTTGCGCCTTTGCTTTGCGGAAAAACTCAATAAGGAAGTCTATCTGCAACAAAGACTCGCCGCCACTGACAGTTATTCCTCCTTCTTTTCCCCAATAGCTGCGATACTTAACAGCCTGCGAAAGAAGTTCGTCAGCAGTCATCAACTGGTCAGACTTCACATCCCACGTATCTGGATTATGGCAGTAGCGACAGCGCATTGCGCATCCTTTCAGGAAGACGATGAAACGAATACCCGGTCCATCGACAGAACCAAATGATTCGGTTGAATGTACACGTGCCTTTATCGATTCCATAGCATTGGAAGTTTCAAGTTCATAATCTTCCATTTTGGGAGTGGAAAGTAAATCTTTGCTATCAGTTGCTGTCATAATGTTTCTGTTCTGTGATTGATAAAAAAATAATTGGGCAATGTGTGCCCAATTATTTTAGGATATTAATGCGCTGAAAGGCTGTGATAAGCAAATATAAACATTTATGGATTATATTTCAAATCACATCTGACAGGCATTTATGGTTTTCCCTTCTTTCCTTTTATCGGGAAAGAGTGGGGGAGTTTTACATCTTGCCGTGTGCTTGACGTGCAATTACGTCTTCCTGCTGTTCGCGTGTCAAGTCGATAAACTTAACTGCGTAACCACTTACACGGATAGTAAAGTTAGCATATTCTTCCTTTTCAGGATGCTCCATACAGTCGATAAGTTTCTCTACACCGAACACGTTTACGTTCAGGTGGTGAGCACCGCGACCGAAGTAGCCGTCCATTACACCTACGAGTGTATTTGTCTGCTCCTCAACATTATGACCGAGTGTGCTTGGAGCAATGGTCTGAGTATTTGAAATACCGTCGAGTGCATATTCGTAAGGCAATTTGGACACAGAGTTCAAAGATGCCAAAAGACCGTTTTGCTCTGCACCGTATGATGGGTTGGCACCGGGAGCAAGAGGAGCACCGTCTGGACGGCCGTCAGGCATATTTGGAGTGTACTTGCCGTAAACTACGTTTGAAGTAATGGTAAGGATACTTGTTGTAGGTTCAGAATCACGATAGGTATGATGCTTTCTGATCATGTTCATAAATGTCTTGAGCAACCATACTGCAATTTCGTCTGCACGGTCGTCATCGTTACCATAGCGTGGGAACTCTCCTTCGGTCTTGAACTCGAGAGGGAAGCCAGTTTCATCACGGATGATATTAACCTTAGCGTACTTGATAGCGCAAATAGAATCAACTACGTGGCTGAATCCGGCAATACCAGTAGCGAAAGTACGACGAACATCGGTATCAATCAATGCCAACTCAGCAGCTTCGTAGAAGTACTTGTCGTGCATATAATGGATAAGGTTCAGTGTGTTTACGTAAACACCAGCGAGCCATTCCATCATATCCATAAACTTAGGCATAAATTCCTCGTAAGTTACAACGTCGCCTTCGATTGGACGAAGTGCAGGACCACACTGTTCGCGTGTCTTGTGATCAACACCACCACTAATAGCATAAGTCAAGCACTTAGCAAGGTTGGCACGAGCACCGAAGAACTGCATTTCCTTACCAGTCTGTGTTGCAGAAACGCAGCAGCAGATAGAGTAGTCATCACCCCAAACCGGACGCATAACTTCGTCGTTTTCGTACTGGATGGAGCTTGTTGTGATAGAAATCTTTGCCGCATACTTCTTGAAGCCTTCAGGAAGGGCAGGGGAGTAGAGTACTGTGAGGTTTGGTTCTGGCGAAGGACCCATATTCTCCAATGTGTGGAGGAAACGGAAGTCATTCTTTGTAACCATAGAACGGCCGTCCATACCCAAACCTGCCATTTCCAAAGTAGCCCATACTGGGTCGCCTGAGAACAACTGGTTGTAAGAAGGAATACGAGCGAATTTAACCATACGGAACTTCATTACCAAATGGTCTATCAGCTCCTGTGCTTCAGCTTCGTTCAATGTACCTTCTGCGAAGTCGCGCTGGATATAGATGTCAAGGAAAGTCGAAATACGGCCAACCGACATAGCGGCACCATTCTGTGTCTTGATGGCTGAAAGATAGCCGAAGTAGAGCCACTGAACAGCCTCGCGAGCATTGCTTGCAGGCATAGAAATGTCGTAGCCGTAGATTTTTGCCATTTCTTTCATTTCCTTCAATGCCTTGATCTGCATTGAAATTTCCTCACGAAGACGGATGATGTTGTCAGTCATCACACCGCAACCACAGTTGCGAAGGTCTTTCTTCTTCTCTTCAATCAGGAAGTCTACACCATAAAGAGCAACACGGCGATAGTCGCCCACGATACGGCCACGACCGTATGTATCAGGCAGACCGGTAAGAATATGATTGTGGCGAACGAGTTTCATCTCGTCTGTATAGCCATCAAATACGCCGTCGTTGTGAGTCTTGCAGTATTTTGTGAAGATTTCGTGAAGTTTCTCAGATGGAGTGTAACCATAAGTAGTACAAGCCTGTTCAGCCATCTTGATACCACCGTATGGCATAAAGGCACGCTTCAGAGGCTTGTCAGTCTGAAGACCAACAATTTTCTCCAAGTCCTTCATTTCTTCACTGATATAGCCGGGGCCGTATGCAGTCATACTGGAAACTATTTCTGTTTCCATATCGAGAACACCACCCTTGGCACGCTCTTCTTTCTGCAATTCCTTCAGTCTTCCCCAAAGCTTATCAGTTGCTTCAGTTGGTTCAGCAAGGAACGATTCGTCGCCATCGTAAGCCGTGTAGTTGTTCTGGATAAATTCGCGCATATTGACTTCATCAAGCCACTTCGTGCCTGTGAAACCTCTCCATTCTTTTCTCATACTTGAATGTTATATGTTTTGGTAAAGAACTTAGCCAACTGCAATTTGAGCATCGCAATTGGCTGTTAATAAATTTGTGTGCAAAGTTAGTCGGTTTGCACATTTTTCACAATACTTAAATTTTAGTATTTTGTACTGCACAAGTTTTTCTTAGTGTGCAGAAATGCTATAATAACTCCTTGTCAATACCTAATAGTAGGTATATAATCATAACTTATAACTGCAAAATGCTATCTATGCTTAGCAAAATAGATGTTCAAAACCTTGTTTAATACTAACATTAGGTATCTATCGTTGTCTTTTATGAAAACCATAGATTGAATAATTTTTCCTTGTATCTTGTTTTATGTACTTATACTTTTCGTTTATTTCTTCACAGTAATTTCATTATCCTAATCCGTTAAAACAATATAGTATTTCAGAGTGATTGAAACGTGATTTCCAAGTAACCGAAGAAAGCCTTGCAATCTTCGCACGTTTGCATTCCATTTTTACGAAGATTAGAACGCATTCTTCGCACTTTAAAAAATCAAGATATTAATAGCTGACTTTCAGCTACTTACAAGCTGAAAACAATTAAGCGTTATATAAATTCCGAATTGTTAGCTGAATAAAGACTGGATGTATTAGAATACATAATAACCAAATGAATATTATGAAGTGAAAGCACAATAATCACATAATGATGATTATGATAAATAATTAATTAAATAATAATTTTATCTTCCTTGCATATACAGAGTATTTCAGGTTTAGTTTAACTTATTAGCTTATTTTTAAAGTTTTAATAAATTTGTAGTGCTGTTTCAATAAATTATAGGTATATTTGCAGCATAATACAAATAAACGTTATAATCCTTTAATTTAAACAATTATGCAAAGAAGATTATTCTTTATAGTTGTAAGTTTTTTTGCCTTAGCCACTTCAGTTATGGCACAGATTACAACTTCTGGAATTAGTGGAAAGATTACGTCTCAAGGCGAGGATGTAATCGGAGCTACTGTTACAGCTACGCACCAACCTTCGGGCACTGTTTACCGAGCTGTAACAAACATTGACGGCCGCTATACTATTCAAGGTATGCGTGTTGGTGGACCATACAAGGTTGAAGTTGCCTACATTGGTCAGCAAACAAAAACATTCAATGGTGTAAATCTCCGTTTGGGTGAGACTGAAGACTTGTCTTGTGCTATGGAACAAGACACCAAAGAACTTCAAGAAGTTATCGTTACCGGAGTTGCGGGTATCAATGCAACCAAAACCGGTGCTGCTCAAAGTCTCAACGCAAGACAGATTGCAGAAATGCCAAGTATTAATCACGGTATTGCAGACGTGGCCCGTTTGAATCCACAATTGACAACTACCAGTTCTGGTGCAATGTCGTTTGCAGGTACAAACAACCGTTACAACCAATTCCTTATTGACGGTGCTGCAAACAATGACGTTTTCGGTTTGACCTCAAATGGCTCCAATGGAGGTCAGGCTGGTGCGCAACCTGTGTCAATGGAAACCATTGAGCAAATTCAGGTAAACGTTGCCCCGTTCGATGTTCGTCAGAGTGGTTTTACCGGTGGTTCTATCAATGCTATCACAAAAAGTGGTACGAATCAATTCCACGGCAGTTTGTATGGATATGGTTACAATCAGAACTTGATGGGACACCATTATAAATTGGCTGACGGAAGTGGATATGCACCAAAGTACAATGAAGAAAGAGATTACAACTGGGGTGTAACTTTTGGTGGTCCTATCATTAAGGACAAGCTCTTCTTCTTCGCCAACTACGAAATGAATGACAAGTCGTATCCGAACCTCTATGCATACGGTTCAGCTGATTCACGTGTAGATATGAGTCAGGCTACCGACATTATCGGAAAACTTCAGGATATGGCGAACAAGCAAGGCGTAGTCTATCCCGGTGCTTTTACCACAGAGGATATTTATTCCAAGAGTCAGAAAGGTGGTATTAAATTAGACTGGAATATTAACGAATTCAACAAGGCTACTTTCAGATGGAGTCTTGTTAATGCCAAGCAGTTGAATAATGGTGGAGGCCGCACGGCACTGAACGACAACCTTTATAGTTATCCATTCAAGAGTGTTACCAACTCATTTATCGCAGAGTTGCAAAGCCGCCTCTCCCCTACTATCAGTAATGAAGCTCGTGTAAGTTATGTAAGAGTTCGCGACCAAAGAGCTGTTGGTTCTCCGTTCCCATCAATTTCTATCAGCGGTGTCGGTGGAGGTACCATCAATTTGGGTAACGAACGTTCGTCAATGGCCAATTCGTTGGATCAGGATATCTGGACTATCGAGGACAATCTGACTTGGTACAAGGGTAACCATACGTTCACTTTCGGTACACACAACGAAATTTATAAGTTCTCAAACCTGTTTATTCAGGATCTTTATGGAACATATAGTTTCCAGACTGTTGATGAATTCAATAGATATTATACAGATTATATGGCTGGTGCAATCGATCCTAAGCGTGCCTATTTCAATACATACCGTTACGGTCACGCAAATACCGATGTTACCGGAGACCCTCGCTGGGCGGCAACTTTTGGTGCAGCGCAGTTGGGATTCTATGCACAGGACAAGTGGAATGCTTCCAACAATTTCCAACTGACTTATGGTTTGCGTATGGAAATCCCTATCTTCTTCGACACTCCTTCCGAGAATGCTCCATTCAACGAATATGCTGCAAACAGAGGTTGGGGAGTAAAGACCAATCAAAAACTTTCAAGCACTCCTCTCTGGAGTCCACGCGTAGGTTTCCGTTGGGATATCCAGAATGACCGTAAGTACATCCTCCGAGGTGGTGCAGGTATCTTCACAGGACGTATCCCATTCGTTTGGATCAGCAACAATTTCTCCAACACAGGTATTCAGATGTCTACCTACTATCTGAACCGTCCAAAGGGAATCAATCTTTTGCTTGACCCAAATAATCAGGAGCCTAATGTTGCCACAGCAAGTGCAGCAGGCAGCCAGACAGTCAATGTTTACGACAAGAACTTCAAGTTTGCTCAAAACCTAAGATTCAATCTTGGCTTCGACTTCAAGGCACTTGGCATCGACTGGACAGCAGAAGCTATCTATTCAAAGACATTGAACGACATTCTCTATAAGAACCTTGCATACGAAGGAACTGGTCAGACGTTCGGTCAGAAGTATCCTACATTGAGTTGGGACAACCGTCCTTTATATTCAAAGGTTACTTCAGGTACACCTTATAATAATGTCTATGGATTGTACAATACCAGCAAGGGATACACAGTAAACCTCTCAATGAAGGCCGAGAAACACTTCGATTTCGGTCTCGACTTGATGGCCAGCTATACTTGGACAAAGTCTAAGAGTGTAAACAATGGTGGTAGCTCTGTGGCAGAAAGCAACTGGCGTTACAACTATACTTATAGAAATCCTAATGATCCTGAACTTGGCAATTCGGCTTACAATGTTCCTCACCGTATTCAGGCTTCAGCTTACTACCACCTTCAGTATGGTACACAGAAACAATGGCAGACTACTATCGGTTTGATTTATTCTGCTCGAAGTGGCTCTCCATATACATTATACTATTATGGTGATGTTAATGAAGATGGAGCAAACGGAAATGACCTCTTCTACATTCCAACTGACGCTCAGATAGACAAGATGCAGTTTGAAGAAACTTCATATAACGTAAATGCACTCACAAACAGAGTATTCGGTGATACTCACGGAAAGACCTTAACTCCAGAGATGCAAAGACAATTATTGAAGGAATGGATTGCAGGCGACTCTTATATGAGCGAACACAGAGGCGAATTTTATGAGCGTTATGCTGACAATCTCGCTTTTGAGCATCATTTCGATTTGCACTTCGGCCAGAAATACAGCTTCAAGGTTGCAGGTCAGTTGAACTCTATCGAGCTTACTTTCGATATTCTTAACCTTGGTAACCTCTTGAATAAGGATTGGGGACATACTCACGGAGACGGCTTCGGTGTTTACTATAATCCAGTAACCTATCGTGGTGCAGGTGTTTATCAGTTCACAGGTGGATATGCTAATCGCGATTACAGCGATATCTTCAGCCGTTGGCGTGGTCAGCTTGGTTTGAAGTACACGTTCTAAAGAACATTCTTTCAAATAAAATAAAGATGGATACCCTTTTGAGTATCCATCTTTTTTATTACCTTTGTCTTAAACTCTAAAATAAAGGATTATGAAAATTGATTTTGAAAAAATAGCAGAAGAACATATTGAAGGATTCAAAGGAGGCGAAGGCAGACTTGACACTCGAAACTACGTAGACGACAGAGCCAGAATTATGTACTCTACCCTACGCCCCGGTCCAAAAAGTGGCAAACATCCACACGCTGGTTCATTTGAAGTAATGTATGTAGTAAGTGGCGAACTTACAGTACACTATGATGGTTCAGAAGAAATAATCAAGATGGGACAAGTGCATTACTGCCCTAACGGACATCAGCACTGGTTTGAAAACAAGACAGACCACGATGTAATCTACTTTGCCGTTGTTCCTACATTAGGTTAATTTAGCCTTAATGTTTACTTTCTCTTACAATAGCCAGAGATTTAAAGATAAATAAAACTCCCCGAAAATATAGAAATATTTCGGGGAGATTATTTTATTTAACTATATCTAAAGAAGAAATAAAGGCGTAATGGACATTTGGTAGGCTGAAAAAGCTCCAAATGTTCGTAATGGACAAATATGGTAGGCTGGCACATCCCAGCCTACTTTGTTATATTCAGGCCCCCATCAATAAACTTCTTTTTGTTGGTTTCGTTTAATCCGTTATGACTCAGTAAGGCTCTTTTAAGTTGTGAGTTGTACCCCTCTAATATATTGGTTGTGTTGGGTATGTTAGTTTCTGGATATTCTTCATATGTAAAGAGCCACTTGAGGTGTGTGCTTATAGACCTTCTTGCAGTTCTAAGTCGTCTGTGTGTATAAGTAGTCTTGCCTGATGCCAAAGTAGCTCTTTCATCCTAGAAATCTTCCCATAAGGCACACCATTTATCAAATTCTATTAAAAACCGCTCCTTGCCGACGGTAAACATCTTTCTTATCAATGCCAGCAATTCTATACTTGCAGGCAGATGAGGCTTACTTGTCAGAAGCCTTCTGATGATTTGTAGTTGATGAAACTGACACGTCTGTACAGGACAGGAGGTTATAGCCTGCAAAAGCCCAGTGTGTCCACCGCGGACTACTGCCTTTATCTTTGTTCCACCAGCTTGTATATATTTAAGTCCTGAGAGATAGTCCTTGTTGGTTTCATTCCTGACAAACCTGCGATAAAGGATTTTTCCAGAAGTTGCATCCTGAAACAGCATAACACCAAATGTTCTGGAGAAATAGGTCGTGTCCATTATGATTGTTGCTTCCTTAGGATAGGAAGGGGTAAAGCTGCCTGCCACCAACTTTAGTTTCCTGCGTATTGTCCTTTCTGAACATTTATGCAGGACCGAGAGTTCTCTAACAGTTCGTTTCTCTGTCAGATAGCTTCGCCATAATGATATACTGTCTATGCGATGACCACCTTGAAATTGCTTCTTGCAACCACCACAAGAATACATTTGCACACCACGACGATGACCTTCTTTTTAACATTTGAGCTACCACAGAATACACATGGTTTTTATTCATAGGTTTTCAAATGGTACAAAGGTAGTAAATAAAGGACATTTGGAGCTTTTCAGCCTACCAAATGTCCATTACGCCGAAATAAACTACTTCTTGTTCATTCCCTTATAATCCTTATTCAAACCCTTAACAATTTCATTGGTAATATTGAGTGCAGGGTCAGCACCGAGGATATTGCTGCCAGACTTAACAAGAATCATTGAATATTTCTTATCCTTATTGAAACGCTTGATGTAGTTCTCAACGCTATCGCTGACAGCTTTGAGATATTTCTCTGTATCGGACTGGAGTTCGCCTTGCAGACGTGCTGTCAGAGCCTGACCGTCCTGCTGTAACTTTGCGAGTCGAGCCTGTGCCTGCTCAAATTCTGCCTGACTGGCAAACTTATTGCTCTGCCCTTTCTGTTGGAATGAGCTGTAAGCTTGAGAAAATTCCTGTTCCTTGGCACCAATAGTCTTTTCGGCGTTCTTACTCTTTTCTTCAAGAATCTTCTTAACATCCTTCGCAAATGTGTATTGGCTGGAAATAGAATCAAATTCTATATATGCAATCTTCTGACCACTGGCAGAAGCTGCTGCCCCACCCTTTCCGGACGAAGCGTTCGTGTCGTTAGCTTGTGGCTGGTTGTTGCAGGAATACATTCCGAATGCCAATGCAGCAATTGCCAAAGTACCAAAAATCTTTTTCATTTTTTCTTTATTGTTTTTTGTTATTATTTCTGTTTATTAAAGCCGTTTGAAATGAATCTTAATAGGCTTTGTTGGCTGCTCGTGCAGCCTTGTCCTGATCTATCACGCAATGGATTCCCTTCTTGCGCAGATGTTCATTGTCGTGAATGTGCTGCGATTTGAAACTGCCGCCTTTTTGGAAGAATACTCTTACACCCAACAAAAGCATTGCAATAGCAATTATTAACACACTCAACAATAGAGTATCAATCATTTTCTTTAACTTTGCAAGTGATATTTTCGGCAAAGGTAATACAAATCAGCAAGATATCAAATAAAAAATTATTAAAAATGGAAAACATTCAATTAAAGCCCGCTCGTGTATTCGAGCAATTTGCTAAAATCAATGAAATTCCTCGTCCATCAAAGCACGAGGAAAAAATGATTGAGTATTTGGTAGAATTCGGCAAGAGCCGCAATCTCGATACAAAGGTAGACAAAACCGGTAACGTGCTTATCAGCAAACCTGCCACAAAAGGTATGGAGAACGTACCGACGGTGGTAATTCAGAGCCATATGGATATGGTTTGCGACAAGTTGGTGGATTATGAAATAGATTTCTTCAATGATCCTATCATCACTTACGTTGAAGGAGAATGGCTCACTGCCAAGGGTACAACACTCGGTGCCGACGATGGTATTGGCTGCGCATACGAGTTGGCAATCCTTGATTCTGACGACATTGAGCACGGACCTATCGAATGTCTGTTTACCGTTGATGAGGAAACAGGTCTGACAGGCGCAGAAGGTATCGAACCGGGATTTATGACTGGTAAGTATCTTATCAATCTTGATTCCGAAGATGAAGGTCAATTATTCGTGAGTTGTGCAGGTGGTATCACTACAAATGCCAAATTCAAATTTGAACGCGAGGAAGCTCCGGCAAACTTCTTCTTTATGGAAGCCAGTCTGAAGGGACTCATCGGTGGGCACTCCGGCGATGATATCAACAAGAAGCGCGCTAATGCCATCAAGATTATGGCTCGTTTCCTCTACATCATTCAAGAGAAGATGGACCTTCGTTTGGCACAGTGGAATTCCGGAAAGATGGACAACGCAATTCCTCGCGACGGCAAGATTGTCTTTGCCATTCCCAACGATAAGAAAGAAGAGGTAAAGGCAGAATGGAACATCTTCACAAAGGGTGTAGAAGACGAATATCACGTATCTGACCCTAATATGGTGTGGGGATTGGAAAGTACTGATGTTCAGAAGGTAATGAATAAGAACGTGAGCCGAAATCTTATCTTGGCTATGCAGGCTATCGACAACGGACCAGTTGCCAACTGTCAGGACGAAGTGCTTGCCTATCTCGTGGAAACATCAAGCAACGTGGCCGTGGTTCAGAGTTCGGAAAACGAAGTAAAGGTTGTGGCTTCTCAGCGTTCAAGCGTGATGAGCAATCTCAAGAATATGGCCAATACCGTAAAGGCTTGCTTGGAACTTGCAGGAGCTGAAGTGATTCAAGGCGGTGCCTATCCGGGTTGGAAAATGAATCCAAACTCTAAGCTCGTAGAAGTTGCTGTTGAGGAATATAAGAAACTCTTTGATAAAGAACCACAGGTACTTGGTATTCACGCAGGCCTTGAGTGTGGTCTGTTCTCAGAGAAATATCCTGATTTGGATATGGTAAGTTTCGGTCCTACTCTCCGTTTTGTACACACACCAGAAGAGCGTCTCCACATCCCATCAGCCCAAATGGTTTGGGATCATCTGCTTGCTGTGCTCAAAAATATAAAATAAAGGTGTAAGAGACAAAAAGAGACTTAAAAAAGTTCATTTCCCCTTTATCTATTAGGGGAATGAACCTTTAACAAGTCCTGTATGAACACTTTTCTTCTTTCTTTGGTAATGCTCTTGTGCAAGTTTAATTTTGTTTTCACATTAGAGTTGAGGACTTCTAGCTCATTGTTAGTATTAGGTAAGCCCAGTTTCGGATAGTCATAGTAAGTCCACAGCCATGGTATGTTTCTCTTTAAACTCAGGTATGCACTTCTCGTGGTTTTATGCACATAATGTGCTTTCCCGTCTGTTCTCTTTGCTCTCTCACTGATGAAGTTCTGTCCCTTCTCATACCACGCACTCAATGTCCCTCAAAAATGAATCTTTATCAGTATGGGGAACAATAATTTTATTTGTCTGGTCATTGTATTTTATTTATTTACTTTGAAGGCATCATTAAGTTCCATCACGCCGGAATAGCTGATGCCCTCCTTTCCACTGGGCATTACGTTCAGATAGACGGTGGCATCGTTGAAAACTTCGAGCACGATGTGATAGCTCTCTATTTCCGAACGAGCCTTCATAATGATACGTATTCCATTCTTGATGGGTTCTTCCTCGTAGGATTGCAATTTCGTAATGATGTTCAAGCCCAATCCTCTGCCATAAGGAACCTGATATACACGGCCGAAATACGGAAGGAACAACC
Organism: Prevotella sp. HUN102; assembly: GCF_000688375.1. Classification (NCBI taxonomy): domain Bacteria; kingdom Pseudomonadati; phylum Bacteroidota; class Bacteroidia; order Bacteroidales; family Prevotellaceae; genus Prevotella; species Prevotella sp. HUN102. Next base: position 1,794,675 of record NZ_JIAF01000004.1, on the reverse strand, counting down.
CCACGGAGTCGCCGCTCACTTCCATTCCCCAATCGTCTCGAAGATCGTGCGACGGACCTCGTATCGGATAAACACGATTCACGAAAATTCTGTATCGGCGTTCAGCAAGATGTCCTTGCACGGCTTTCTTCTTCAAGTGCATAACCTGTTCTTTCGGAACAGGATTGCCGTTTGAATCATAATAGACAGTTGCACAGCCGACGAGCAACATCGCCCCGAGCAGCAACATCATTATCTTCTTCATAAAAACCTCCTTTTCGTGTTAATTATTGAAAATTGTAGGGTATTTCTGCAAGCAACGGATTCGGATTCCTGTTATTGCTCTATCTTTTCCACCTTCGACGCATCCATCTTCTCCACAGTCGGAGCACTTGGCTTCGGGTCAATCGCAGGAATTGGGTCGGTGGCAGGAGCAGGAGCAGGCGGCAACTGCACTTCAGGCATTTCTATTTCTCTACTAGTCTTGCCTTCGTTCTTGTCCTCCTTTCGCTCGTCACCTTTCCTGTCTTCTTCTTTTTTCACGGCAGCAGTATCTTTGCTGACCACCGGTTTGGCATTCGGCCACAAATAGTCGCCGATGATATCCAACGTATCGAGGGCTGCCTTACGCATTTCTTCCTCTTCTTTAATCTCCGAAGCAACCTCAGCATCCTCGGCAACAATCATATTATAGATAATTCCCAATACGAAGAGAACTGCCATACCACACAGAATCTTGAATGTCAAGCTGTGTCTGAATCCTCGCTTTTTGTTACTTTTTGCCATATTCTGTCTGTTTCCTTAATCTAAAAAACCACAATAGATAGTCTCACCGTTAAAGCACGAATGATTCTATCTATTGCAAAGGTAGAAATTAAATCGGAGAAAATCAGGAATTAATCACTAAAACTTTCTCAAACGCTATTCTTTAATTCTGATGAAAGCATTGGCAAGAATGGCGGTAAGACCTCCCATAGTGATTCCACTCGAAAAGATATTCTTTATCACATCGGGCATCTGACCGAGAATGTTCGGCACCAGTTCCACGCTGAGTCCCATTGCGAAGCTGATGGCCATTACCAAGACGGCCTTACGGTTGATGGTGGTTGCGGCGATGATTCTGATACCGGCAGCAGCCACCGTACCGAACATCAGCAGCGTTGCACCACCGAGCACGCAGTCGGGAATCAATGAGAAAAGCTGCCCCACCACCGGAAACAGTCCGAGCAGCACCAAGGCAGCCGCAATGAAATAGCCAACATAACGGCTTGCCACGCCCGTTAATTGAATCATACCGTTGTTCTGCGCAAAGATTGAGTTCGGGAAACTATTGAAAACGGCTGCCAGAAACGAATTGAAACCGTCGGCAAGAATACCTCCCTGTGCGCGTTTCATAAACACCGGACCTTCAACTGGTTCGTCGGAAATCAGCGAATTGGCAGTAATGTCGCCATAGGCCTCAACAGCCGTAACCAAGTAAATCAACCCCAAGCCAATGATTGAACCCACATCGAAACGCAAACCATACTTGAACGGTTGAGGAATGTTCAACGCACCTGCGCCATTCAGTTTAGAGAAATCTATCATTCCGAGGAAATAAGCCGCCACGCAGCCGATAACCAATCCCAAGACGATGGATGCCATTCGGAAGAAACGGTTGTTGGAACGGTTGAAGAAAATGATGCTTACCAAAACAAGCAACGCCAGTCCAAGGTTCTGCATCGATCCGAAAGTGCCTGCTTCCATTGCCGCGTTGCCTCCGCCACACGAATTGATACCGGCCTTGATAAGGCACATACCGATGAGCGACACCACTATACCCGATACCAACGGCGTGATAATCCTGCGCATATAAGGCAGGATTCGGCTCACAAACATCTCAACCACCGATGCCAGCAGACAAGCACCGAAGATATAGCTCAGCCCCATCTCCACATTCATTTTTCCGTTCGCCATTCCCAGCATACCGGCACCGATAATCGGACTGATGAAAGAGAAGGAGGTGCCCTGAATACAGAGCAGTCCTGCACCCACAGGACCGAGCTTGTAGCACTGAATGAAAGTGGCAATACCCGAAACGAACAATGACATTGATACCAGAAAACCTGTGGTTTCGATATCGAACTGCAAGGCAGAGCTGATAATCAACGGAGGAGTGATAATGGCAACAAAGATAGCCAGCAGATGCTGAAGCGCGGCAAACAAACTTTCGCGCAATGGTGGACGGTCGTTCAGACCATAGATGAGTTCTTTAGATTTTTCCATAATATGATAAAATAGATGACGAGTAAATTTATAGATAAGAAAACTAAGGGCATCAGGAACGAGATAACCGGAAGACAAAACGACAGACAAACCACAAAAGAAACGAGCAGGTAAGCAGGCTTTAATACGGGTATGAAAGTCGTTTCTTGTAACTTACTTGTCAGCTCGCTTCCTTAGAAATCCGTTTACCGAAGCCCTATTGTCTTATCCGTATTTCACAATTGTCGAGCGATTCTATTATTGCCAGACTTTCACATCGCACGCCGGCCTCCTCAATCACTTTTCGACCATTCTGGAAAGCCTTCTCAATGATGAATCCTGTTCCCACAAGCTCTGCCCCGGCCTGTCTGCAAAGGTCTATGATTCCCTTTGCCGCATTGCCGTATGCGAGGAAGTCGTCCACAAAGAGCACTTTGTCGTCTTTCGTGAGGTATTCGCTGGAGATACAGACGTGGTATTCGCGCTGCTTGGTAAACGAAACAACCGTCGTAGACAGCATATCCACCATAGTAGACGGTTTCTTTTTCTTTGCGAAAACCACAGGCAGATCCAACAGGAATCCCATCATAATGGCAGGCGCAATACCACTTGCCTCCACCGTGATAATTTTGTTGATGTCCGTAGAAGCATAACGGCGAATCAGTTCCACGGCTACTTGTTTCATCAGATTAGGATCCATCTGATGGTTGATGAACTTGTCTACTTTCAATATTCCTCCCTCAAAGCACTTTCCTTCCTTGAGAATACGGTCAATCAGAGTTTTCATTGTACAATTATTTAATGTTGGTTATTTACTTCTATGATGGAAATAACAAAAGAACTCCCGAGCGTCCTCCTATTAATTAATTGCGTGCAAAAGTAGTAAAACTTTTTAAAACACACACTTCCTGCAACTATTTTCTTTTGACAAATATTAAGGATAGTAGAATAATTCAAAAAACGAATGTATAGTGATAAGATAAATACCCAGTTGTTTCTATTAATGTTCCGTGCGTTCCTTGAAAACTTTTCCGTCTTTGGTATCTGTAAGCTGATAATATTTATGGGAAATATCCTTGTATTCTTATTCAAAAAAAACAGAATACGCATTGCTGTCTTTCAATTATCCGACAAATGGCTTGCGTTTGTGCGATAAATACAATTCATTTGTGCGAAGATTGGAACGCATTCTTCGCACAAATGAATAACGTTTGTAATTTACTTATTTTCAAGTGTTTATAAAATCAAAACTATATTCATTATGATATGTATAATTATGCAGGTAAGTCTACGGCATCGTGATAACAACTTGAGTTTGGAATTAGGTCAGACTTCAGAGTCATAAGATTACAAGTCTGCAAAGGATATTAACGCCTGTTGATTTATTCAGCAGATGGATTTTTCGACTCCGAACTATCTTATTGGATAATAAGGCATTACCATCTAGCGGAGGGTGAATAGGTAACGATTTAGAAATGAGCGGAGTGCTTTGAGACACATTGTTTTGAATAGCCAAAGAACGCTCACTATTATCACTTGCAAAGGTACAGATTTGCGAGCGAAAGTGAGCGCTCTTTCGTGATTTTCTTCTTAGGGAAGGCAAATTTGTTTCCTACATCCTTCTTCCCCGTTTCTTTTTCTTGTCGGCTTCGTGGCGCAATCTTCGCTGAAAGGCGGTCTCCGCATAATCCTCTCCGTGGACTTGGAAGTCCAACACACCGCCAACTCCCGATGCAATCCCTTCAGCCACATCCACTACGCTTTCAACAAGACTTGGTTCAGGACTTGGTGCCGGCTGTAGCTTTTCTTCCTGTAAAGGGGCTTTCGGCTGATAAATCGGAACAGAAGACTGATAGGGAGCAGCATAGGATAATCCGAACTGCTTCAACAGAGAGTTATATCCAAACTCTCGTCCTATCTCCGAAGCCTTGAACGTCTGCCCCTCAAAAAGAAACTTCAGTCCATAGATTCCGCCTTTCTTGTTCTTCATCTGTTCAACGGTTACTCCTTGTCGTCTCAAATCATACCGAAAGGAAGCATAGCCATTCACTCCGCCATTCGTATATTTTCCTAACAATCCGTAAGCCATTGTACGTAGTCTCTCCTTGCTCGCCTCCCGTGTCTGATTGGCTCTCGGCTTTTGATACCGTTTCTCCACCCGTATCTCGTTGGCAATGGTTAGACCGTGCTTGCGACTTAATTCCTCTGCCACCCGTGCTGCCTTGTTGCTCACAAAGGTCGTATCATAAACCACCCCGTTCATACTCATCCGATTGGCAATGACATGAATGTGCAGATTGTCGGTATCCTTATGCGTAACGGCTACCACCTGATACTCCTGCAATTTCATTGCTTGGATAAACTCACAGGCTATTTCTCGGAGCTTCTTCCAATTCATTCCTGCTTCATCTTTCGGAGCGATACCGATTTCCATCCGCAGGAATTTGTTGCGACAACGGCTGTTGAACCGATTGACAAGGTTCATCTCTTCGTATATTCTCTCTGCCGTATCTCTGCAAAGGTTCTGGATTAAGAGCTTATTCTTGAGCTTCGTTTCTCGGAAGATATACTCCAATGCCGTCTTACCGTGTGCTATGGCTTTGCACTTCGCTATCATTGCGCTTCATATTTAGAACATCATATATCTCGTCCGTAATCCGATACCGAGGACTGTAAAATCGCTCGAAAGCGTGTAGTGAAATGCAAGAAAGGTTCTTGGCAATGGCAACCCAAGAGGGGTCTTTCGTCTTAATCAAGTTGGAAATGTGACTGAAGAAGTAGCTGACCCGTTGCAATACCCGAATGGCTTCCCGTTCGTGTTCTCCCAATTGGGGAACGGCAACAATCTCTCCGGTAAGCAATGCCTCCCGACAGAACTCGGAGAGTTTCTTGCCCGTCCGTTCCGCTCGCTTTTGTATCCTTGCTTTCTCCTCTTCGGAGCAGCGTACCCGAAGAAGGCAGGTCTTATTGGACTTCTTCTTCCTTTTCTCTTTATCTGTTTTGGGTTTCATATTAGTTTGTTCATTAAGGCATTCCGACCGATGAGAACGAAGTGATTACGGCTCTCCCCCTGAGCGTAGCGGTAAAGGGGGCAAGCGCAGTTTGTGGCTACAAACTGACGTCTTGCAATGTTACCGATGGAATACCCTCGCATATACTATGCTTGGCTTTCATCTCCTGTGTTTCTCATCTTCTGAGAATGCCGATTATTCATTTCCTTACCGATGGCTCGGAATGCCGTGATTAAAGTTTGCGCCAGCGTTCTATGTCCTCGCTATATTCCTCCAGATGTCGGAGAGCTATGCACTCCAAGAAACTGGAAACATTCGCTCCGTAATCACCCAAACGACGGACAACGAATTCTAAGCGTTCCCACGTGGTGCGACTAAGATAGGTTGCCTTTCGGTCGATGATTTTGTGGGGAACGAGAAAGGATTCCCGATAGCTATCCAAGCTCTCTTGTCGTTGCTTGTGGCTGATGCGTTTCGGACTGCTTGACGCCACTTGTTGCTTCTCCTGTTCGGAATGCTCGGCTTCCTTTACTTCAGTCAAAGGCTGGGAAGGCAATGTCTGCTCGGATGCTGAGGAATGCTGTGAGCTTTCAGATTGCTCTGCTTGTATTCTCTCTTGTTCCGCAGAGAGTGCTTTCGTGATATTTCTTGAAAGTATCTGAGAACTTTCACTGTTCAGATAGTGTGATATATCAATTCCTTCTTTCATAGCTTATCTTATTTTGTGTTTGACAATAACAGGCTTTTGCTGTTGTACTTCTTGTTGTTGCTTACATTGAGCAACGTGGTAGTCGTTGAGGTCTTTGTGTCGGGCATAGTGTCGGCTCATATCCTCCACGTTGATACCTGCCGATTGTAAAGAATGTAGGGCTTGTCGTCCAGCTTGGTCGTTATCGAAGAAAGCTTGAACGGAATCGATACCTTTCTCGTGGAGATAGGCAATGGCTCGTGGTAGATTGCTGACGGAGTTCAGAACGATGGAAGGCGAAATGCTTTCTTTCCCTTTCATTGTGAGATAGGAAAGGAAGTCCATAAAGCCCTCGAAGATGCAGAGAGGGGCGTTGTTCGCTTCTCCCGCAACTACGGATATATCCTTTGGTGCGATTGTTCCCTTGAATGTCTTGTCGTCTCGGAGTTCATACCCTCCTGCACAATTGGCAAAGCCGATGGCAGAGTATTCTCGTCCTCCCACTTCGTAGCGAATGTGACGGAGATAGGGACTTGCCACGGCAAGGTCTATCTTGCGTACTTCTCGGAGATAGTTTTGCAGATGCAGAGGCAATTCTTCACTAATGGAGAGAATACGCCTTGCATCATTTTGTCGCTGTTCATTTCTCTTCCGCTCCGTGTGTGCTTCACGATGAAAGGGAAAGGGGGCGAGGGTTGTCGCTTTGCCTTCGGCAAGATGTGCCATTGCTTCATAGGCACTACATCCACGCATCCGCATCACAAGGTCGATAATGCTTCCGCCTTGGCTCGTGCCATAGTCGTGCCACAGGTTTTGTCGAAAGTCCACTTTCAGGCTGGCGTTGGGGTCTTCTCGGTAAGGTGCGTGATAGAGGGCATAGCCGTTGTAACGCTTGGCAGGCTCAATACCGCAAGCGTGCAGGTAGTCGGCTATCGGTATCGCCTTGATGTGTTGTAGGTCGTAATATTCGTTGTTCATTGCTGTTATCGTTGGAATTGGATTGTTCGTATTCATTTGTTCGTTATTTCATTGTTCGCTCTGTTTTCTCTTTTTGGAATTTTCCCCTTTTTATCTTACTACCCTTCGACACTCGGATAAGTGATTGACAATGAAAGAGAAAAATGTAACACTTCATTCGGGTTTATCCTTCTACACCTCCTGTCTACACCTTTTCTCATTCATATTTATCGTAGAAGCGTAGAAAGATGGTAGTAAGCTGTGTCGCAAGATGGACACCTCCTGCAATCCTTTCTCTTTCACTGTATTGTCCTTAGTTGTAGTAACGTAGTAAGGAGAATAGGAAAGAAAAGAGAAAGGGGGATTGCAAAGGAGTGAGTAACAGCAGAGTGCTATGGCGGTTGCTCGGGGTAAATCTTACGGACGGCATAGACATACACGGGATTGCCGTTTATCCTGCGACACTCCCTCGTATAGCCTGCCTTTCGCAAGGCTTCGCCCATCCGCTTGGTGGAGAGGGGTTGTCGGGTGTAGCAGGAGAGATACCCCACTATCTCCGAATTGGTCATATAGAAGCGTTTCGTTGCCGTCTCCGCTTCCGTGGGAAAGGTGAAATAGCGGAGCAACAGTTCCATCTCTGTCGTATAGACTTGGAAGGCTTCGCTATTTCTATGCAACTCGGCAATCTCTTCATCATTGAACCAATAGCGAAACCCTTCATTCAATCGCGTCTTGGCTTCGCTGTAAACGGCATCCATTGGAATGCTCTTGGCTCGGTCTATCTCTATTGCCAATACTTCAAAGGGCAGGAAGCGTCTGCTTCCTGTCGGGTCGGTGAGGAAATCGTTGCCATTGACCGAGGCCACGAAACTTGCCAAGTGGGGGCGCTCCTCGATATGCTTCTCGTAAGGCATACGGTACTTCACCTGCGGACAGGTAATGAGGTTCTTCAGTTCATTCTCGTCCCGTTTGTTAAGGGCTTTGAGTTGGTCGTCAATGTTGATGATGAGGTTCTGCCCGATAAGGCTCAGCACGTCCTTCTCCTGTGGGTATATCTTTCCTGTATAGCGGTAGTCGGATAAAGCTGGGGGACAGAGCAGGTCAAGGAATGTGGTCTTGAATTTGCCCTGCTCGCCTGTCAGCACAAGGCAGGTATGGTTACGACACTGCTTGTCGTCCATCGCATTGGCGACCACTGCCACTAACCACTTGGTGAGGTATTCTTTCCATTTCTCGGGATGGGTTACGCTCACGCAGTCGGCAAGGGCGGTGATGGCTTCCGCATTTCCATTCGTCAGCGGTAAGGCTTGGAAATAGGCTTGCACGGGATTGATGCGTGGGGAGAAATCGCTTTCGATGATGCTGTACAGATTCTCGGGCGAGGTCTGTACATCGGCTTCCTTGTCCAACGCTCGTTTGAGGGTGTTGATACGGTAGCGGTCTATGGCTGTGTAATCGTCCATTCCTCGTGGACGATACTCCGCTCGATGCAACACGGTGTTGTATCGAAACTCGTAACGAGCCGAAAGGAACTCTTCTATTTGGGCGTTCTTGGAGGGGCTTTTCTTCTCTTCTTTTTTCATTGTTCGTACTTCTTCTGTTTGCTTGGTTTTGAACTTTCATCCGAAACGGGATGCTGAAACCAAGTTACAGAGGCGAACACAGAGTCCCAAGGGTTGTGTTTCTGTTGCTTCGAGGTACAGAGAAATGCTCCGAGAATGGAGGGGATAAACAGGGGAAATCGGGACGAAAACGCTCAAAAGGAGCGAACAGCGAGGAGAACGGCTCTAAAAGCAATTTCATCGGATTGCCAAAGCCTGCATCCTTTTTCCTTGGACGAGAGAAGGGCATCTGTTTTCGTTGGTAGGAGAGCCACTTCTATCCATATCGGAGCCACAAGTACGCACTTAGAGAGAAGTGGGTAAATTAGGCAATTCATACTTGTACATTTGCCTGCGACTTCCTTTTATTTCCCTTGATTTCATCGGGTCTTGGGACAAGGATTTCTCCTGCATACATTTGCACCAAAAAGAGAAAAAACAACAATTAAAACGATATTGATATGAGATTTACCGCCATCGACACCTCCGCTTGGGAGAAACTGAAAAAGAGCATCGAAGAGTTGGCTCTTTGTATGAGAGAGGAGTTCGGCACGAAGCCCGAAGTCCCCGACCTGTTGCACAACGGGGATGTGTGCCGAATACTGAACATCAGCAAACGAACGCTCCAGCACTATCGGGACACTTCCGTGCTGCCCTTTATCCAAATCGGGCATAAATGCTATTACAAACGTGAGGATGTGGAAGCACTCCTCAAAAAGTCGAACCGAAAAATACAATGACTATGGAACACGAAATCGTAAACAAAGAAACGCCCGAGATGAAACAACTCATCTCAGGCATCAGAGAAGTGAGTAAACGCCTTCGGGAGATTGCCCAAACGCACCGTCCACTGTTCGGAGGAGAAATCTATCTTACGGGGCGAGAAGTCTGCGAACGGCTTTTCGTCAGCCCTCGCACCTTGCAGGATTATCGGGACAAGGGCATTATCCCCTACACCCAAATCGCAGGAAAGATACTCTACAAGCTCTCCGACATCAACAGACTGCTACAGGAGAATTATCGGAGATAAAAGCATTTGCAAGAGGTATTTTATTTCCATTTAGCACTCATACAAAAAGAACTTTCTAAATGGTAATCCAAAAGATATCGAGCAATATTCAAATAGCAAAGATTTTTTGTACAAGGGTTTTCTGTTTGATTGGCTGATTTTCAGGTAACGAATTGACAATCGTTCTATTTGCTATGCCCTGACTTGTTTTGTATGCATAGAGAATTCTTCATTCAAGCGAATATAATTTGATGTTTTAGAGAATTCAAAACTTTCATCTTGTTGAAATCTGTGCAAAACATGTAAAAATACCCATTATTGAGTATTGTATTGAATGTAAAAAACGGCGACATTTGCAATGTTGTTACAAATTAAAAATTAAATCTTATGAAAGTACAATTTATCTGGGTGTTTCTTGCACTCTCCTTATTCCAACTTACATCTTGCACTCAAGATGCGGACGTTTTAATTTCTGAGAAAAAGGAATTTGTATCGGAGAACAACTTGGACGAACTCCTTGCCATATCATCCTCCCCACAGCGTTCCAAGGATGAGGCGTTAGCTATTGCAAGACAATTTTCGACGACAAGTACCCGTTCTAATTCCATGGCAAAATCTCAGTTCTCCAATGATTTCGAGATAGATGTTGTCTTAGCAGATAAAACGCCCAAGACTTACTCAACGAATTCTAACGAGATAGTAGCCGTAGATACGATGCTGTATGTGCTAAACCGAAAAGATAACAACGGTTTCTTTATCATTTCGGGCGACAAGCGACTGCCTGACCTGCTTGGTCATTCTCTTGAAGGTCATCTGGATAAAGACAATGTTGATGACAACTCTGGTTTTTCCGTCTTCTTGAGCCGTCTTCCTGCCTACTATCAATCTACGCTTGATGAATTTTATGCAAGGCTTGATTCTTTGGAAGCACTTGAACAAGCAACAGAGGATGATGAGCCTTTAACATATAGGAGAAGACGTCGTCCAAGACCAGCAAGATATAGATATGAATACTCTGATTGGAGTGAAGTATCAAAATCTCCAGTTCTTGTTCCTGTAACTTGGCGACAAAGACACCCATTCAACGATGAAGCTCCTCTTATTGATAACCAGCATGCATTGGCTGGCTGTGTCGCAACGGCAACGGCTCAACTACTCACCGCTTTCAAATATCCTTTGTCATATGAGGGGATAGCATTCGACTGGGACTTGTTGACAAAATATTCTAAATACTACAGTTATAGTGGAGAGGAATACAAGGTTTATTCAAAGCAGGTTGCCGCATTACTAAGAAAGATAGGTGACAAAATAGGAAATTCATGGGGATTAGAGGGGACTGGGGCAAGAACAGAACGGATTCCCGGACTTCTAAGAGAAATGGGATATCGACATACTCCCGGAATAACCTCTTATGACACAGATGGTATAATCTCCAGTATCGCCCAAAATAGACCAGCTATATTGGAAGGGTATTCTGAGCATCGAAAAAAAGGATGGTTTATCTTTAAAAGGGATGTATATAGTAGTGGACATGATTGGATTGTCGATGGCTTTTTAAGACAAGAGCGAACCGTGAAGAAGATTCTCAAAAAAACGAATGCTGTTGTTGAAACAAAAACAGAATCGAGAATATTATTGCATTGTAATTGGGGGTGGAATGGTTCATATAACGGTTACTTTAATCCTGGTGTCTTTGATTCCCATTCTCCTATGTTATCAGATCCTTATACCCGTTCCATTTCTTTGATAGAAAACAACAAAGAAGGATATTTTCAATATAAGATTAGAAATATTCTACACATTCACCCATAAAAAGCCCAAAATATGAGAAGGTTAATTTGTATTTTTTCCTGCATAGTAATAATACTTGGTATTTTATCTTGTTCAAAAGAAGAAAAAGAAATAATAACAGGATCGTTTAAAGTTAGATATTACTTGTCTTCTTATTTTGTACCTCAGAGCATACAGCTCTCTTCCCATTCAAGGAATGGAAGCAATGAAATCTACTTGGATAGCAAAGAAAAAACAACAAAAGCAAACAACCCGACAGAGTATCTAAAACTTTCAACGGAGTATGGGGAAACAGGAGAAAAAGAGTTCTGGACAACACAGCCTCCTTATTCCCAACCCTATGGTATTTCTCAAATGAAAGTTTTTCTTTTGAAACAAGGACAGAAAATCGATATTTCAGAATCTGCCATGATTGGATTTGTAGACTGCTCCAATGTTATATTGTCGAAGTATTCAGATATGAACGAAAAGATTGTTCGGAAGAGGATTTCCGAACTGTCAACTCATGATTTGAAATGGCTTCGTGAATATTTCTCCATAAGCCATACCATAAAAGAGGATGGAGACTATTATCTCGTCATCACATTGGAAAGCGGTAAAGAACTTTCTGTACAACTTAAATTCTAAACCAAAGTGGCGTTTGGCTTTAATACTCCTTGGCAATCCCTTAATTCCTTTGTCAAGGAGTATTATATTAGTTCCATATGAAAGGTATCCATATCTTATTATTGCTTTTATCTTTTTTCTGTAGTTGTAGCACCGAATCCGAATTTCCATTGGAGCGAGAGAACACAAAGGAGACTTTCTTCTTTGTCGTAGCAGCCAATGGTGATTTGCAGAAGGAAGGCGAAACGAAAGCAACCGCCATACTCCATTCACTGCCGAGAGGCAAAGAGCTTTTCGTATTGAAAGAAACCTCCATAGATGAGGGATGCGTGTTTCTTCACAGAACCTTGAACGGGACAGACACATTGGCAGTTACACACGAGAAACCGTTCAAGGAAAATCTTGAAAAGGCAGTCTCGTACATATCTTCCGTACACCCTACGAATGTCAGCCTTATTGTTTTCTCGCATGCGACGGGCTGGTATCCTCCCAAGCGGATAAAGAGCCGCTCTGCCATTGTGGACGACTATACGGAAATCTCGTTGCAGGAACTTCATGAGACTGTCGGTCGTCTCCGTTACAAAACCATAGTCTTTGAGTCTTGCAATATGGGAGGGATTGAATGCCTCTACCAATTCCATGATATATGCGACTTCATCATAGCATCGTCCACAGAACTCCTTTCCCCGGGCTTCTTGCCTTTGTACAGACAAGGAATAGGAAGCCTTGCAGACAGAGAGGGTGCATTGTCCTTTGCGCAACGATACGCAAGTCATGTAAAAAAATCCCCTGTTCCCTATAATTCCTGTGCAGTAGCAGTCTATCAAACCAGTCATACCCATGAGCTTTTTGATTTTTTCACGAAAATCGAGAACATTACAGGGTTAAGGACAGACATAGCCAACACCCAACAACTTCACAGATGCAAAGAGGAAGAAGTCTTCTATGACTTGGAATCTTACCTTGTCCACACGACACTCTCCGAAAAATCGAAGCAGGAACTGCATGAGATTTTGGAGAAAACAGTTATTTACAAGTACAATACAAATGATTTCCTGTCTTCGTATGAAGGATTCCAGATAAAAGAATATTGCGGACTGTCCGTCTTTGATTTCTTATCGCCATCACCATATCTGGCATCTTATAAAAAGACAGCATTTGGTAAGTTCCTTTTCGGCTCTTCAGAGGAATAAGGGGGCGTTTACTCCACCATATCCAAAAACGGGCTACATCCGTACCCTCTATTGTGGCTCTCGATAAGAACTTATTACCCACAATTGGTCTGTTGTGTGATTGTCTTTCATTTTTCACATGTCTGTACACATTAGTTCAATGCACTCTTTCAGTTCCACTATCTTTGTTTCTACCTTGATGCATGCAAGTTCCTGCTTGGTTTGCTCCACCTTCTCAATGAGAATGCACCGTGCCTCCGTCTCCCTTACCAAAGAGAGCCAATGTTCACCTGTGATACGGCTGTGGTAATATTCGTGCATGGAGAGATTCTTGGCGACCTTCTAACGCCTTTTTCAGCCCATACTTTCTTATCATAGTATCCTATCCATATCCCTTGAAATCTTTTGGTCGGTGATTTGAGCGTAGATTTGTGTGCTGGCAATGGACGAGTGTCCCATCATCTTGGCAATACTCTCTATTGGGACACCTGCCTCCAAAGTCAGTGTACCGAAGCTATGCCGGGCGACATGGTAGGTTAGCGGAGTACGAATACCACACGCCAACCCCATGGCTTTGAGATGGGTAAGTAATTTCCCCTTGCTTATCGTATCGGGGAATATCTTGTAATCCCCCTTGCTTTTCTCTTTCGTGTAAAGCGAAAGTATCTGCTCCGCTATCGGATGCAGGGGTATCAAACTCTCGACCTCCGTTTTCTGCCTTGCCTTGCGGATATACAGCTTCCCCTCGCTGTTCGTTTCGATTTGCGAAGCTCGCAGGCTCTGCAAGTCGGCAAATGACAAACCCGTAAAGACAGAGAAAAGAAACATTCTTCGGCTTAGTTCTGCTCCTTCGTCTTGCAAGGGAAATGCCAAGAGTTTTGCTACGTCGCCTTTACTCAGAAACCGAGGTTTGCGCTCCACGGCTTCATACTTCGCTTCTTCAAACGGATTGAAGCGTATTGTCCCCTGACTGACGGCTCTATACATCAATCGGCTCAGCCAACAGAGATGCTTGTTTATCGTGGCAGGAGCATAGCCCTCTTTCTTCAAATGAAACCGATAATCATCAAAGAAATCCATCGTAAGAGCTGTTAAAAGAATATCCTCTTCGCCACGACTTCGCACAAAAGCATCAAGCTGTTTATCGGAACTTCGATTGTTGCTATACGTTCCCTCGCTCTTGCTTTCTTGTTGGGCTTTGAGTTCTTTCGCACTAAGGGCAAGAAGTGTCATTGGAGTTCTCCCGATGCCTTGTAAGTAGTTCTTCAGAAGTTCGGCACTCACCGCTCCATATTTGTAGAGCAAGGTATTGTACCCCTGTTCGATTTCCTCCCGAAAGGCTTGCAGGCGTTGGTTTATCTTCTTGTCCGTTGTTTCCCCTCGCTTCACACTCCAATCGTTAGGAGCAACGTTTTCGCCTGTGGTTATCACCACGTTCGCTCCGTCAATGGTGATACGACAAAGGATTGCTGTTGTTCCGTCTGCTTTGGTCTTGTTCTTATTGATATAGAATAAGATTTTGAATGTACTACGCATAGGTCTTACAAGGTTAAGGTTAGGTTTTCAGTGAAAGAGAGAAATCGTCCGAACTCATCAAAGAGTTTCTTCGGGGTAACGTGGGCGTATCGCTCGGTCGTTTGGATGTTGTTGTGTCCCAACATTCGACTGACCGTTTCGATGGGAACACCTCGTTCCAAAGTAATCAAGGTCGCAAAGGTGTGGCGACCAACGTGTGCCGAAAGGGGAATGGAAAGACCTACCCGGAGTTGCAGGGCTTTGAGCTGAACGAGATAAGCCGAATAGGCAATGGGTGCAAAGAGCGTGGTTCGTTCGTCTGATTGATACCGCTCTATCAAACGCACCGCTTCAGGCAAGAGTTTCACACGGCAAAGGGTATCGGTCTTCTGTCTGCGGAATTTCAGCCACAAAGCTCCCCTATCGTCCGTAAAGAGATGTTCCCGATTCAGAGCGACCATATCGCAATAAGCTACACCCGTATAACAAGAAAATAGAAAGAGATTGCGAGCGGTTTCCAACTCTACCTCATACGGCTCAAAAGTCAGGTTCTGCAACTTATCCAATGAAGCTCTGTCCAAGGCACGAGGCAATTTCTTATTCCCCCGTTCCACCTTATTGTTCTCAAAAATAAGCCTATCGGCAAAGCCTTTACGATATGCCAAACGACAAGCCTTCTTCAAACAGATGGAGAGGGTATGGAAATAGCTTTGCGAAAGACCTAATTCGCCCTTGATATACTGCTCAAAGAGAAGAAGAAAATCCTCTGTGATTTGACTGAATGTTATATCATCTGTTCTGAATTGTCGGTGGACAAACTCCTCCAAGTGCCGACGAACCGAACGATAAATTCTCATTGATACAGGCTTTAGCTCAATCCCGACACGCATCTCTAGCTCTTCCAACATCAGGTCATAGCACGCCAAGAAGGTTGTTTGACTTTGCATACTTCCTTGAAACTGCTCCTTAATGTCTGTTGCCGTAAATACCGCACCTCGCTCGCAAAGAAGTCGATAAGCCGACTGTACCGAGAGAAGCAAGCGTTCCAACTTGCCATTCGTTGCCACCGCTTCACGGCTCTTGCCGTTCAGTCTGCTCTCACGAGCATTCCACAACTTCGGGTCGCACGAGAGTTTACAACTGAATTGGGCGATGGTTCGACCATAAGTTATACGCCCCATTATCGGAGCTTGCCCCGACTTGTCCAATCCGCTCTTTTTCAGGTAGAGCAACACCTTAAATTTGTCTGTTTGCATACGCTTCTGTTTTTATGGGCAAAGTTACCCGTTACCGAAGCGTTCTCAGCTATGCAAAACATTGTGTCACAATGCATCAGCACCATAATGAAAGAAAAGATAGTTACCGAACACTCTTCTGTCGGTTACCTTCTCCTACCTCCTCGTTACCACTCGGAAAATGGGCTAACGATTTGGTAACGGAACTTCTGCACAAATCCACATCTTCTGCACTTTTATCCTCTGTGTAAAACATAGAGAAACACTGCAAATCCATCTCATTTCCATTTACTTACCTTCAATACTCGCCCTAATGCCCTTTCCGCTGATAGTTGAGCGTGGACTTTCAATAAAAAGCTCGCCAACTTTTAGTAAAAAGTTCGCCAGCTTTTGGCAAAAAGTTCACCAACTTTCTGCATCCTTCATATTCTCTCCCATCAAAAGAGAAAAGAAAAACTTGAAAATAGAATAAAAATAAGGATAATTATATGTACTTTTGCACCCTGGAAACCCACTGCGCCTCAATGCTGAGCGTGCAGACGGGAAATTATTAACAAACAATTATTTATGTACAAACCAATTTTGAACAAGCGCAACGTGCTGAAGTTCACACACTTCTCCAACCGCAGCTATTCGCTCTTCGCCGTTCTCGGCAAGGAGGTTATTATTGGTGTACTGAGTGTCGCTACATTGCAGAATGCCACTGCCCACAACAGTTGCATCGAAGCAGAACTGACGAGCAGCGACTCTACAGCCATCAATAAGAACATAGCGTTGGGCGAAGTGAACGTAACGGGCACACGCGCACCGCTGACCACCAGTCAGCAAGCGAGAATGGTAACTGTACTGAGCCGCGAGGACATTCAGGCCGCGCCAGTACAAAGTGTTAATGATCTGTTGAAGTATGCCGTAGGCGTGGACATGCGCCAGAAAGGCCCTCTCGGAGCACTTACCGACGTGAGCATACGGGGAGGAAACTCTGAACAGATCACAGTATTGCTGAACGGAATCAACATCGGCGATGCACAAACAGGCCACAATGCCTTCGACTTCCCCGTAGACATCAGCGAGATTGAACGGATTGAAGTGTTGGAAGGTCCTGCCGGAAGAGTTTATGGTACGTCTTCATTATTAGGTGCCGTAAACATCGTTACTAAAACTCCACCACAAACTTCTCTTTCTGCCCACGTCGAAGGTGGTTCATACGGCTATCTGCGTGCCGGATCACGTGCCAATCTCGCACGGGGAAAATGGAACAATCAGCTATCAGGCTCTTATACACGCAGCGACGGCTACCTGCGCAACAAGGCAGGGAAACTGAATGCAGACTTCAAGACGGGCAAGGCATTCTATCAGGGCAACTACAACGACGAGCAGATTGCCGTGAACTGGCACGCAGGTATGAGCCTCAAGGACTTTGGTTCAAACACATTCTACGGAGCAAAGTACGACGACCAGTTTGAGCATACCTTCAAAACGTTCACAGCCGTTCAAGCCGAAAACAGGCAAGGACGTTTTCGCATCCGTCCGTCCATCTACTGGAACCGGAGTATGGACCGATTCGAGCTTTTCCGCGATGCACCGGAGAAGTATGCCTTCAACTATCATCGCACGGATGTGTACGGCGTTAATCTCAATGCTTACTTTGACTGGGAACTCGGTCGCACGGCTTTCGGTGCCGAGCTGCGCCACGAAGATCTCGTGAGCGGTAATCTCGGAGAGCCTCTCAATCGTCCTCGCCCCATTCACGGAACCGACAGAAACTACACAAACGGACTCAACCGTACCAACGTCCAGTTTGTTTTGGAGCACAACGTCATCCTTGGCCGCCTCACGCTCTCTGCCGGAATCATTGCCGTGAAGAACAGTCAGGCAGATATGAATATGCGTGTCTATCCGGGAATCGATGCAAGCTATCGTATTGGCAACGCGTGGAAAATGTATGCCTCCTATAACACCTCGCTCCGTATGCCGTCCATCACAGAACTCTTTTACTCCGTAGGGGGGCACAAGGCCGACAAGCATCTCCGTCCCGAGGAACTTTCGGCAATAGAAACAGGCGTGAAATACAACACCCGGTATGTAAATGGTAAGGCAAGCGTCTTCTACAATCATCACAGAAACCTCATCGACTGGATTTCCGATGGGACGCTGGATGAGAACGGAGCTATTCTCTGGAAGAGTGTGAACTTCGGAGAGATAAACACAATGGGCGTCGAGGCCTCGCTGGACTTTAATATCCTCAATATTCTTCCCTCGCAGCACATTCTCAAGAAGTTCGGACTTGCCTACTGCTACCTTAATCAGAGCGAACAGGAACACAAGAACATTGTGAGTAAGTATGCTTTGGAATATCTGAAGAACAAGTTCGTAGCCAATCTTCAGCTCAATATATGGAAGCAGCTCGACCTTGGTCTCAACTATCGTTTCCAACACCGTATGGGCAGCTACCTCGATACAGCCAACAATCGGCATACCTATGCCAGTTACGGCATTCTTGATGCCCGTCTCAGTTGGAACGAAGCGAAATGGAGTGCATACTTAGAGGGCAACAACATCCTTGACCGGAATTATGTGGACTACGGAAACGTTGCACAGCCCGGCATTTGGATGATTGCAGGCATAAAGATTGAACTGTAAATACAAATCTTTGGACGCTCTTGCCTGCGTTGGAAGATATTGTTTTCCAATGGAGCATAGACTCTAAAACATAAAAATCCCTGAATGCTCACGTGCATTCAGGGATTTTTATGTTATAAGAGAACGAGTAGACAAGTGGACAGGGAGATTTCTGCACAGCCATACCATTTCAGCATTGCATTTTCCTTATTCTTCTATATATCGAAGTGATATACTTGTAGACTCGTTCACTTGTCTACTTGTAAACTTATCCACTTCTATACTTGTTCTCTCATCCACTCATAAAAAGAAAAGCGACACGCCGATAACCGATATTACTGCACCGATGATTCCCTTCAGCGTAATCTTTTCGTGGAAGAAATAGTAGGCAGGCAGCAGAATCATTATCGGACTTGTAGCCATCAGCGTACTCGCAATGCCTGCGTCGGTGTATTGACCTGCCATCAGCGAGAAACTTACGCCGAGGAATGGTCCGGAGAACACGGCGATTATCAATGCCCACATACCTTTCTTATTGTGTATGCTTTGCGCCCAACGTTTGCTGTCGCCTTTCAGAACAAGCCAAACAGAATAGCAAGCCAATCCAGCAATGCAACGGATAAGGTTGGCACTGAACGATGTGTAACCCTCCATTCCTTTCCAAACTTCAGCCGATACGGCTGCCTGTACGTCAGCTCTGTAATGTTCCTGACCGATAAGGCTCAGCACATAACCCAAACCCTGTCCCAGTCCGGCACCGATTCCATACAACACGCCCTTCAATGGCAACTGCAATGACACCTTGTGCTTGCCCTCACCCTTGCTGAGCACCGAAATCCCTATACCCGACATTGTTACCGTCATCGCAATCAAGCTATTCAGGCTCATTACCTGCCCCATCATTGCCCAAGCTGAAATAGCCGTGAACATCGGAGCAAGCGTCATAAAGAGCTGACCATAGCGTGAACCTATCGTGAGGTAACTGTTGAACAAGCACCAATCGCCGAAGAAATAGCCGACCATACCCGACAGCAGCAGCCACATCCAACTCTCGAACTGTGCGTGAACCGGGAAAGCCTCGCCCGTAAACCACCACATCATTGCGAGTGAAAGCAGCAGCGCAAGTCCCATTCGCCATACATTCGTTACAACTACTCCCAACTGTTTACTTGCTACCTCGCAAGACATAGCCGCAATGGTCCACGAAAAAGCCACTCCAAGAGCTATCAGTTCACCTAAGTATTGCATTGTTATCTATCAATATTAAATTTAGTTTAAAACACTATAAAATAAATCGGGCACAAAGGTATTATAAAATCGGGACATATTTCACGGTTTCAAGAAAATAATAGTGCTCTGTTGCAGAAAAGGTATTGCACTAAAAAGGTTCAGACATTTCAGAACTGTATCTGCTTCCTCTTACCCACAATCAAGAACCGTAGAGCTATGATGAGCTTATAATTACGATTTCTATTTTATATTAGTTAAATTTCACTAACAAATTATGTGTGAATAGATTTAATCACTACCTTTGAGTCGACTATTAATTAAAATAGAGAAAGATTATGAAGAAAGTATTTTTTATGGCTATGGCCGTAGCAGCTTTGACATTTACAAGCTGCAACTCGAACAAGGAAGCAAAAACAACTGAAGGTACAGACACAACAGCAGTTGCAAGTGACTCAACAGCAATCCCTGAAGACGCTGAAGCTATTGCTGCACAGCTCACAGAGAAATTGAAGGCAAATGACAATGCAGGCGTTAGCCAGTTGTTGGCAGGTGCTCAGGCTAAGATTGCCGAACTCTATGCAAAGAATCCTGAAACAGCAAAGGAATATTTCAAGAAGGTACAGGAATGGATTGGTGCCAACAAGGATGCCGTTGCAAAGATTCCCGGAAGCGAAAAAATCGTTGAAGCTATCACATCAGCATCAGCAGACAAGCTTGATGGCTTCGTAAGCTCACTTACAGGTATTTCTACAGACGCAGCTAAGACTGTTGGCGATGCAGCAGCAGATGCTAAAGCAGCAGCTAACGGTGCTGAAGATGCAGTAAAGAATGCCGGTGGCAAGCTCGAAGAGAAGGCTAACGAAGCAGTTAATAGCGCAAAGGAAGCTGCTAATGCAAAGGCAAATGAGGCTGTTAATAGTGCTAAGGAAAAGATTACCAATGCGGCAAGCGATGCGGCAGGCAAAGTAACTAAAGGTTTAGGTCTCTAATCCTTTACAACAGAATAATAGAAAAAGCTCGCTGTCAAATGACAGCGAGCTTTTTTGTATAGAATAAATTAGTTTTACCTGATTCTGTCTGCTGCTCTGACCAAAGCCTCGTCTGACTTTATTCCCTGTTTAGCCAAGAACAACAGAATGATTGATACGAGTGGCAGACAAGCTGCGAATCCTACTCCAAACGTCATTTTCTTGGGTACTGCCAATGCAAAATAAGCATAAGCCGCATACCAAGCGAGCATTAATACCATAGAAAGAGTGCAGAGACTTATCTGACGCTTGCGCTTATGGAAATCGAAGATTGCAAACAGTTGTATCGGAAGTGAGACCAAAAGAATGGCAAACAATGGGCAGACTCTGAAATCCTTTACCCCTTCCCCACTCTGAATCCACAAATTCATCATTATACTTTCTTTTCCCATTGCTTCAGGTTCAAACAAACCGATTGGCAAACAAAGGCAGGCAATACCTGCAATCAGTGAAAGGAAAAGGAAGATGCTTTGCTTTCTTTGTATCATTGCGCTTAGAAGTCTTCTTCCTCCAAGTTGTCCTTTGAAGGATCACGCCAATAAACATTGCCTTCAAGAAACTCCTGTGTAGCGAGCAAGGTTGGTTTTGGCAATTTCTCGTAGTAACGGCTAATCTCAATCTGCTCACGATTCTCAAAGACTTCCTCCAAGGAATCGTTGTAAGATGCAAACTCTGCCAGTTTCTTGCTGAGATCCTGTTTGATTTCGATTGAAATCTGATTAGCACGCTTTGCGATGATTGCTACACTCTCATAGATATTGTCAGTATCCTTCCAAAGTTCCAACACATCGCGAGTTACTGTATTAACAGGTGATTTTGACTTCTTGTAATCCATTATTATATCTTAAAATTTAAATTTCTTTCCTTAATTCTTGGTAAACTCCTTGCATTTCTCAATGAATCTCTCGGCAGTAGCACGCTCCTTTGAGTCTGGATATTCATTGATGAAGCCATAGCATTCGTCTTCCGCATCCTGATAGCGTTGTATTTTCTTTGATTCAACGCTCATCTGAGCCAATTCATACTTGCTTTTCATCAGCAAGATGGCAAATTCCTCACGCAGTGGCGTATATGGGAAATCGTTGAGCGCATTTTCAGCCGTGATGATACAAGCCTCATAGTTGTTGCCGCCACTCGTGCAGTTGCCGAAATATGAACCAAGGTTATAATACAGCTTCGCATTCAAATATTCCTTACGAATCAGTTTATCCTGCAATTCAAACAAGCGTTGCTCGGCAGTTCCCTTCATTTTTCCTTGTGGATATCGGTCGAGATAATCCTGAAAAGCAGCAATGGCAGCCACAGTGGGAGTCTGGTCAAGGCGAGGTTCAGGTGTCCCTGCATAAAGACTCTGCCCTATATAGAACGAGGACATTTCGGCAAAGTCGCCGTGAGGATAGGTCTGAACATACTTCTTGAATGTTTCAGAGGCAGCCTCGTAGTCATCCAAGCCGTATTCGGACATAGCCAACATATAAAGACACTCCTGTGCATTGTCGGTTCCCTTCATAATGGTTACCAATTCTTGCAAGAGAGGAACAGCATATCCAAATTTTCCCTTTGCAAAACATTCTTTTGCAAATTCGTATTTGTATGAATAATTTGTGCTCTTATAGACCTGATTATACTCGTGCGCACAGCTTGTAAAAAGCAATGCCACAAGAATTGTTATAAGAATATTCTTCTTCATAATTCTATTTTGAAATGCAAAGTTAAACATTATTCTATAAAAAGCCAAAAGGCTATATGTTTTTTAGCAAAAAATTACCATTAAATAAGTGCATTAAGAGCTTTTTTAGTAACTTTGCTAAATATGAATTTCCAATTAACATCAAAATACAAACCTACGGGCGATCAGCCGGAGGCTATAAAGGAACTGACCGAGGGACTTGAACGGGGCGACAAAAGTCAGGTTCTGCTCGGTGTAACCGGTTCAGGAAAAACGTTCACAATGGCCAACACCATTGCAAACGTGAACAAACCTACGCTCATTCTCTCTCACAACAAGACGCTCGCCGCCCAGCTCTATGAAGAGATGAAAGGATTCTTTCCCAACAATGCCGTTGAGTACTACGTGTCTTATTATGACTATTATCAGCCGGAAGCCTACATGCCTTCCACCGATACATATATAGAGAAGGACTTGGCTATCAACGACGAGATAGACAAACTCCGTCTCTCGGCTGTTTCTTCTCTGTTGTCCGGCAGAAAAGATGTAATTGTGGTGTCATCCGTATCGTGCATTTACGGTATGGGAGGACCTGTTGCAATGAAGGATAGTGTGATCCGAATCAAGAAAGGCGAGGTACTCGACCGGAATGAGTTCCTCCGACGGCTTGTAAATGCCCTCTATGTGCGAAACGACATCGACCTTCAGCGTGGAAATTTCCGTGTAAAAGGCGATACTGTTGATATTGCGATGGCATATAGCGACAATGTTCTAAGAATCACGTGGTGGGATGATGAAATAGATTCCATCGAGGAAGTAGACTCTATCTCCTACCATCGGCTTGCCTCCTTCGAACAATACGAGATTTATCCGGCTAACCTTTTCGTTACTTCCAAGGAACAGACGGAAGGTGCTATCCGAATGATTCAAGACGATTTAGTTAAGCAGGTGAATTTCTTTAACGAAATCGGAGACAGCATTAAAGCTCAGCGCATTAAGGAAAGAGTGGAATATGATATGGAAATGATAAAAGAGCTTGGGCATTGCTCGGGCATCGAAAACTATTCCCGCTATTTCGATGGACGCGAACCGGGACAGAGACCCTATTGTCTGCTCGACTTCTTCCCCGAAGACTTCCTTATAATAATAGATGAAAGCCACGTCAGCGTACCACAAATCTCGGCGATGTATGGCGGAGACAGGGCACGCAAGACCAATCTGGTTGAATTTGGTTTCCGTCTGCCGGCAGCTTTCGACAACCGTCCACTCAAGTTTGAGGAATTTCACAGCCTAATCAGGCAAATCATTTACGTTTCAGCCACACCTGCAAACTTTGAGTTGGAAGAGGCTGAGGGCGTGGTTGTAGAACAGGTAATCCGTCCTACGGGACTGCTCGACCCCGAAATTGAAATCCGACCTTCGGAAAATCAGATTGACGACCTTGTGGAAGAGATTCTCGTCAGAGCCGAAAAGGAAGAACGCGTGCTCATCACTACCCTCACGAAACGTATGGCAGAGGAACTCACGGAATATCTCTTGAACCACGATATTAGAACTGCCTACATCCACAGCGACGTGGCAAGTCTCGACCGTGTGAAGATTCTCAACGACCTCCGTGCAGGGATTTACGACGTACTTGTGGGTGTAAACCTTCTGCGTGAAGGACTCGACCTGCCCGAAGTTTCGCTCGTAGCCATACTCGATGCCGATAAGGAGGGTTTTCTGCGCAGCCACAGAAGTCTTACGCAAACTGCCGGACGCGCTGCGCGTAACGTGAACGGAAAGGTTATTATGTATGCCGACAGCATTACTGAAAGTATGCAGAAGACCATTGACGAAACGGCACGGAGGCGCGAAAAGCAGATGAAGTATAATATTGAGCACGGCATTACGCCGACACAGATTGTCAGAACCATCAAGGGCACGCTCCCGACGGGCGATAACACCACCGGGCAAGCCATTGCCCCGAAGTCCAGCCAATCTGTCTATGCCGAACCTGTGAATAATGACGTCGCATTTGCAGCCGACCCTATCATTGTTCGTATGACGAGAAAGCAGCTTGAGAAGAGCATTCAGAACACAACGGCTCTGATGAAGCAGGCCGCCGCCGACCTCGATTTCCTGCAAGCCGCCCAGTATCGCGACGAAATCGTCCGACTGCAAAAGGAACTGGAACTCAAGGATTAAAACAGAGAGAAAATAATGGTGCTACATACTTTTTTCAAATAACCGAAGATTGCATTCCGTTCTTCGCAAAAACGCAATGTAAACGTGCGAAGAATGGAATGCAATCTTCGCACGTTTGGAAGCAAGATATTTAACCATTGATTTTCAAATACTTACAACTGCGTTTGGATGATAGTATTTATGTCCGTCTTTCAAGCCATCCGACATTTTGAAGCAAGGAACATAACAGACTGACTGGCTGGTGGAAGAAACAGGAGTCTCGAAAGAAAAGACGTGAAATGTGTACGTTTAATTTAAAACACATCATCTTATATAATACAACTCCCCTATCTTTCTTTTACATAATGACTGACAAGCAAAGACACTTTCTATTTAAAATAAGTCTAAATAGTAAAATCAGCGTTTCACACTTTAAATGATAATTGCAACGTGATTGAATATCAACTGCTTTCACTCACTTAAAATCACTTTCAGACTTATACGTGAAACAGTTGAAATAGGTTTGTAACAATCTGAAAAATAGCAGGTTGGATATACACAACACTTCAGCATCCACTATTTTTCACAAATCCATCTAAAGTGTGTAGAAATAGTATAGTTAGAAGTTTCAATAAAAAAAATCTATCTTCCGGAGTATTTTTCTCATTGGTGCTTTTTTAGTATCTTTGCACTGCAAATGAAAATTTGTTGAAAGTCAATAATACGGTCGAAAGACATATTATATATTTTAAAGTAAGTATGAATGTTCAGCCCAATGCTCTCTGGAATCAAACTCTTTTACTTATAAAAGAGAATGTTACGGAGCAGCAATTTAAAACGTGGTTCAAGCCAATAGTATTTGAGTCCTTTGACGAGGAGTCAAGTACTTTGTTGGTACAGGTTCCAAGCTCATTCGTCTATGAGTATTTGGAAGAGAACTATGTTTCACTTATGAGCAAGACGCTTACCCGTGTCTTTGAGCGCAGAATCAGACTGACTTATCGTGTATTGACCGATAAGGCTCACAACCTTACCCAAGATATTCAGTCAGAACCCGTTGAGCAGATTGCATCGCAACGTCCTACGCAGCGTGGCAACCAAAGTCCTACTCCATTAGATGTTGCTCCGCAGGATATTGACACTCAGCTCGACCCACACAAGTCATTCAACAACTATATTGAGGGCGACAGCAACAAACTGCCGCGTTCTATCGGATTGTCAATAGCCGAGCATCCGAACACATCGCAGTTCAATCCGATGTTCATCTACGGTCCGTCAGGCTGCGGCAAGACCCACCTTATCAATGCGATAGGCCTGCATATCAAGCACCTGTATCCACAGAAACGAGTATTGTATATCTCGGCACGCCTGTTTCAGGTACAATACACCAATTCAGTCTTGAATAACACCACGAATGATTTCATCAATTTCTATCAGGCCATCGACGTTCTGATTGTGGATGACATTCAGGAGTGGATGACTGCAACCAAAACTCAGGACACATTCTTCCACATCTTCAACCACTTGTTCAGAAACAACAAGCGCATTATCCTTGCATCCGACCGTCCTCCGGTTGAGCTCAAGGGTATGAACGACCGTTTGCTCACTCGTTTTGCCTGTGGTCTGATTGCAGAGTTGGAGAAGCCAAACGTACAGCTGTGTGTGGACATTCTCAAAGCGAAGATTAAGCGCGATGGATTGACAATTCCTGACGACGTTATTCAGTTTATTGCAGAGACTGCCAACGGCAGCGTCAGAGACCTTCAGGGCGTCATCAATTCCCTTTTAGCTTACAGCGTTGTGTATAACAGCAACATTGATATGCGTCTGGCAGAACGAGTGATAAAGCGTGCCGTGAAGATTGATGATGAGCCTCTGACGGTTGATGACATCGTAGAGAAAGTATGCACACATTTTAATGTGTCAGCAACAGCAGTCAATTCACGGTCTCGCAAGCAGGATATCGTAATTGCCCGTCAGGTAAGTATGTATCTCGCTCAGAAGTTTACCAAAATGCCGGCAAGCAGAATAGGCAAACTGGTAGGCAACCGCGACCACAGTACGGTTATTCACAGTTGCTCACAGGTAGAGAAACGATTACAGATTGACAAAGGTTTTACCGCCGAAATCTCAAGCATCGAAAATTCATTCAAATTAAAATCTTAATTTATTGATATAAGAAAACTCCACCATCGCAGATTTGCAATGGTGGAGTTTCATTTAAGCATCAATCTCAAGGTTTTTATCTTGAAAATATATACCCAAATACTCTTACTTGCCTATATACGGCAACTGGATTCGTGCAACACGGATGCCGGGATTATAGTCTCTGGAAGACAAATAGGTGTAGAGTGTTTCGTCAGGTTCTACCACGCTCTTGCCGTTCTTCTTCAAACTTGAGGCATTGAGGAGATAGAGTCCGTCCTTATGCCACACGGCTATACCCAAATGAGTGGTATCGAGATTCTTCTTGTTGGTTGTGAGTGCTATCAGGTCGCCATCGTGAATAATCTCGCGAAGCAAATTTGTATTCTTCAGTTGAGCCTTGGGAATATAATTGACTTTGGTTCCGTTGGTTTTGTCTTCAATAGCCTTGAGCTGTTTCACTCGGGAAGGATTATTCTTCAGCATATCATACGAACCGTAATTGGTGCTCATATAGTTGATTTTCAATGTCTGAACACCAGTAAAAGGAGGGTTGGGAGCATTGATTTCCTTCACGAAGCCCATAGCCTCATTGTCACTCACCCACCATTGATAGTAGTGCAGGCGATTTTCATAGCTCAACTCTCCACCACGGTAACGAATCTGCATCAGCCGTGTGGCAAAATCGTCGAAATCCGTTGTGTTGTCGTTCACACAAAGACAAAGTGCCACAACATTTTCAAGATAGGTGGTGCAGTCCATTTCCCGAAGATTCACAACGAGTTTCTCGCTCGTATTCTTGTCCAGAGTATGTGCCACATAGGGAATGCCGATAAACTTTCGGGCCACCTTTAATATAAGTTCTTCAGAAGAGAGTTGGTTTCGCAGCGGAACAAGCTCTTTCAGCAACTGCTCTACTCTTCTCTTGTCTTCCTGTGAAGCCTGAATTTCGTATTCAGCACTATCCTTTTCTCCAGCAAGCGTCATTTCCGTCTGAGTGGATTCTCCTTTTTGCAATTCATTTCCTTCGTTTTTCCCCGCCTTTACCGAGCACGAAGTCAGAAATGCTACTCCGACAATTAAAGCATAAATCTTATTCATTGTCAATCCTTATTTTTGTTTTTCTTTTTCTTCTTGTTCTTGCTTCCGAAATTGAAACCTGCATACAAGCTCACATTTCCGAAGAAATTATTGGTAGAGAATTGGCTTCTCCGATAATTGTAGGCGTGGAGAACAGAACTCAATCCTGCATACCACTTCGTATTGTTCCATACAAGGCCGAACCTGCCAATGCCGTCAATGTTGATGTTTTTGAACGAAAATTCACGGAATGAAAAGCCTTTATTCTCCACGTCTCCCTTGCTTCGCTTATATGCCAAGCCAACGGAAACAGATGCTGCAAGCAACCAGTTCCGGGCAAAAACCCAGTTATAGGCATATCCTCCACTGAGGGAAATATCCGTATATTCTACCGTTCCGAACATCAGCGTACTGTCGATGCCGATATTTTTTCTGTTTATGCCAATCCGTTCATTCACAAGTTTGTCAAGCGAAGCCCAGTCCACAGACAATGTATGTTTTGTATAGCCTATTCCCAAAAGAGGACTTCCGGCTGAAATGCGCTGAACGGTGCTTTGACTGAACGCAGCAGGATAAGAGAAACGACGATGGTTGAAGATATAATAGATGTTGAAGCCCTTGATAGTAGACGTTAAGCCTCCGAAGCCCGCACCTATGACGGGGTCTGTATCAATATCCTTGCCAAGATCCATCTGGCGAATCTTATAGTCGTTTCCAGTCTTTCGGTAATACAAATCCAGACCAAGCATAGAACTGTAAAGGCTCAGGTCGTATTCCTGACGCTGACGGTCGCTGTGTGTCAAATCCAAGTGTTTAATGTCGAGCGTGTATCCAAGGAATATCCATCTCCAACCAAAGTAAGGTCCGATTCTTATATTGGCTTCAGGAGCAAAGGTAATGCTCTGTCCACTCTTACTGTTGAGCCTATACACCTCGTAGGTATTGGTGTTCTGAAGCATTACGGTAAAGTTGTAATGCTGTGGTTCAATGTAGCTCGTGTCAATCTCATTGAATCTATGAACCACCTTTTCCGCATTGCGCAATTTCCTGTGATACCAGTTCTTTGTGGTGTCCACGCGCATCCATTTCACACTGTCAGGGACAAGTCCTACAAATGAAGTTTTGGAAAAGACAAGCTGGTTCGCAAGCATAAAAAAGAAAATACCTGCAAACAGCCTTTGAAATATGTATCTGGAAAAATCCAATCTGTCCATTTAAATCTTGCCAAGAATACGGTCCATCACCCAGTTGGTGGGCGTGGCACTGATACTCGTACATTCACACTTGCCAAATCCCTGCAAGTCTTCAATCACTGACTTTATTATAGGCAACTGCACGTGATCAGGATTAGGAACCACGATGTCTTGTCTCCCTGCACTAGTATAAAGATGTATGGGAGCATAGTTGTAAACAGAGAATGCCACGCGTCCCTCTTTTCCGAAAATTTCAATACGGTCTTCGCGCCCACTTTCGTGAGAGGCAAAACACCACGCTCCACTTCCGTTCAGACCATTTTCAAACGTAAATATAGCATTTACGGTATCTTCTACATTGTATAGCCCTGCCCTGTTTGCGGTATAACCGTGTGCCTTTACGATAACGCCAAAGAAATTCTGAAGCAAGTCTAATTGATGTGGAGCCAAATCATAGAAGTAGCCTCCACCGGAGATATGAGACTGAAGTCTCCAAGGCAACTGTTCGTTCTGTTTATAGTCAAGGTCGCGAGGAGGCACGGCAAATCTTACCTGAACTGTAAGGATTTTGCCAATCTTGCCACTCTCCACAATTTCCTTTACTTTCTCAAAATAAGGCAGATAGCGTCGGTAATAAGCCACGAAACAGGGCACTCCCGTTTCTTCCGCCACACGGTTGATGCGCACACAATCCTCGTAAGAGGCTGCCAACGGCTTCTCTATATAGCAGGGCTTGCCTGCACGCAATGCCATTATCGCGTATGTGGCGTGAACGGAAGGGGGAGTTGCGATATAAACGGCATTGACTTTGGGATTGTCTATCAAAAGTTGCGCATCCGTGTACCACCTCTTTATATTATGGCGGGAAGCATACGATTTTGCTTTCTCCCCGCTTCGGCTGAAGACAGCCTCAACATGCGAACCTTGCACAAGATTGAATGCCGGACCTGATTTCAGGTCCGTTACTTCCCCACATCCGATAAAGCCCCAATTAATTTCTTTCATTGCTCATCTTTTCTGCAAAATTACAAAAAAACTATTAAGTCGCATAGGTAACTACCAACTTTTTAGTATCTTTGCACGAGGATAGACAATGTGTTAACTATTCATTATGTCTGACAGGCTCTATCCATACACAAACATTACCATTCATTATTATGATTATCAAAAAGTCAGAATTTACCATTTCTGCACCTACTGTGTCGAAATGCCCCAACGATACCAAACCAGAATATGCGTTTATCGGACGTTCCAACGTGGGGAAGTCCAGTCTCATCAATATGCTTTGCAATCACAAGGGACTGGCAAAGACTTCTTCAAAACCCGGAAAGACCTTGCTCATCAATCATTTCATTATCAATAATGAATGGTATCTGGTAGACCTTCCGGGATATGGCTATGCCAAAAATTCAAAGACGATGCGCAATAAGTTGGAACAGATGATTACACAATATATTCTCCAACGAAAGCAACTGATAAATCTTTTTGTCCTGATTGATATAAGACACGAGCAGCAGAAAATTGACAGGGAGTTTATTGATTGGTTGGGCGAAAGCAATGTGCCCTTCTCCATCATCTTCACCAAAGCCGATAAGCTGACTGCTGGCCGTGCAAAGACCAATGCCTTGCAATGGATGAACGCCTTGAAAGACAGATGGGAAATGCTCCCACCCTATTTCCTCACATCAGCAGAGACAAAATTAGGGCGTGATGAAGTATTGGACTATATTGATGAAATCAATGCCTCTCTCTACGAAGACTCCAAGGAAGAGATTACAGAGGTAGTATCTGAATAATCACTTTAAACGAACTGATATTCAATGGCGGTGATTCCATATCTTGACGTACAGAAATTGACCAAACGCTTTGGCTCACAGGTACTTTTCAATAATATATCTTTCTCCATTGCTGAAGGTCAGCACGTTGGGCTTATAGCTCAGAACGGTACGGGAAAGAGTACACTCCTGTCTATCCTCACCGGAAAAGAGGGCTACGAATCGGGGGCTATAATCTATAAGAACGATCTTCGCGTGGCCTGTCTGGAACAGAATCCCTATTTTGAACCGACAGACACCGTGCTCGATGCCTGTTTCAATCACGAAGGCGATGCTGAAAAGATGTTGAAGGCAAAGCAGATTCTCACAATGCTGAAGATTACCAATTTGGAACAATTGATGAGTCAGTTGAGTGGTGGTCAGCAAAAGCGCGTTGCATTGGCGAATGTATTGATTCTTGAACCCGACTTATTGATTCTTGACGAACCTACCAATCATCTTGACCTTGATATGATAGAATGGTTGGAAGGATATCTTTCGCGAGGAACCAAGACTTTACTGATGGTTACGCACGATCGTTATTTTCTCGATAATGTTTGTAATCTCATTTTGGAACTCGACGACAAAACCATCTATACTTACCGAGGCAATTACTCCTATTATCTTGAGAAGCGTCAGGAGCGCATAGCCAATGCTCGTGCTGAAATTGCACGTGCAAACAATCTCTACCGAACCGAGTTGGAATGGATGAGACGGCAGCCACAGGCTCGTGGACACAAGGCTCGTTACAGGGAAAAAGCATTCTATGACTTGGAAGCGAAAGCGAAGCAGAAGATAGAAGAACGACAGATTCGTTTGAAATCTTCAAATGTATATATAGGCAGCAAGATATTTGAGTCTCAATATGTTTCGAAGGCTTTTGACGAGAAAGTCATTCTGAAAGATTTCTATTACAACTTTGCCCGTTTCGAGAAAATGGGTATTGTGGGAAATAATGGTACGGGGAAATCTACGTTTATAAAGATGCTGCTCGGCCTTGTTGCTCCAGACAGTGGAAGATTTGACATCGGCGAGACCGTAAAGTTTGGTTATTTCTCTCAGGACGGATTGAAATTCCGTGAAGACCAAAAGGTAATAGACATCATTACCGACATAGCTGATTATATAGATTTGGGAGGAGGAAGGTACATGACAGCTTCTCAATTCCTGAATCATTTCCTTTTTCCACCAGAACAGCAACACAACTATGTGGCAAAACTGTCAGGAGGAGAAAGAAGAAAACTTTATCTCTGCACGGTATTGATGAAGAATCCAAACTTTCTCATTCTCGACGAACCTACAAACGACCTTGACATTCAAACATTACAGGTTTTGGAAGAATATCTTCAGGACTTCCCGGGCTGCGTAATAGTCGTTTCCCACGACCGTTATTTTATGGACAAGGTGGTAGACCATCTTCTCGTTTTCAAAGGAGAAGGCGAACTAAAGGACTTTCCGGGCAACTATACGCAATTCCGTGATTTCCAATCACTCAAGAGTGAAGAAGAAACTGCAAAACAAAAAACGGTGGTAAAAGGCTCTGGTTCATCAAAAGACTATCGCAACGATACGCGAAAGAAGATGAGCTATAAGGAAAAACGTGAATACGAACAGCTCAGTAAGGAGATAAAAGAATTAGAACAAACCATCAGGACAATGGAAGATCAACTCTGTTCGGGCAGTCTGAATGTAGAGGAACTTACTGAAAAAAGCAAAATCCTTCCAAAATTAAAAGATGAACTCGACGAAAAAGAGATGAGATGGTTAGAATTAGCCGAATTGGAATAAAAAATATAATTTTCTCTTGGAGAAATAAAATAAATCAATTAACTTTGCAGAAGTTTTAAACACATTATGTTTCCATTCCGGAAACACTATTTCTCACATTTATATATAATTCGTACACATATTACTATATGTTAAGTAAAGAAGAACTGTTAGGCAAAGATATTGCCGAATTGGAAATTATCGCAAAAGACATTCAAGCTGAATACAAGAAAGGCGATGATAAGGACTCTATAATATATGCAATCTTGGACAGACAGGCAGTAGATGCCGGAGCAACACACCCGCTTGAAACCACAAAACGCAAGCGTACACGTATCACGAGAAAGGATACCGATAAGGTTTATACCGTACACGGCAAAGATGGTGAGAACTTTGATGTACAGAACAATAAACCTGCCGGAAATAGTCCACAGCCTGCACTTTTCAAGGATATGCCGGCGGAACCTGTTGCAGAAGAAAAGAAGGAAGAAGAAACTCCTGCCCCCAAGAAACGTGGACGCAAGCCAAAAGTTAAAGTAGAAGAGTCCGCCGTTATGGAAGAGCAGATTATGGAAACTCCTATGGAAGACTCGCCACAGGACGTTATCGACACGATACAACCACAAGAAGAAACTATTGAAGAGAATATCTCTCAAGAACAAATAAGCGACGATTTCATCCCAGAGGCTCAGTTTGCTTCTGGAATTTCAATGGAAGAAGGCAACAATGAGGATTTGCTGTCTCAACTTCAAGCTAAAGTCAATGCTCACAATAATGAACATTCAGAAGAAAATCTCCAAGCAATAGCCGATGGTGTATGGGCTGGCGACCCAGGAGACGGAACAGACTTTATCACAGTTGTTGATATTCCTATCGAAGATCAGGGTGCCGTGCCAAACTTTGACATGTTCGACCGTCCTATTGCATCTTCCTACCAAGCTCCTGCTGCCCCTGCACAAAACTATCAGCAGGCATCTGCGCCACAATCAACTGCACCTTTATTTGATTTCACAGATATTGTAAAGGCAAACGGCGTATTGGAAGTGATGCCCGATGGATATGGATTCCTCCGTTCAAGCGATTACAACTACCTTTCTTCTCCAGACGATGTTTATGTATCTGCAAATCAGGTAAAACATTATGGCTTGAAGACTGGCGATGTTGTGGAATGCCACGTTCGTCCTCCACACGAGGGCGAAAAGTATTTCCCACTTACAAGCATCGACAAGATAAATGGTCGTGAACCCTCACAGGTGCGCGACAGAGTTTCCTTTGAACACCTCACACCACTTTTCCCTGAAGAAAAATTCTCGTTGTGTGGAGATTCTAAAACAACCAATCTTTCTACGCGTATCGTAGACCTTTTCTCTCCTATCGGTAAGGGTCAGCGTGCGTTGATTGTTGCCCAGCCAAAGACCGGTAAAACCATATTGATGAAAGACATTGCAAACGCAATTGCTGCAAATCATCCTGAAGCCTACCTGATGATGCTCCTTATTGACGAGCGTCCAGAAGAAGTAACGGATATGGCTCGCACGGTAAATGCCGAAGTGATTGCATCAACATTTGACGAACCGGCCGAACGCCACGTAAAAATTGCAGGTATCGTATTGGAGAAGGCAAAACGAATGGTGGAATGTGGACACGATGTAGTTATCTTCCTCGATTCTATCACACGCCTTGCACGTGCATACAATACGGTAGCTCCTGCTTCCGGCAAGGTGCTTACCGGTGGTGTGGATGCAAATGCATTGCAGAAACCTAAGCGTTTCTTCGGTGCTGCCCGTAATATTGAAGGCGGAGGTTCGCTTACCATCATTGCTACGGCATTGATTGACACAGGTTCAAAGATGGATGAGGTTATCTTTGAAGAATTCAAGGGTACCGGTAATATGGAACTCCAATTAGATCGTTCTCTCAGCAACAAGCGAATATTCCCATCTGTCAATCTTGTTGCTTCAAGTACACGTCGCGACGACCTCTTGCAGGATAAGACAACAATGGATCGTATGTGGATTTTGCGCAAGTACATTGCCGATATGAATCCTATTGAAGCAATGAATTCTATTCACGACAGAATGACACGTACCCAAGACAATGATGAATTTCTCTTGTCTATGAACGGATAATTCATTATAAAGATATTGAAAAATTAGGTGTGCAAGAATAATCTTAGCACGCCTTTTTTCTTTATTGTTCACTCTAATCTTTCTACAAGGAATCTATATTTATAACATTAATGAAATTACTAATGTACAAACATTATGACTTTACAAATGCTTATGAACTGTAATAAGAAAACTGAATATGATTAAGTGTTTTTAACACGAACCCCTTCCCATGAGGGCTGCTCGCCCCCAATCCCCTCGGTGTTTTCAGGTATTGGATTTTATCCTTTACCTGTTTCCGAGGATGCAGGAGCCAACCTCAATGTGGAGACATAGCCGTCAACATAAGGTTTCTCCTGCGCGACTACGGCAAAAGCCTGCCGGACGAGTTTGTTTGCCACGGCAATGACAGCGACCTTCCCTGGCTTTCCGTTAGACCGCAGACGGTCGTAACAGGCTTTTCACTCGGCATTGCACCTTAGCGAGGAGAATGCCGCCACGTAGAGCTGGCTCCTCAATGAAGAGTCTCCGTTTCGGTTGATGTGACCTTTGAAATTGACAGAGGTACCGGACTGCTGATAAGTCGGCGACAGACCCAGATAACGGGTGAGCTGCTTGGCATTGTCAAAGTAGGTGAACCCGCCGGTAGCCATGATGAGCGCGGCAGCGAGGGTAACACCGATGCCCTTGACGGAAGTGAGCAAATCCATCTGCTTCTTGTACTCGCTCTTGGCCAATACGGAAAGATCCTCTTCGAGGTGTTTAATCTGCTTTTCAAGGAAGGCGATGGTCTGCTCAATGGACTTCCTACACTTGGAATCAAAGAACGGCAGCACTTCCATGGAACCCTTGAGGTTCTTTGTGGCAATGAGCTGCTTCTTGAGCTGGCGGATAACCGTGCGTTTCTGCTTCAGGGTAAGGATGGCATCACTGCGCAGCTTGTATGGCGCAGGATTCATCTTCTCCCCATAGAGGGCAATCAGGCGGGCGTCTGTCTCATCCGTCTTGACGGCGGAGAGCATGACACGGGCGAAGTTCTGCACCTTGAGCGGATTCTCCAAACTGGTGGTGATGCCTGCCTCGGAAAGCAGATGCACTGTAGTTGCCCGTGGCCTCCATGACGCAATGGTGCTCGTCCTTGGAGATAGTTTGGATGAACTCGTGAATACCCTTGGTGGTGTTCTTGAACGTTCTCGTCTCGCGGGTCTTCTCCGGCGAGTAAGCCACCACGAAAGTGTCCTTGCTGACGTCAATTCCAATGTAAGTCATAACTGTAACGATTTAATGTATAATGCAACATCCCAGACATCGTGGAACCATCATTGCAAATGCAGGGTTAAAGCCCAATGAACTGTCCGGTTTCGGATGTAAAGGTGTGGGGGCGGAACATAAGCAACTGTCTTATGACAAATGGAATTTCGGCCTTATTCCACACCTTGGTGTTGTTAACGTGTGTAAAAGTAATTATTTAATTTGAATATACAATGGAATCCATCTACTCACATTATTCGTTAATTAATGCTAAACATATTGCTATGAACCAAATATTGGAAATATAGTCCGTTGATTTTTTGTAACTTTGCATCCGTTTTATGCCGATTAGGCTCGTGTAAGTACAGGAAAGATGCTCTGTCGCCTATCGGTGAAACCGTTTACAATAAATAAAATGTACGCAATTGTAGAAATTAACGGTCAGCAGTTCAAGGCTGAGGAAGGAAAGAAGCTTTTCGTAAACCACATCAAGGATGCGGAAGAAGGCAAGACTGTTGAGTTTGACAAGGTTCTCCTCGTAGACAACGATGGAACAGTCACAGTTGGCGCACCTACTGTCAGTGGTGCGAAAGTAGTAGCTGAGGTGGTTAATCCACTCGTGAAGGGCGAAAAGATCATCGTCTTCAAGATGAAGCGTCGTAAGGACTATCGCAAGAAGAATGGTCATCGCGCACAGTACACTCAGGTTGAGATTAAAACAATTAACGCTTAAAATTTAGGAGGACAAGAAATGGCTCATAAAAAAGGTGTCGGTAGTTCTAAGAACGGTCGCGAATCACATTCAAAGCGTTTAGGTGTTAAAATCGGTGGTGGTCAGAAGATTATTGCAGGCAACATTATCGTTCGCCAGCGTGGTAATCAGCACTATCCTGGTGAGAATGTAGCTCAAGGTAAGGATGATACACTCTATGCACTTGCAGACGGTATCGTATCTTTCCACAGAGGTAAGTACAACAAGAGCACAGTCTCTGTACTTTCTGAGGAGGCTTACGCAGCTAAGCACGTAACACCAGAAGCTTAAGCAAATAAAAAACTATTCCAAACAAACAACATAATCCCAATTCTCCATTCGAGATTTGGGATTTATGCTTTCAATAAACATACAATCTGCAAACTCAAATAAGCAGTGCATAAATCTTTTGTATAGATTAAATCCACAGAATGCTGACAACGAGCATTCTATGTTTCAATATAACCATCAGATTGTAATTTGAAGCTGTATCAATCTTCAAATGCCGAGCATATCCTAAATAGTTGAAAATCAACAGAGTTTTTCTTTCTTTCCAAACGTGCGAAGATTGCATTTCATTTTTCGCAAGAATGCAAGGCAATCTTGCGAAGATTACTCGCCATTCTTCGGTCATTTATAAATTGTGTTTCTATCAATCTGTTATTATAACCATTCTGTTGGGTCAAAATGGTACAATTTCATTGAAGATATGAGCGAGAAATAGAGATGGGGTAATTCCTATGGAGAAACTAATTTCACTCAATGGCATTCCCTAAATTATTTTTTCTCCTTCCAATTATAGCACACATAATCATTTCTGAAACAAAATACTTTGTACTTTTAATTCATATTCTATTTTTTTTTGTAACTTTGTTGTCAAATATAGATATAAAAAATTGTAAAGACGTATGCTTACATTAAAGCTCATCAGTGAAGAAACTGAACGTGTAATTAAAGGACTCGAGAAGAAGCATTTTGCCGGTGCTCGCGAGGCTATCGAAAAAGTATTGGATTTTGATAAGACTCGACGTGAATGCCAACAGAAGCTCGACAATAACAAACAGCAACAGAATCAACTTTCAAAGCAGATTGGAAGCTTGATGAAAGAGGGCAAGAAGGATGAAGCAAACGAAATCAAGAATCAGGTTGCTGAATTGAAGATTGCCGACAAGACTTTCCAAGAAGAAATGGACAAGGCACAGCAGGATATGACCGAAATTCTGCTCACGATTCCTAATATAGCAAACGAAAACGTACCCGAAGGAAAAGATGCCAGTCAGAATGTTGTGATACGCGAAGGTGGAGAAAAGCCTGCCTTGGAAGGCGAAGCACTCTGTCATTGGGATTTTTGCAAGAAATACAACCTCGTTGATTTCGATTTAGGCGTAAAGATTACCGGTGCCGGATTCCCTATCTATATTGGCAAGATGGCACGTTTCCAGCGTGCTTTGGAGGCTTTTTTCCTCGAAGAAGCACGTAAGAGCGGCTACCTTGAGGTTCAGCCTCCATTGCTTGTTAATCAAGCATCAGGATTAGGCACAGGTCAGCTTCCCGACAAAGAAGGACAGATGTATCACGCCCAACTCGATGATTTATACCTCATCCCTACGGCAGAAGTCCCGGTTACAAACATCTTCCGTGATGAAATTCTCGACGAAAAAGCTCTTCCAATCAAGCGTTGCGCCTATTCATCTTGTTTCCGTCGCGAAGCGGGAAGCTATGGAAAGGACGTTCGCGGACTCAATCGTCTGCATCAGTTCGATAAGGTGGAAATCGTCCGTATCGATACTCCTCAGCACTCCTATGATTCCCTCAAAGAAATGTTAGAGCACGTAGAAGGACTTCTCAAGAAACTTGAACTCCCCTACCACATTCTCCTGCTCTGTGGTGGCGATATGAGTTTCACTTCATCTATCTGCTACGACTTCGAGGTATGGAGTGCAGCACAGGAAAGATGGTTGGAAGTAAGTTCGGTATCCAATTTTGAAAGCTATCAGGCAAATCGTCTGCATTGTCGTTTCCGTCATTCAGACGACAAGAAGATTGAACTCTGCCATACATTGAACGGTTCTGCGCTGGCATTGCCACGTATAGTAGCAGCAATCATTGAGAACAATCAGACCCCGGAAGGCATCAGAGTCCCAAAGGCACTCGTACCATACTGCGGTTTTGAAATGCTCGACGATAAGAATTTCTAAGATACATTTCCCGTTGGTTCAAAGCCAACGGGAATATATCGAAACATAAAACCCTTAATACTTAACTTAAATGAAAACAATTATGAAAAATCTGACTGTGAACAAAAATAAAGATTGCGATTAGTCTTAAACAATCAATACTGATCAAGAATCTTATCAAATAAATATGAAATAATTATTAAGTTAACCCTTATGGCTTATGAACAAGATTATAGGCATAAACCGAATTTCTAATGACATTTGCTTCATAGAATTAGAAGCACCGATAGTTGCAAGAAACACAAGACCCGGCAACTTTGTTATTATCCGTATCAACGAAAAAAGTGAACGCGTTCCCTTGCCAATCTACGACGTAGATCACGCAAAAGGCTGCGTAACACTGATTTCAACAAGTACGAACAAGGACTTTTCTTCCATCATTGCTATGAAGGAAGGAGATACCATTGCAGATGCACTCGGTCCTTTAGGTACTCCGGTCTCTTTAGAGAAGAACTGCAATATACTATGTATCGGTGATGAATCGGGTATAGCTGCTTTGATGCCTACCATAAAGGCATTGAAAGAAGCTGACAACAAGGTGCTTACCTGTATCTATGCACATTCAGAAAAGTCTTTAATTCTCGCCGAAGAAGCGAAACAGGTAAGCAATGAGACATTAATCATAACCGAGGATGGCAGTCTTGGCATAAAAGCAAGTATAGAAGATTCTATTGAATACTTCAGCAAGAAAGAAAAAATAGATAAAATCTACATCATTGCATCGCCGAAGCTTATGCAGGCGTGCTGTGAAGAGGCCAAGAACAAGAATATTCCTACCACAATCTCATTGTATTCCACGATGCTTGACGGTACTGGCATTTGCGGAGCTTGCAGACTTACCATCAACGGGAAAATGAAATTCTCCTGCATTGACGGTCCGAGTTTCGACGGAAGTCTTGTTGATTGGGAAGAAGTGATAAGAAGAACGGACAGAACCAAACTGGTAAAAGACACTCATCCGATAAAAGAAGATGTTACAGATTCTTCACTTATCAGCGTTGAAACTTCCGAACACGAATTTAATTCAGAAACGCTTGAAGAACTTACCAACAGGGATTCTGAATGGCGTAAAGAACTCCGTGCCGCCATAAAACCAAAGGAACGAATGGCTTTGGAACGCACACCGATGCCTACTCTGGATCCGGATTACCGTATCACGACAAGAATCAACGAGGTTACAACCGGATTTACCAAAGAAATGGCTATGATGGAAGCTAAAAGATGTCTCGACTGTGCTAAGCCTACTTGCGTAATAGGCTGTCCAGCAGGCAATAATATCCCTTCATTCATCAAAAACATTGAACGTGGAGAGTTTCTTGCAGCTGCTGAGGTCTTGAGGTCTACCACCTCTCTCCCGGCAGTATGTGGACGTGTGTGCCCACAGGAAGAACAATGCGAAGGAAGTTGCATCCATCTCAAGATGAATCGTCCGGCTGTTGCCATCGGAAGTCTGGAAAGATTCGTTGCTGACTACGAGCGCGAGAATAATCTCTATAAGAATCCTGAGAAAGCTCCTTCAAATGGAATAAAGGTAGCGGCAATCGGTTCAGGTCCTGCCGGACTCAGCTTTGCTGCTGATATGGCTAAGAATGGATTTGAAGTCCATATCTTTGAAGCATTGCACGAATTGGGTGGTGTGCTGAAATATGGTATTCCTGAATTCAGACTTCCGAGCCGTGTTGTGGAGTTTGAGATTGACAAGCTCAGGGCTTTGGACGTTAAATTCCACACGGATTGCATAGTTGGAAAAACCATCACGATAGATGAACTCCGAAAAGAAGGTTTCAAGGCTTTCTTCATTGGAACAGGAGCCGGCACACCTAACTTTATGAATATTCCCGGAGAGAATTTGCTCAACATTTATTCGGCGAATGAATATCTGATGCGTGTGAACCTAATGGATGCAGACCGTCCTGACACGGAAACACCTATCAAACTTGGTAGACGAGTGGTAGTTGTGGGAGGTGGAAACACAGCAATGGACTCTTGCGCCACGGCTCGAAGATTAGGTGCTGAGGTTACCTTGGTCTATCGTCGTTCGGAAGAGGAAATGCCCGCTTGCTTTGAAGAGCGAAAGCTCATCAAGGAAGAAGGGGTAAAGTTTATGACTCTTCACAATCCGAAAGAATATCTTTCCGATCAGGATGGACGCGTAAGAGCCGTTGTACTTGATATTATGGAGCTTGGCGAGCCTGATGAAAGTGGTCGTAGAAGTCCGAAAACGACAGGAAAAACCATTACTATTGAGTGCGATCAGGTAATAGTTGCAGTAGGTGTATCGCCCAATCCTCTCCTGCCTAAGTCTATCGAAGGTCTTGAACTGGGAAAGAAAAACTGGATTATTGTAGACGAAGAACAGCGAAGCTCAAAATCTGACATCTATGCAGGTGGCGACATTGCCAGAGGTGGTGCAACCGTAATCCTCGCTATGGGCGATGGACGAAGGGCAGCAGCGAATATGACTCAGGATTTACTGCAAAATTAAAGT
This sequence comes from Prevotella sp. HUN102, assembly GCF_000688375.1. Taxonomy (NCBI): domain Bacteria; kingdom Pseudomonadati; phylum Bacteroidota; class Bacteroidia; order Bacteroidales; family Prevotellaceae; genus Prevotella; species Prevotella sp. HUN102. The sequence continues at coordinate 1,753,321 of NZ_JIAF01000004.1, read as the reverse complement.
CATAAAATACCTGATAACGGGCAATTTTGCACATATCGTTGTTTTTCATCTTACTGCTATTCAAGATTATACAATGTTTCAATTGTGATATGCGTTGCAAACAACTGAAAATCAACAGATAATATTTCTGATTCTAAACGTGCGAAGAATGCAGTGCAATCTTCGCACGTTTGTATTGTATTCTTGCGAAGAATGTTCTTCATTCTTTGGTTACTTGCAAAGCCGCGTATTTATCTGCCTGAAATGATTGTCCGAGCGTTAATATTTGGAAATAAACAGTAAGGATATATAGCAATACTATAAAATGAATAATTTAAGAAAACAGATTCAAAAAGAATTAAAATTGCATAGTATGAAAATGCAATTTAATGGTATAGAAACAAAATATAAAGACAATTCAATAACTTTTATATCATCAAAAGATGAAATTGGATATTTAGGATATACTTTTGTTTCAAGTAAATTTGCTGATTTCGGATCTCAATTAGGAATGTATATTTCTTGTCGTTTTGGGCAAGAAATGAAAGGTGCATTAAGAATAACAAAACTTATAGATAATCTGAATCTATCATATAAGGCAAAAGCAAATTTACCTGATTGTTATTTTGGCTTTACTTCATTATATTACTAATCCCATAATTTTTATTCAAAAGGAACTGTAAGTTTCAATGAAGAAGATAATATTGAAAATAAATGCATCGAAATTATTGAAAAAGTAAATGAGTTATATCTACCAAGAATCCAAAATTTCCTATCAAATTCAATGACTTTAATTGATGATATTATAGAATATCCTGATAATTATGGATATCCGATGGCATATATTTTAGCAGTTTGTTACTTGAATAATCAAACAGAATTAATCGAAGAAATTATAAAGAGAGCTAAACGTAAAAAAATGTATGACAATTCTTCCAGTAAAATAGAGGAAATAAAAAGTAAATTAGAAAATTATTTTAGATGATATGCTTCTAATCTTGAAAAATAAGCAAAATCAAAACAAAAACCTTCAACTTTTCTTCATTAAGTTGAAAAAAAACACTAACTTTGCTATTCATAACATACATAGTTTATAATTACCAAATCTTTATATTTATGGCACAAAACTTTTTTGCACCATCCGAACTGATAATCAATGATGACGGTAGTGTATTCCATCTTCATCTGAAACCTAAGGATTTGGCCGACAAGATTATCCTTGTAGGCGATCCGGGTCGTGTGGCATTAGTGGCTTCACACTTTGACAACGTTGAATGCGAAGTTAGCAACAGAGAGTTCAGGACTATTACCGGAACTTATCGCAAAAAGCGCATCACAATTCAGAGCACAGGTATCGGATGTGATAATGTTGATATAGTATTGAATGAAATGGATGCTTTGGCAAACATTGATTTCGAGACAAGAAAAGAAAAGGAAGAACTGCGACAGCTTACCTTTGTGCGTATTGGTACTTGTGGTGGTCTGCAAGAAAATACGCCTATCGGAACATACGTTGCTTCGCAGAAGAGCATCGGTTTTGACGGCCTTCTCAACTTCTACGCAGGACGCAATGAGGCTTGCGACTTGGATTTTGAACAGCAGTTCAAGTCTCACGTAAATTGGAATCCACAGCTTGGAAATCCATACGTGGTAGATGCAGACAACGAACTGTTGGAAAAGATTGCAGAAGACGATATGGTGCGTGGTGCAACCATCGCCTGTGGTGGTTTCTTTGGCCCACAGGGACGCAGACTCAGAGTTCCTTTGGCTGACCCACAACTTAACGAAAAGATTGAATCGTTCTCATATAAAGGATTGAAAATTACCAACTTCGAGATGGAATCCTCAGCAGTATCCGGTCTTTCAAAACTTATGGGGCATAAAGCTCTTACCTGCTGTATGGTAATTGCCAACCGTCTGGAAAAGGAAATGAACCCAAGCTATAAGAACACTATTGATGGTCTTATAACCAAGGTGTTGGAAAGAATCTAAACTCCTTCCCCCTCTCCTTTCCAAGAGGGGGATTTCTTTGCCAAGGTAATTCTATTTGATTTTGTATTGTCACTCACAAACATCCATCTTCCTCGAAAAGAAATGTCCTCATCTTCACTCATATCTGCTGATACAATATGCGCACTTGCCACTCAACCGGGTGGCGCAATAGGCATCGTAAGAATTTCAGGAAACAATGCAATATCCATAGCCGATGCTGTCTTCTCCAAAACTCTTGCTAATAGTCCAGCCAATACTATTCACTATGGGGAGATTCTCGACAATGAGGGGAAAACCATAGACGAGGTTATCGTTTCTCTTTGGCGTGCTCCACATTCATATACCGGGGAGGATGCCGTTGAAATATCCTGCCACGGCTCTGCCTACATTCTCGAACAGGTTCTTCATCGACTTACTGAAGTCGGATGCCGTCAAGCTAACCCCGGAGAATTTACACAAAGGGCTTACTTTAACGGAAAGATGGATTTATCACAAGCAGAGGCTGTTGCCGACCTTATTTCTTCCACTAACAAGGCTTCCTATAAGATAGCACTTTCACAATTAAAAGGACATTTTTCAAATGAACTTGCAACTCTTCGCGAGCAACTTCTGAAAATGACTTCCCTTTTGGAATTGGAACTTGATTTTTCTGACCACGAAGAACTTGAATTCGCAGATAGAACTGAACTGAAAACTCTTGCAGAGACCATAGACAGAAAGGTGCTTTCCCTTGCGCATTCTTTCAAAACCGGACAAGCTCTGAAAAAAGGTATTCCTGTTGCCATCGTCGGGAAAACAAATGTAGGTAAATCTACCCTTCTCAATCAACTTCTGTGCGACAACCGTGCTATTGTCAGCGATATCCACGGAACAACACGTGATGTGATTGAAGATACAATGAATATAAAAGGGGTTGATTTTCTCTTCATAGATACTGCCGGGCTTCGCCAAACCAATGACCGTATTGAGCAAATCGGTATCGAACGTGCATACGAAAAGATGGGGCAGGCACAAATCGTCCTCTGGGTAATTGACACAGACTGCACAGAAGATGAAAAATCAGAAATGCAAAATCGATGCAAAGATAAAAAACTCATCATAGTGAGAAACAAAACAGATTTACACGGCAACCAAACTCTCACGACACCTGCAATTCCTTCTAATAAAAAAAATGTGTCTTTTGAAACGGAAAATATTGCTTCTGTTAGAATCAACATAGATTCTACGCCTCATAGTAGCTCAAAAGAATATTCAAACGCCGAATTGCCCACAAGCAATATTCCTGTCATTGAATCATTCGAGAAAGATTTAAAAGTCGTTGAAGTTTCTATTTCAGCTAAGTTGGGCTATGGCATTACTGTACTCGAACAGCTCATCTATGATGCTGCCGATATTCCTGAACTTACCGAAAATTCCGTAATCGTAACGAATGCACGCCATTATGATGCGCTTGCCAAGGCTCACAATGGTCTTTCTTGTGTCGTTGATGCCCTTAATATGGAATTAAGTGGCGACCTCGTAGCTGAAGATTTAAAAATAGTCATTGACGAATTAGGTAAAATAACTGGTACACAGATTAATAGCAAAGAAACTCTTCATAATATCTTTAAGCATTTTTGCATCGGGAAATAGACTTGACAAGCTCGCTGATGCCAAGACCTTGAGTACTGTGCCATTTTTATCATTTGGCACAACTTATTTCGATAAGGAATTTTTCGTCCTTCACGGTAATACGTTGTCCAGGAAAGTAATTAAATGCCATAACCTTGATGCGATTAATCTTACGTTCTATGCGTTTTATTGCATATTTTGCAATTTTCTCACGATTTTTTAGTATTTTTGCGCATCATAAATTCAAATTATACGTATTTATAACGAATATATTTCAATAGTTAGAAAATTTGCTTTGCAACAAGTAAGAAATGTTGTTAGTCTAAAGAAAAATACATAGAAGATTAAAATAACAACACCTTGTCTCATAATTTGAGACTACCCTATCTTACCTTTGCATCAAATTTAAATTTTGTTAATAAATAGATTGACTATGAAGATACTCCATACAAGTGACTGGCATCTGGGTCATACGCTTTATAACTTCGATAGAACTGAAGAACAAATCGTAATGCTACTTCAAATGGTTAATATCGTCAAGCAAGAAAAGCCTGATGTATTCTTGCTCTGTGGTGATGTGTACCACACTCCTCAGCCGTCAGCTGCCGTACAAACGATGTTTACAAATGCTTTAGTAGAGATACACAAGGCCAACCCAGAGATGGCCATTATTATAACAGCAGGTAATCATGATAGCGGCACTAAGCACGACATTTTCCGTACTCCTTGGAAGGCTCTAAAGGTTTACACCATTGGTAGCATAGATGCCAACCAAAAGGAAGATATGATTATTGAGGTACCTGAAAAAGGCTATGTAATAGCCATTCCATATGTCAACGAAAGAAATATGCCTAAAGGACTATTCCAGGATTTGCTTGATATTGTTGAAGCAAGAAATGTCGACAATCTACCTGTCGTCATGACTGCCCACACAACAGTCAGAGGTTGTGACTTTGTAGGACATAAAAACGCATCAGAATATGCAGTAGGAGGCATTGATTCATATAATCTAGATGACATGGGTACTGGATATGATTATCTGGCACTCGGCCACATACACCATGGACAATTTATACATTCGGGCAAACATAATGTCAGATATTGCGGTACACCAATCCCTATTTCCTTCGATGAAAACTACAAGCACTCTGTTTCTATCGTAGAGATTACCGAACATAGAGAGAAGCCCATAGTCCAAGAGATTGAGATTAACCCACATCGTCCTTTGGTTACTCTTCCAATAGAAGGAGTGGCGACTTGGGAAGATGCAAAAGAACTGCTGGCAAACTATCCAAATGATATTGAAGCCTACATCAGACTTAATGTAGAGGTTGATGATTTCCTACCAGTAGAGGCAAATGCAGAAGCACTTATGATATGTGAAGACAAGAAATGCAGATTCTGCGTCATCAATTCACAACGACTGAAAAAGAACCATAGAGAGGCAAAGGTAATGTCCGTACAAGAGTTTAAAACGGAAGAACCTATCGAAATAGCCGAACGGTATGCCGAAGATCTGGGCATAGAGTTCGATAACGACATGAAGGAACTCTTCAATGAGACGCTCTCAGCACTCAAAGATGAGGAAAGAATGTAGAATCAGTAAAAAGTAAAGCACTATGGAATTCCAGAAGCTCACGATACACAATATCGCATCTATTGAGGATGCAATTATCGACTTTGAGGCACAGCCACTGGCTGATTGCGAAGTTTTCCTGATTACAGGAAAGACCGGTGCGGGCAAGTCAACAATTCTTGATGCCATCTGTCTTGCTCTTTATGCAAACACGCCACGCTTTTATAGCACCAAGATGCAAGGTGCAACAATGGATGCGGACAAAGAGGTTAAGATTGATGATCCACGCCAACTGCTGCGTCGAAACACAGTAGAAGCCTATGTATCGCTTACATTTGTTGGTAGTAATGGCGTGAACTATGAAGCCACATGGGCTGTAACTCGTGCCTACAAGAAAGTCAGTGGTTCCATAAAGACAAAAACCTGGGAACTGAAGAACCTTGACACAGATGTTACCTTGACCAAGGACACAGAAATTAAAAATGAAATACGAGCCGCAGTAGGTTTAGATTTCAATCAGTTCTGTCGTACCACTATGCTTGCTCAAGGCGAGTTCACCAGATTCTTAAATAGTAAGGATGATGAGAAGGCTCAGATTCTGGAGAAGATTACAGGCGTTGATGTGTATTCAAAGATTGGTGCCAAGGTATATGAACTGACCGACCAAAAGAAAAAGGATTGGGAAGATGCAAAACGTATTGTAGAAGGAACTCGAACACTCTCGGAAGAAGAAATTGCTGAAAGGCTGGAAAAGTTATCCATTCTTGATAACCAATTTAAGGAAATTAAGACAGGAAGCGACAAGGATCTGGCGAAGCGAGACTGGCTGAATAAAGATCAGGAACTGACCAAGGGTATGAACGATGCTGCTGATGCCCTGCGAACCGCAAATGAAGTCGTTGATGGCGAGGCCTTCAAGCAAAAGGAACAAACCGTTAATAACTGGAATGCAACTATCGATGCACGTCTCTGGCTGACTGAGACAAAGAAAGCCTCAGACACTCAAACTGAGCAGAAGAATATTCTTGATGGCTTGGCAATGACTTACTCAAACTTGTTGGGTGGACAGAAATATGCAGAAACCAAGATTGAAAAGTTAGAAGCAGAAATCAATGAGATTGAAACCTACATCTCAGGGGAAATCGATAAGACAAGTGTGTATGAGAATGCCCAGATAATCGTTGGACTTTTAAATTCAATCGATGAGGGGCGTAAAGCTATCAAGAAGAGCCAGGCAGCTACAGAGTCGGAGAACAAGAAACTGACGGAAGAACTTACTCCTGCTTATGAGAAAGCAAAAGATGAAGCTCAGAAAGCAAAGGATGATTTCAAGAAAGAAGAATCGGACGTAATGGTTAAGGAAGAAGCTGTAGCAAATCTTAATCTCTCAGAACTGCGTGAAAAGCGTGATATTACAAAGGATCTGCTGGGAAAGATTGCAACCGCAAAAGAACGTATCGAGATTCTTGCTTCTGTAAAGTCAGAATACGAAAAATCCCGAAAGAACCTTGCGGAAAGAAAGGCATCTCTTGACAAGAAAATAGAAGCGTCTGCTGCAATGGATGCCCCTATTCATGACGCCAAAATCAAGATGGATGTTCGCAAGGAAGATTTAGATAAGCAAAGTGATACTGTCCACAAATTCGCTTCTACCCTAAGGCTGAAGCTTCAGGTGGGCGACATCTGCCCTGTTTGCCGCCAGGAAATCAAGTCGGTACTCCCATATGAGGAAGATCTGGCTGCTCTTGTTGCTAGTTTGAAGAAAGCATTTGACGAATCAGAAAAGGAACATAAAGCCTTGGTTGACGCAAAACTTAAACTTGATGCTGAAATAAAAACAGAGTCAAAGGCTTATGAACAAGATGCTAAAGCATTTGATGAAGACAAATCTGTAGCTAATGCGGAACAGAAAGCATTGGATGTCTACAAGGTTTGTGGAATAGAAAAACTGGATGATAATACCCTTTCTACTTTAAATACTCTTGAAGAATCTACGACCAAAACCTTCAAAGAATTGGATGTCCAAATCAAGGATGGCGAGAAGAAGGAATCGGAGGTTAAGGCACTTCGAAAGACTTTGGAAACTAATCGTAAAGATGTTGATACCTTGGCAGCAAAAGTTTCTGAAGCTGAGAAAGCCGTTAATGAATGTAGGAGCAGAATCTCTATCGCAGAAACACTCGTGAAGACAAAAGCTGGCGAGGTTAAGAGTGCCGAAAATACGGTTGCATCATTAGTTGTTGGTAGGTGGCAGTTGGATTGGATGGAATTACCAAAGGAATTTGCCTCTATCCTCACCTCTTCTGCAAAGAAATACAATGAGAAAGTTCAGGACAAGCAGATGCTTTCTAACAAACTCGGTACTGCAAAGTCTAATGTGAAGATTGTTCAGGATGTGCTGAATACAATCCTTTTAGCTATACCTTCGTGGAAGGATTTTGAGCCAACAGCTATTGCCAAAGTTGAGAACCTGCTTACCGAAGCAAATACCCTCAACACATCTGTGGCTACCGCTCTCAGCAAATTGAAGACAGCAGAAGAAGACCTGAATACAAATCAGACAAAACTCAATACTTTCCTTACTGAGCATACAAATCTTAGCAAGGATAGTTTGAAGACTCTGAACGCCTATACATCCAGTGATATTACGCGCGAAAATGAATCACTCAAGGCTGCTCGTGAGGCTGTTGTTGCAAAGAATACTCTCTTCCACAATGCCGAAAAGCTCATTGCTGAACATCAGACAAAAAAGCCTGAATTTGCAGAAAACGACACCCTCGATGCACTCAACGAACGAATTGAAAACATCGAAAAGCAGCTTACTGAGATTGGCGAGAAAAAGGGTGCAATCAATCAGGAACTTAAAACGGATAAAGAGAGCCGAGAACGACTTGGAACTCTCATAAAGGAGGCTGATGACAAGAAGGTTGTCTATCAAAAGTGGGCACGATTGAATCAGTTAATTGGCAATTCCACAGGTAGCACTTTCCGTAAGATTGCCCAAAGTTACGTATTGACAAGCCTTATACACTCAGCAAACAGCTATATGAAGACGCTGACTGATCGCTACACATTAAAGGTAACTCCAGGAACATTCGTTATCTCATTGGAAGATGCATATCAAGGCTTTGTCAGTCGTGCTGCCAGCACCATCTCTGGTGGCGAAAGTTTCCTTGTTTCCCTCTCTTTGGCATTAGCTTTGAGTGATATCGGGCAGCAATGGCAAGTTGATACTCTCTTTATCGATGAGGGTTTCGGCACACTTAGTGGCGAACCACTCCAGAAAGCAGTAGAAACCCTTCGCTCTTTACATTCAAAGGCAGGTCGACATGTCGGTATCATTAGCCATGTAGAAGAGTTACAGGAACGCATCCCCGTCCAGATTCAAGTGAATCAAGAAGGAAACAATTCAAGTAGTAAAATTAAAATAATCCCAGAAAATAATCATTTCTCTTGAGCTTGTCCTATGATTTGAGACTACATCAATTTACCTTTGCCCCAAAATTTTCGAAAATTCAATCAAGATTATGACAAAATCATATAAAAAACAGCTTAGTAAACACGTTGAAGGAACCTTCTGCCACTGGCCGATACGAAGAAGCATCGCAATCTGTTTTACGTCATATCTTCGACAACCTCTCAACGAGTGTCTGACTCTTGTTTATATCAAAATAAATGCGTATCTTTATCAATGGTTAGCCGAATAAAATGCTCAAGTGGTTACCAAAAGCCGCCCTACTGGTTGATGGCTGAAATTAGTCCTGACTAATTATCAGCTACTTATCCCCAAGTAAGAACATTTTTTAATGCTTCTGCATTGGGAAATGAAACATTGTTATTAATTAGCATAAAGTCAATATTATCCACTAAGGAGCAATTCACTCCGATTGCATTTTATTCCATATCAAATGATAAATTTTCTTTATGAAAGAGATAGAACCAATTGCATATTTTCATTCTCCATTCACTTCTAAGTTTGGGATTCCACGTCAGAGTGGCATCATTGATGAACTGCGTGGAAAAATAGTTTTCGAGCCAAAGTTTCGTCGCGTTGAGGCTCTGCGTGGTATGGAGGGCTTTGATTACTTGTGGTTGATTTGGGGTTTCTCAGCCAATCGCCCTGAGGCTTGGCAAGAAAGCGATAGCCTTATGGTTCGCCCTCCACGCCTCGGTGGCAACGAGAGAGTTGGCGTCTTTGCCACACGGTCGCCATTCCGACCAAATGATTTAGGTCTTTCCTCCGTAAAGATTAACAAAATAGGAAATGGAGAAATACACGTATTGGGAGCTGACCTGATGGACGGCACTCCAATCTATGACATTAAACCTTATCTTCCCTATGTTGATTCGCATCCGGAAGCACGTGGAGGATTTACCGACAATAGAGAGTGGAAACCGTTGGAGGTGATTCTTCCTGACACACTCTCGCAATCTTTTGATGAAGAGCAGCTCAAGGCACTCAAAGCAGTGCTTGAACAAGACCCTCGTCCACAATACCAACACGATGCAACTCGCATCTACGGTATGCCTTTTGCAGGCAAGGACGTTAAGTTTCGTGTAGATAACGGTAAATGTATTGTCATAGGATTTGATGTAATATAGATGAAAATATAAAAGAAAGATTGGAGTAATATCTGCCAACGAAACCTTCTTGGAAAGGACTTCGCTAAAGGAAGTAACAGATTAAAAGAATCTATCATCAATGGGTGTGGGAAAAAAAACAATAAATTATCTTCATAAACTCGTGTTTTTTTGTAACTTTGCATAATATTTACAGGTTATAAACTCTTTAAACGCTAGAAATACAACTATGGCAAACTTCAAATTAGTAAGAATTTTTGTGCTGATTCTATTATCGGCTTTCGTATTTTCGTCTTGTATCAAAGATGAAGCGCAAAATACTGAGGCTGATATCGTATCGTGTACAGTGGAAGGCGACCTGCTGATTCGCAATCCTGTAATTACGAACAACGAGATACGACTGTATGTTAATGGATGGGATGACGTTACACGTGTTGCACCTGTATTTGAAATTACTGACGGAGCTACGATAGAACCTGCCAGTGGGACGGTTCGTGATTTCACAACACCGCAGACATATACTGTAACGTCGCAAGATGGACAGTGGAAGAAGACCTATACTGTTTCGTTTATTTCAGAGGATATTGCCACAAATTACCATTTTGAGAATATGAAATGGTATGAATATACGAATAAATGGAAACCTTCTGCCGAACCTCAGAAACTCTTCCACATCTTCTACGACACGACTATCGAAGGTACGGATATGGAATGGGGAAGCGGAAATGCAGGCTATATGATTACAAACAGTAGCGCACCGGCTGAAAGTTATCCAACCAGTCAGTCTGAAGATGGCTTTGTGGGTAAGTGCGTAAAACTTACCACGGTCAGTACCGGTGCGCTTGGAGCAGGGTTTGGCGCACCATTGGCTGCCGGAAACTTATTCTTGGGCACATTTGAGGTCAATTTGCTGAATATGGCTAAATCAACTCACTTCGGACAACCTTTCCGTAAGATGCCACAAGCTCTTGTAGGGTATTATAAGTATAAGGCAGGCGAGAAGTATACTGACAAAAAAAATGCCGTAGTTCCAGAGAAAAAGGATGAGTTTGACATTTATGCCGTATTCTATGAAGTTACGGCTGATGTTCCATACTTGGACGGCACCAACTCTTTGACAAGCGATAATATTGTTTTGTTGGCTCGACTGACAGACAAGAAGGAGACCGATGAATGGACTCGATTTAATATTCCATTCGAAGCGGTGAACGGGCGCAAGATTGATGCACAGAAACTAAAGGACGGAAAATACAATTTGGCCATTATTATGTCGTCAAGCAAGGATGGTGCTAACTTCAACGGAGCTGTTGGCAGCACGCTGTACGTGGACGAGATGGAATTATTTTACGAATAAATTGAAATTATACTTATATAGAAAACAAGAAAAAGTAATTCACTCATTCGTTAAATTCAACATAAAAAATCAAAATTAAAGTTCAAGGAATCAATATGAAATCCAATGATATCAGTAAAATAAACACAATAAAGAATGTGTTTTCGTCGAGATTTAATGGTGAAAAACAAGGATTTAAACTCTTGTTTCTTTTCCTTTTTGTGTCAGTTTTTGCATCAGCGCAGTCCAGTTGGGAGTATGAGGTGCGTGCAGGGATCAATATTGGCGGGGTTTCTCCACTTCCTTTGCCTGTTGAAATCAGAAGTATCGAAAGTTATAGCCCACGATTGAATGGTTCTCTTGAAGGCGTTGTTACGAAATGGTTGGGAAAAGAACAGAATTGGGGTATCTCAGTAGGGCTGAAAGTTGAAGAGAAAGGAATGATAACTGGTGCTAAAACCAAGGCTTACAGTATGGAAATCATCAATGACGGAAGCAGAGTTGCAGGTTATTGGACCGGTTACGTGAAGACAAAATACAACAGCACTCTGCTAACCATCCCCGTAATGGCAAATTACCGTTTCAACGATCGATGGAAAATGCGCGCAGGATTGTATGCTTCCGTAAGACTCGATGGCGAGTTTTCTGGACACGTTGCAGACGGGTATCTTCGGGAAAATGATCCAACGGGCGAAAAACTCCTGTTTGAGGGTGGTAAAACAGCAACCTATGATTTCAGTTCCAATCTCCGCCACGTACACTATGGTGCACAAATAGGTGGTAGTTGGCACGCATATAGAAATTTTTCAATAAACGCCGATTTGACTTGGGGCTTCAACGACATCTTTGAAAGCGACTTTAAAACAATCACTTTCAATATGTACCCTATCTATCTGAATCTTGGATTCGGTTATAAATTCTAAGGACTTTTATAAAATATACTATTAATGGACATTTGAGAGGCTTGCCTTCCCAAATGTCCATTAATTATTTCCAGACAAAGCTATTTGAAACTTTAACCACCATAAAGCTAAAATGGCATAAAGACTTTTCCCTATCAATAAAGTAGAAAACTATATCTTCAAAGTTATAGCAAATTAGTAAAACTTTCTCTGTCAGTACTTTCAAAAACGAATCAGAGAGAATTGTTCTCGTTTGGGAAAACCACAGACGGTTTGAAAGACTTTGCTTCTTCAAAATCCATCAGCGCATAACTGATAATGATTACAACATCGCCCACCTGAACTTTTCTCGCTGCCGCACCATTCAGGCAGATACATCCTGAACCACGCTTACCTTTTATTATATATGTTTCAAATCTTTCACCGTTGTTATTGTTTACAATCTGAACTTTTTCACCGGCTATCATATTGGCTGCATCCAATAAATCTTCGTCGATAGTGATACTACCGATGTAGTTCAGATTTGCTTCCGTTACCTTTACGCAATGCAATTTGCTCTTTAAAACTTCTATCAACATTGTTATCCTTTATATTTAATATGGTCAATCAACCTGATTGGAGTCTTACCACAATAAACCGTAATGCAACCAACTACGTAATGGCTGGCGTTCCAATTACCAACTGGCAGCAAAGTGTTTCCTTCCACAATGTCGAAATATTCCACTTCCAGTCCCTCTGTTTTATTGATTTCTGCCATAACTTTGTCGTGCAACTCCTGAACGGTCAGCGTGTCTATCCACTTTTTGCTTTCGTTCAGCACCTTATAAATATTGGGTGCAAGCTGACGTTCGTCAGAAGACAAAAGCATATTTCTCGAACTCATAGCAAGTCCGTCGTTTTCTCTCACAATCGGGCACTCCACGATTTTGATATCCATATTGATATAATCCACCAAACGCTTCACAACAGCAATCTGCTGCCAGTCTTTTTCTCCAAAGTAAGCTCTGTCTGGGCAGACGATATAGAACAACCTGCTGACAACTTGGCACACACCGTTGAAATGTCCCGGGCGTTTAGCCCCCTCCATTACCGTGCTCTGAGGATAAAATTCAAACTGTCTCTTATCTTCAGTCGGGTACATTTCCTCTACGGATGGTGCCAAAACATAGTCAGCACCACACGCTTCAAGAAGTTTGCAATCGGCCTCTAAATCACGTGGATAGCGTTCTAAATCACTTTTATCGTTAAACTGGGTAGGATTCAGGAAAACAGAAACAACAGTTACTGAATTTTCTTTCACACTCTGCCTTACCAAAGATGCGTGTCCTTCGTGTAATGCACCCATAGTCGGCACCAATCCTATCTCTTTTCTTTCCTTGCGAACGTTAAAAAGTTCGTTTTGCAGATCTACGATCTTTTCAAATATTTTCATTTGAATATAAACTTTTTCTCGGTGCAAAGTAACAACAATTTTATTTAAAACTCTAATAATACTCTAAAAATATACGAATATTAGGCGCATTTCACGTGTTTTCGCACAATTTAGGACTGATTTTCAAGTTTTTTGCCTACCTTTGCAAAAATAAAACTATAAATAGATGGGAAAAAAAGTTTTGTTCATCAACCAGGAAATCACGCCTTACGTGCCAGAATCTGAAATGGCAAACTTTGGTAGTGATATGCCAAACAGTATGCAGGAAGCAGGATTTGAGATCCGTACTTTTATGCCTAAGTGGGGGGCTATTAATGAACGCCGTGGACAATTACACGAAGTAATCCGTCTTTCGGGTATGAACCTTATCATTGATGATACAGACCACCCATTGATTATTAAGGTTGCAAGTATTCCACAGACACGCATTCAGGTTTATTTCATAGACAATGAAGATTATTTCCAGAAGCGTTCGGCAATGACTAAGGATGAACTCGGCAACGATTATCCTGACAATGGAGAACGTGCTATCTTCTTTGCGCGTGGCGTGCTCGAAACCGTGAAGAAATTACGTTGGACACCTGACATTATTCATTGTCAAGGTTGGATGTCGGCTGTAATCCCATTCTATGTCAAAACGGCTTATCACGACGAACCGCAATTTGCAAACTCAAAAGTAATTACATCACTCTTCTCAGAACAGCCGCACGATGACTTAGGCAGCAACTTCAAGCGTTGTCTTGAATTTAGAAATGCCAAGGCCAGTATGCTGAAAAAATACGGTGATAATTTCGACTTTATGGAACTTGGAAAGTTGGCTATCGACTATTCCGACGGCATTGTTGAAACCAGCAAGAACGTAAATGCAGACTTGATGAAATATGCAAGCGACAGCAAAAAGGCTATTCTTGAACACCCGGCAGACAGTGAAGTCAAAGCTCAATACGGAGAGTTTTATAACAAAATAATTGGATGAAAACAAAGATTTTCGCTTTAGGGGCAGTTCTGATGGGACTTTTCCTAACCTCTTGTGATGATACAACGGAAATGATTGGCGGATCGCTAATCGGCAGTTCGGACGAGCTGAATGTTTCAGCCGATACTTTCGACGTTCAGTCAAACACCATTCTTGCCAAAGATATTGTTACGCGAGCATCAAAGGGGTATCTTGGAAGTATGCTCGATCCTGAAACAGGTTTAGTAGTTACGGGAAATTACCTTACGCAGTTCCACGTATTGAACAAATACGAAATGCCTTCAATCAGTTCTGTCAAGAGCAGAGATGCTAATGACAACGTGATTGTGGATTCTTGTGAGGTTCGTCTTTTTTATCGTAATTTTGATGGGGATTCATTGGCTCAGATTAAGGTAAATATGCTCGAAATGGATAAGCCCGTAAAAGAAGGAACCACCTACTATTCCGACTTCAATCCCGAGACAGAAGGCTATATCCGAACAAACGGATTGTCGGCAAACAGAACCTATACCCTGTCCGACCAAACCGAAGCAGACAGTGTTAAGAAAAAATCTGACTATACCCCGAACATCGTATTCAAGTTAAACGATCCATACACAGACAAGGCAGGAAACGTATACAATAATTTCGGTACCTATCTGATGAGAAAATATTATGAGAATCCAACAACATTCCGTAATACATATAATTTTCTTCACAACATCTGTCCCGGATTTTATTTCAAAGTCATAGGTGGACTGGGATCTATTGCGCAGATTCAGACAGCCCAGATTACACTTTATTTCCAGCATCAAACTGATAAAGGGGAAATTAAGACCGTAACAACGAGTTTTGCAAGCACCGAGGAAGTCCTCCAGATGACGAATTTCAATATGGACAGTAATCAATTACAGCAATTAGCAAACAGTAATGATTACACGTATTTGAAAACCCCGGCAGGCTTGTTCACAGAATTGTCATTGCCAATCAACAAGGTTCTCAATGGCCATACAAACGACAGTATCAATTCTGCAAAAATAGAACTGTTCAGAGTTAATAATTCAGTACAGTCCTCTTACAGCATTGATATTCCACAGAATATTGTAATGGTAGCAGCAGACAGCCTCGAATCTTTCTTTGCAAAGAATAAGATTATCGACAATAAGACTTCGTTCTTGGCGCAATATAATTCTTCAACAAACAGCTATATGTTCAACAATATCTCTGGAATCGTGAATCTGTATGCAAAATCCAGGACAACGGCTTCAGGCAATCCTAACTGGGGGAAAGTTGTCTTAGTTCCTGTTGAAGTAGGTACGAGAACCAATGAAGACAAGCAAGTAATCATCACAAAGATTTCCCATCTGATGGGACTTTCCAGTGTGAAACTCGTGGGCAAGAACAATTCTCAGAAAATAAAGATGTCAGTAATTTACAGTAAATTCAATGGCCGATAATTTTTTAGAGAAACATTACGAAGAATATGAAGCAAAAAAAGCGGAATGGCTTCGTAAGAAAAAGAAATATATTTCTAAGACAACTCTACCTCAAAGGCAAGTCAGCAAGCCTGAAGACGAGTCTTTATAAAAGCAAAAACAGGAGGACAATTGTCTTCCTGTTTTCTTTTTGGCATACCATTTGCATTTATAATATAACCCATTAAATTCAATATTGGGACAATATAAAGAAAGGTATTAAGGACAATGATGAATCAATTTTCACCCAAAGTATCAGAAGTTCTGTCATATAGCAGAGAAGAAGCAGAGAGACTGGCAAGTATGTCAGTAGGTCCTGAGCACATTCTTCTTGCAATGCTCAGAGAGAAATCTGGTCCTATATTCGATATGTTTTCAAGATTACATCTTAATCTCGAAAATCTCAAGAGCGAACTGGAAAACAAGGTGCGCAATGAAAACAGTGGAAAAATGCTGGTTTCAACCGATATGTTGCTAAACGAAAAAGCCAACAACATCCTCAAACTCGCCGTGCTTGAAGCCAGAAGTCAAAGAACGCAGATGGTAGACACACAGCATATTCTTCTTGCAATCCTACACGACAACGTAAATAATGGTGCAAAAGAGGTCTTAGAAGAAAACGACTTGAACTATGAACTTGCCCTTACCCACTTGCAGCAGAAGGCCGGACAAGTTCAGGACGGCATCGATATGCCAAGCGAAGAGGAAGAAGACCCAATGCTAAGTTCTTCTTCAAATTCAGCAAATGCCTCCCGCACTTCACAAGCCACCAAAACAAAGTCGAAGACTCCCGTTCTCGATAATTTCGGAACCGACCTGACGCTTGCTGCAACAGAAGGGAAGCTCGACCCAGTAGTCGGACGTGAAAAGGAAATTCTCCGTGTAAGCGAAATTCTGGGACGCAGAAAGAAAAACAATCCTATCTTGATTGGAGAACCGGGAGTGGGAAAGAGTGCCATCGTAGAAGGATTGGCGCAGCTGATTGTGAAGAAACTTACTTCCCCTATCCTCTTCAACAAGCGTGTGATTACCCTCGACCTCACGGCCGTTGTCGCAGGTACAAAATATCGTGGACAGTTTGAAGAACGCATCCGTGCCCTGATCAAGGAAATCGAACAAAATCCCGACCTTATCATCTTCATCGACGAGATTCATACGCTCATCGGTGCAGGCTCTACTCCCGGCTCAA
Organism: Prevotella sp. HUN102; assembly: GCF_000688375.1. Taxonomy (NCBI): domain Bacteria; kingdom Pseudomonadati; phylum Bacteroidota; class Bacteroidia; order Bacteroidales; family Prevotellaceae; genus Prevotella; species Prevotella sp. HUN102. Next base: position 1,736,296 of record NZ_JIAF01000004.1, on the reverse strand, counting down.
TGGATGCAGCAAACATTCTGAAACCGGCTTTGGCACGTGGCACTATCCAGTGCATCGGTGCGACAACACTTGATGAATATCGTAATTCCATCGAGAAAGACGGCGCATTGGAACGCAGATTCCAGAAAGTTTTGGTTGAACCAACCAACGTGGAGGAGACTTTGCAAATACTTCACAACATCAAGGACCGCTACGAAGCCCACCATCACGTGAAATATACCGACGGAGCCATTGAAGCCTGTGTGAAACTGACAGACAGATACGTTACCGACCGTTCCTTCCCCGATAAAGCCATCGACGCAATGGACGAAGTAGGTTCAAGAGTTCATTTGCAGAACGCTGAAGTTCCCAAAGCCATCGTAGACATTCAGAAGGAGATAGAAGTTGCACAGGAAAAAAAGCAGTCGGCAGTAAGGAATCAGAACTTTGAACTCGCAGCCAGCTATCGCGACCGCCAGATGGAACTCGAAAAGAAGCTGAAAGAGGCTCAGGAACAATGGGAAAAAGGCGAAACCAACGACAAGGTGGAGATTACCGAAGACAATGTTGCCGACATTATCTCAATGATGACCGGCGTCCCCGTCCAGCGTATGCAGGAAGGTGAAGGTGTCCGATTGAAGACTATGGGCGACAAACTGAAGTCGGAAGTCATAGCACAGGACAAGGCGATAGAAAAGATGGTAAAAACCATCCAGCGCAACCGTGTAGGACTCAAGGATCCTAACCATCCTATCGGAGCGTTTATGTTCCTCGGCCCTACCGGAGTCGGCAAGACCTATCTTGCCAAGAAGTTGGCAGAGATAATGTTTGGCTCTCCGGAATCTCTCATCCGAATCGATATGAGCGAATATACAGAGAGTTTCAACACCTCTCGACTCATCGGAGCACCTCCGGGATACGTAGGATATGAAGAAGGAGGACAGCTTACGGAGCGCGTTCGCCGCCATCCCTACTCCATCGTTCTTTTAGACGAAATAGAAAAGGCACACGGAAACGTATTCAATATGCTTCTTCAGGTGCTCGACGAAGGCCGTCTCACAGATGGAAATGGTCGTTTGGTAGACTTCCGAAACACAATTATTATTATGACCTCCAATACCGGTACAAGGCAATTGAAGGAGTTCGGACAAGGCATCGGCTTCAATGCTGCTAACCTGAACGGACTTTCGCAGAACGAACAGGATAAGGAGCGCGCCCGTTCCATCATACAAAAAAGCCTGAGCAAGCAGTTTGCACCGGAATTTCTCAATCGTCTTGATGAAATCATCACCTTCGACCAGTTGGACTTAGAGGCCATCAAGAAGATTATCGACATAGAGTTGCGCGGCCTCTTCAAGCGAGTTAAGAATCTCGGATTTGAACTTACCATTACCGACAAGGCAAAGGAGTTCGTTGCAACAAAGGGTTACGATGTACAGTTTGGTGCCCGTCCTTTAAAGCGTGCCATTCAGAACTATATTGAAGACGGCTTGAGCGAACTCATTCTCTCGGGCAATGTCAGTCCCGGAGACACAATTTCAATCGGAAAGAATCCAAATGCCGAATCGCTGACCTTCAAATAATGCTGGACGGATAAAGAGCAGACAAGGCTACGAGTAAACAAGGAGACGGAGTAAATCGCCTTATTGGCTCATAGAATGATGAAAAGAAAAGGTTGAAATGAGATAATTACGGACAAATTCAACTATTAACTCATTACCTTATATATTCACAACTTGTCTTTAGCTTGGATAAAGCATATATAACCAAAGAACGGTTGCTGTGGTAGCAACCGTTCTTTTTTATTTAATAACTTCAAATTTCAAGCAATTCCAACGATTCTAACAAATCGTATCCGATACCCGAATAAATCATAGTAAATTAGAATAGATGCTATTTAAACATCTGCAATAATACCTTCTTAAATAGCTGAAAATCAAGTGATAATTCATTCATTTTCAAACGTGCGAAGAATGCAATGTATTCTTCGCAAAAATGCAAGGCATTCTTGCGAAGATTGTTTGGCATTCTTCGCACACTTGTATCGTGTGTTTCCGAAATTCAGAGTTTACCTATTTGAGAATAGTTTGGCATTCTCTATATTACGAAAAAATAATGAGCGTTTTTGGTAATTAAATTTTACAGAAAGCGTTTTACTTGTCTGTGGACAATGCTAATCTGAAACCGATGGATGCAAATTCCTTTAATTGCCAATAGCCGTGATGACCATCGGGTGTTACACCATCATCAAATCTTGGATAGATGAAGAGCTGTGCACCGATGTATTTGTTGAACTGCAAGATAAATGTATTTTCCCATTCCAGTTCTGCACGCTTGTAGGCAGTATAGCCATACAGACGGGTTTTCCAAGTAAGAGCGTCCATCAGTTTCCATTCCAAATCCACGGTAAATTCCGAACCGATGTCGTGCTTGGTGTGCTTTCCTTCGTCGATACCGAGTCTGCCTGCGAGATTCACGAGACGGGTATATTTCATATTGTAGGCCAAAGGAGCCAGATGAATATTTCCCTTGAGCTTATGGTTCAGCCAGTCTACCGAATAATCCATACCGACAGAGAGGTTCAGGTTCAGAGGCGCGAGGAAGTCTGCGTACAGAACTGGGTCATTGGAACGATAGGAATGCGTGAACTGCGTGTAGCCAACGAGTTGTACGGTGTAGTACCATTTCTTTGTAGCCTGCAATCCAAGTTTTGAAGTGAGGCGAATAAGGTCTTCCGTGGTTTTGTAGCTATGCAATGAGTCTGATTTTGAACTTTGCATACCGAATTTCAATTCCAAACGGTTTTCCCATTTCACTTTCTGCTTGTTGTTGTAGTTTGCTTCCATCAGCGCAGATGCAAGTGCTGAGTAGTTGCTTTCGCCACCCTTGTACCAGTTTCCCGATACATAGTTTTGAAGCACTTGCAGCGCAAAGTCGCCTTTATACGACCAGAAGTTGGGTTTCAACACCATTACCTCAACCGGCGCAGCATTTGCTTCCACAGGAATTGGTGCCACCTTGTCCACAATCTCAACCTGATGCAGAATAGGTTCTTCCACTTCTACGAGCGTCGCCTGCTGTTCTATGAGATCCTTTTCGGTATTTTTTACCAGCGATGGACTTTCCAGATAAATCCTCGTGAGCAGATTAGGATTGCTGTTATAGCTGTCCAGACTGAAGGAATTGTGAACAACATCTTTATAATAGGTAAGAGGCAAGAACAGTCTTGTAGATTTCAGAGAACTTTTCTTCTTATTCGCTACTTTAAAATCAGAACTGTATATTTTCTCTTTGGCAACGACCATAGAATCAGAATAACTTTTCACGAAGTCATTCTCTGATGTGGATTGAGACTGGATGCCCGAGTTGATTTGCGCACTCATCGTAGAGGAAACAATAAGTGCTGACAAGGCAAGTAAACTTCTACGTAACATTGTGTTGAATATTTATTTCAGGTACAAACTTACGCAAAAAAAATGATATTAATATAATATGTGAATAAAAAGTAGGCACTTTTGAAGAAGTTATTGATATAAGTTTCTCTGTGTGATGGATAAATTTCTTGTTTGCAAAAAGAAATTACTATCTTTGCACTATGATGTAACTTAAACGCCAGATTAGGGCTTTAAAGTAGATTAATACAAAATTATAATATAAAAAACAGAACATAATTGTATGGCAACAGTAGATGACAAGAAGATTATCTTCTCGATGGTGGGAGTGTCGAAAATCATTCCTCAAAACCAGAAATACATTCTCAAGAATATTTATCTGTCGTTTTTCTATGGTGCAAAGATTGGTATCATCGGTCTGAACGGTGCAGGTAAGTCTACCTTGATGAAGATTATCGCAGGCATTGAACAACCCACTCAGGGCGAAGTGGTGTTCAGTCCCGGCTATTCCGTAGGCTATCTTCCACAGGATCCGCCTCTCGATGAGACAAAGACTGTGAAGGAAAACGTGCAGGAAGGCGTAAAACACGTTTACGATGCGCTGAAGGAGTACGACGAAATCAACGTGAAGTTCGGAATGGAGGAGTATTACGGCGACCCTGACAAAATGGACAAACTGATGCAGCGTCAGGCGGAGGTTCAGGATATCATCGATTCTACCGATGCTTGGAATATGGATTCTAAACTCGAGCGTGCAATGGATGCACTGCGCTGTCCGGCAGGCGACCTTCCGGTAACCAATCTTTCGGGTGGTGAGCGTCGCCGTATCGCACTTTGCCGATTACTGTTGCAGAAACCCGACGTGCTCCTTCTGGATGAACCTACCAACCACCTTGACGCAGAAAGCATCGACTGGTTGGAGCAGCATTTGCAGCAGTATGAAGGCACGGTAATTGCCGTTACCCACGACCGATACTTCCTTGACGACGTGAGTGAGTGGATTCTTGAACTCGACCGAGGCGAAGGTATTCCTTGGAAGGGCAACTATTCTTCTTGGCTCGACCAGAAAACAAAGCGTATGGAACAGGAAGAGAAGAGTGCTTCGAAGCGTCGCAAGACGTTGGAACGAGAGCTGGAGTGGGTTCGTCTTGCGCCAAAGGCCCGTCAGGCTAAGGGCAAGGCTCGTCTGAATTCCTACGAACAGATGCTCAATCAGGAGCAGAAGGAACGCGAGGAAAAACTCGAAATCTTCATTCCTAACGGACCACGCTTGGGAAACAAGGTTATAGAAGCACAGCACGTGAAGAAGGCTTTCGGCGACAAGGTGCTCTTCAACGACCTCAACTTTATGCTTCCACCTAACGGTATCGTGGGCGTAATTGGGCCAAATGGTGCCGGAAAGACTACACTCTTCCGACTTATAATGGAGTTGGAAAATGCCGATGCAGGTACATTTGAGGTGGGCGAAACCGTAAAACTCGCTTATGTGGACCAGCAGCACAAGGATATCGACCCGAAGAAAAGCGTGTATGATGTGGTAGCGCAAGGAAACGAGACCATCAGAATGGGTGGACGCGACGTAAATTCACGTGCATATCTCTCCCGTTTCAACTTCTCGGGAACAGACCAGAGCAAACTTTGTGGCGTACTTTCGGGTGGTGAGCGAAACCGATTGCAGTTGGCTATGGCTCTGAAACAGGAAGGCAACGTGCTTCTCCTCGATGAGCCAACGAACGATATCGACGTGAACACACTCCGTGCGCTCGAAGAAGGATTGGAGTCGTTTGCCGGTTGCGCAGTCGTTATCAGCCACGACCGTTGGTTCCTCGACCGAATCTGTACTCACATCCTTGCATTCGAAGGCAATGGCGAAGTGGTTTACTTTGAAGGAACTTACTCTGAATACGAAATCAACAAGGCAATGCGTCTCGGCAATGAGGAGATCAAGAAGGGACGTTATCGCAAGTTGATGGAAGATTAATATGGGAAGAAACCTACAAAAATGCGAGTGATGTCGGATAAGACAGCAGACAAAGCATTACTGTTGTCCGATAGACCTTTTTGTTAAACAATAATTAAGGCTGAATTTCTTTCTTGATATTCAGCCTTTTTAGATGTTAATCAAAATGATAGCCAATTAGATTAAAGCCCGACTCTACTGTTTTTTCCTTTATCAGCAGTACATTTATAAGAACAGAAAGACAATTAGAAAGTTAAGAATACGTCTATATTCTTGCCAGAGCCTTCATCCCCACTTGGCTTTCTGCATATCCATAATCCTGTCCCATTCTTCTTCGTTCCTCTCGTCATCGTGCATACGGAATGCAAGTTCGGAAAGAATAGAGAAGAGGATATCGGTGTCGGAGAGTGTGGAAATGGTTTGAAGTTCGATTTGCATACTGAGCAAATCGCTGGCACTACCGAGGTGCGTGTTGTAGACTACGATTTTATGCTTATCGCCATCACGAATCTCCTTTAGAATGATTCGTGCTCCTGCATAGGCAAAAGTAGGTTGGAGCGTACTCAAATACTGATAAATACTTAGCACTTCGAGCATCAAATTCTTGTCATCTGAAATATGCGCTAACGTATATTCTTCAAATGCGCTTACATCAATTTTATTAAACAAATTCTTTAATGTCATCCTGATAAGAATTTCAACAATGAATTATCGCACGGTAATATGAAAACAGCCCTGCATTTTTTCGTATTTTATATAGCAGCGTCCTTGTTTTCGCAAATCATCAAGCACTTCGCAGAGAATATATTTCAGCTTGTCGCCCGGAGCTTCTTTCTCTACCGGATTGTATTTGTTGTAGGCTATATCGAAGGTTGTGCCGTAAAGATGGCAACTGTTTTCGGTTGCATTGCCGTTGTGTCGTCTCAGTTTCTCCACATCTTCCTTGGTTCTGAGCACGCTGGTAACAATGATTTTGTTCAATGGCAAGCCCTTAACTTGAAGACTGTCCATAAAGTTTCTGCCAATATCCTGAAGCAGAATCGTAGCACGAGGCACAAGATAAGGCACGCTGTTTGAAAGTCGTTTGACATCGAAATATGGATTGCTGCCGATATATACTAATTCTTTCTTACGGGCTTCTGCATCCTCACGGTCGGCTACTGCTTTCACACCATATTTCTGGGCAGTAGCAAGTTGCACCATTTGCGAATCAGGGAAAGAAGCATCGTAGTCAATGACGCCGAAAATCTTGTTCTTTATAGGATTGCCGTCGGCTTTATAAAATTTGGTTATCTCGCTTTTCGGCACCACGGATTGCTTCAGGAGCTTTATGGAGTCGGGCACTTCAACGTCTGCCGTGTCTGCTTTCAATAGGGAATCTGCAAGGGACACCGTATCTTTCGCAACAGATGGAAAGATAAGGCGCACCAAAGCGAGGAACGCCGTTACGACCATAAAACCTTTGAGAAAACTATTCTTCGTTATTTTGAACTTAATCTTCATTGGCGCAAAGGTAAAAATATTTTCTTAATTAATGAGGATAAGAAATAAGAATAATTTGCTCGGTTCTCAAATTTATATTAACTTTGCACCTAATAATTTTTATTAGGCAAAAACAATTTTGACTGAGAAGCATATTATCCTCGAAGATATAGACCCTGTTGCTTTTTACGGGGTTAATAATGTGCACTTGCAAATGATAAAATCTCTTTATCCTAAGTTGCGAATAGTGGCACGAGACAATGTCGTGCGCGTGCTTGGAGACGAAGAGGAGATGGCAAAGATAGAAGAAAACATCGACAGAATCTGCAAGCACATCGTGAAATACAATACTGTCAATTCAGAAGATATACTGGACATCGTGAACGGACGTCAGGCGAAAGCCGATGCCGCAAAAGATGTCCTTGTCTATTCTGTATCAGGAAAGCCTATTAAGAGCCGTTCCAAGAACCAACAGGAACTCATAGATGCTTTTGAAAAGAATGATATGGTGTTCGCCGTTGGCCCTGCCGGTACCGGTAAAACGTACTTGAGCATTGCGTTGGCCGTAAAGGCTCTGAAGGAAAAGACCGTGAAGAAAATCATACTTTCGCGTCCCGCAGTAGAAGCAGGCGAGAAACTCGGATTTCTTCCCGGCGATATGAAAGAGAAGATTGACCCGTATCTTCAACCGCTCTACGATGCGCTGGAAGATATGATTCCCGCCGTGAAGCTTCAGGATATGATGGACAAACATCAGATTCAGATTGCTCCGCTGGCATTTATGCGAGGACGAACGCTAAGCGACGCCATCGTGATTCTCGACGAGGCGCAGAACACCACCACGGCACAGATCAGAATGTTTCTTACCAGATTGGGATGGAACTCGAAAATGATAATAACGGGTGATATGACGCAGATAGACCTTCCCCTCAATCAGAAGAGTGGATTGAAGGAAGCCCTCAGCATCTTGTCGGGCACGGAGGGAATCGGAGTGGTGAATCTTGACCAGAAAGACATCGTGCGCCATAAGCTCGTTACGCGCATCGTAAACGCATACGAGTCCTACGACAAGGCACAGGCAGAGAAGAAAGACTCTTATTAATTATAGAACTATGATGAAAGCATTAACAAAGACCGATTTCCATTTTGATGGACAAAAGAGTGTTTACCACGGTAAAGTTCGTGATGTGTATGATATCAACGACGACCTCATCGTGATGGTGGCTACCGACCGTATTTCAGCGTTCGACGTAGTATTGCCAAAAGGTATTCCATTCAAGGGGCAAGTATTGAATCAGATTGCTGCAAAGTTTCTGGATCAGACAACAGACATTTGTCCTAACTGGAAACTCGCAACTCCAGACCCGATGGTTACGGTAGGTCTTAAATGCGAAGGATTCCGTGTGGAAATGATTATCCGTTCCATCCTCACAGGTTCGGCGTGGAGAGACTACAAGAACGGCTGCCGCGAGATCTGCGGCGTGAAGCTTCCCGACGGAATGAAGGAGAACGAGCGATTCCCCGAGCCTATCATCACACCTACAACAAAGGCTGACGAAGGCCACGACCTGAATATTTCAAAGGAAGAAATCATCCGTCAGGGAATTGTTTCGGAAGAAGATTACAACATCATCGAGGACTGGACACGCAGAATTTTCGCCCGTGGTCAGGAAATTGCTGCCAAGCACGGTCTTATTCTCGTAGATACAAAGTATGAATTTGGCAAGCGCGATGGTCAGTGCTACCTTATCGACGAGATTCACACACCGGACTCAAGCCGATACTTCTATGCTGAAGGCTACGAGGAGAAACTTGCAAAGGGAGAACCACAGAAGCAGCTTTCAAAGGAGTTCGTGCGCCAATGGCTGATAGAGCACGACTTTATGAACGAACCGGGACAGACTATGCCCGAGATTACCGACGAATATGCAGAAAGCGTGAGCGAGCGTTACATCGAACTATACGAACATATTACCGGTGAGAAGTTCGACAAAGCGAGCATCGAGTCCGACCTTGCTGCGCGCATCGAAAAGAACGTGAGCGAATATCTCGCTTCAAGAAAATAATCACGGAAGGTTTCGGCCTTTACAAACAAACAGACAGGGATGTATTCTGCGCATATCGTCCGTTTTCATATCTTGATTTCCAACAGATATGCACAGGATATATCCCTAAGCCAAACAACCAACATTCAAGTGTACAATCAAGAAAAGATCAAGCCTTACGAGGGTAAGGGCGAAAAAGGAAAACTCGTGGAAGAGATGTTCGACAACATCGCTCCCACCTACGACACGCTGAACCATCGCCTCTCTTGGAACATAGACAAGTACTGGCGGAGGAAAGCTATCAAGGAATTGAGTCCTTTCAAGCCCGACACAATACTTGATGTGGCTACGGGCACGGGAGATTTCGCCATCCAGCTGGCAAAGATGCTCAATCCCAAGACACTCGTTGGTGCCGACATTTCGGAAGGAATGATGGAAATCGGAAGAAAGAAGGTAAAGGCTGAGAAACTTGAGCACATCATTGCTTTCCAGAAAGAAGACTGCCTGAACCTTACCTTCCCATCAGAGACCTTCGACGGAGTAACTGCCGCCTTTGGCATACGGAATTTCCAAGACCTTGACAAAGGACTAAGTGAGATGTGCAGAGTATTGAAGAAAGGCGGACACCTCTGCATCATAGAGCTTACCACGCCGGTCAGTTTCCCGATGAAGCAACTGTTTAAGCTCTATTCAAAGGTGGTGCTCCCCACTTACGGTCGCCTCATATCGAAAGACAGGAGCGCATACGACTATCTTAACAAGACGATAGCGGCATTTCCTCAGGGCGAGCAGATGATGACGATATTCAAGAATGCAGGTTTCGGGAAGACATATTTCAAGCGACTTACATTCGGCATCTGCACGATGTACATTGCCGAGAAGTAACAATAAACACGAGCCTGAAAATCCGAGATAATTCATCGAACTAAAGTTTAATACAGACGCTTATGGATAAATATGGACTCATAGGAGTTTCGTTGGGACATTCATTCTCAATAGATTATTTCAACGAGAAATTCCAGAACGAGAACATCGATGCAGAATACATCAACTTTGAGATACCTGCCATTGATAATTTACGCGAGATTCTGAACACGAATCCTGAACTGAAGGGGCTCAACGTAACGATTCCCTACAAGGAACAAGTGATAAAGTATCTTGACTCTATGTCTCCGGAAGCCAAGGCAATAGGCGCGGTGAACGTTATCCGTGTGGAGCACAACGGAAGCAAAACTACCCTGAAGGGCTTCAACAGCGATGCGATAGGATTCACTCGCAGCATTGAACCCCTATTGGAGCGTTACCATAAGAGAGCACTCATACTCGGAACCGGTGGTGCCGCAAAGGCAGTAGACTACGGACTGAAATCACTCGGACTGGAAACGAAGTTCGTTTCAAGGGAAAAGGTTCTCAACGGACTTACCTACGACGACCTGTCGCCGAAGATTATCAGGAAGTTCAATGTAATCATAAACTGCACGCCGTTGGGAATGTATCCCAAGGTGGACCAATGTCCGAACCTTCCCTACGAAGCTATGGACAGCCACAATCTATTATACGACCTGATATACAATCCCGACGAAACGCTCTTTATGAAAAAGGGGCGCAAACACGGAGCAACCGTAAAGAACGGACTCGAAATGCTTCTCCTTCAGGCATTCGCAAGTTGGGAATTTTGGAACGGGAGAGAAGAACGGTAAGATGCAACTCTGAATCAAAGAATATCAATACACAAATTTTATCCGACCCTGTTGCCAAATTCCGGCAAAAGAAAAGCGAGGGCAGCCGAAATCAGTCGGCTGCCCTCGTCAATGTTTACGATAAAGCAGAATCATCATTATGGATCCATACTTTCTTCTTCCGATGAAGAGCCACCTTCCCCGGACGGCTTCACGCTCTCCACACGCTCATAGGTAACACCCTCCAGCGTGAAGTAGCGTTTCGACGGAGCGAGCTTCACGACTGGCTTCGTGATGTGAACGCGGGGATTGAAATCCTCCTTTTTCTCCACCATCTTACTCTGGAACGACGGCGAGAGCGTGCCAAGGTCGCCATACTCCACAATGTCTCCGTTCTCAACGTGCTTCTTTGCAATCTCGGCAGCGAGCCGGAGCACAGCTTCCACCTCTGCACCCTTGAAGGTCGTGGCATTGGCAACCTCGTCGCAGAACGAACGGTAGTCAACGCGCTTGCGTCCTGTCGGGCGTGCTCTGAATACTTTCTTGTCCTTGAATTTGCCTACCGTAGCCTTCTGTGAGGTCAGCGTATAGGCCAATGGTCTGTTTGCCATAAGCGTAATAAATTTAGTTTCCCCGATAAAGCTGCCCTCGCGGGGGTTCATTCATACAGGCAGCCAATATTCTATTCTGCTGCTAATATCGGCATTATTTTTCATAAAAACAAATTTTATCACGTGTTTTTTAAAAGAATATCACGTGATATTCGTCCAAATATCACGTAATATTTGCTCAAATATCACGTGATATTTCCCTAAATATTACGTGATATTTCCCGACCACCAGTTTATAGTTGTCCAAATCAGGCGGGCAAAAGGAAATTTTATCTCTGTATTCGGCTCAAAATCAACAAATATATACTACCTTTGCAGCGCAAAATCAAAATTATATCTTATGAAGCAAAAAACATTTATCCTGCTTCTGTTTATCGTGTCTATGACCGTAAACAGTATGGCACAGACCGTTCGGGCAACAGGCAGCACCAAGGCTGAAACCAGTTGCGATGCCGACAAGATGCCCTCCTTTCCCGGTGGCGAGCAAGCATTGCTTCAGTTTCTCTCAAAGAACATTCAATACCCCACGAAGGCTATGGAGGCTGGCGTGCAAGGGCGGGTACTGATGAGCTTCGCCATCGACAAGGATGGAAGCATCACGGACATTACTGCCAAGGATTGCACCATCTCGAGCTACGATAAAAAGTTTTTCGACAAATTGACCGTCGAACAGCAGGAAAAGCTGAAGAAAGAATGTATTCTTGCTTTTGCCAAGGAGGGCGTGCGCCTTATCCGTCTGATGCCGAATTGGAAACCGGGCGAATCGAAGGGCAAGAAAGTGAAGGCTTTGTATCGCCTGCCATTAAGTTTCAGGCAGTAAGCGGCACGGTCGCCGATGGAGCGTCTGTCCTCTCACGTTTGGGCAGACGCTGCACGGGAGAGCAAACAACCCGTTCACTCGTCAATTAATTAGAATATGGACAACAGATATATGATGCGCGGCGTAAGTGCTGCCAAGGAAGATGTGCATAATGCCATCAAGAATATCGACAAGGGTCTCTATCCGCAGGCTTTTTGCAAGATCATTCCCGACATTCTCGGGGGAGACCCAGAGTATTGCAACATTATGCACGCCGACGGTGCAGGCACAAAATCGTCGCTTGCCTATATGTACTGGAAGGAAACCGGCAACTTAGACGTGTGGAGAGGCATCGCACAGGATGCCATCGTGATGAATACCGACGACCTGCTGTGTGTAGGTGCCGTTGATAATATCCTAGTGTCTTCCACCATCGGGCGCAACAAGATGCTCATTCCCGGCGAAGTAATCTCTGCCATCATCAACGGCACCGATGAACTGCTGGCCGAAATGCGCGAAATGGGTATCGGCATCTATCCGACAGGAGGAGAAACAGCCGACGTGGGCGACCTTGTGCGTACCATCATCGTAGACTCCACCGTAACCTGCCGTATGAAGCGCAAGGACGTGATAGACAATGCCAACATCCGTCCCGGCGACGTCATCGTGGGTCTGAGTTCCACTGGTCAGGCTACCTACGAGAAGAAATACAACGGTGGTATGGGAAGCAACGGACTGACCAGTGCCCGCCACGATGTGTTCGCCAAGTATCTGGCAGAAAAATATCCGGAGAGTTTCGACCACGCCGTGCCGAACGAATTGGTTTACAGCGGCAAGTACCGTTTGGACGACAAGGTGGAAAACAGTCCTCTCAATGCCGGAGAGCTTGTTCTCTCCCCTACCCGCACTTATGCTCCCGTCATCAAGCGCATCCTCGACGAGCTTCGCCCTGAAATCCACGGAATGGTACATTGCACCGGTGGCGCACAGACCAAAGTGCTGCATTTCGTAAACGAGAATTGCAGAGTGATAAAGGATAATATGTTCCCAGTTCCCCCACTCTTCCAAGCCATCAAGGAATGCAGCGGCACCGATTGGAAGGAAATGTATCAGGTGTTCAATATGGGACACCGTATGGAAATCTACGTGCGTCCTGAAGTTGCCGACAGGATTATCGCAATCAGCAAGTCGTTCAACATTGATGCGCAGGTAATCGGCCACATAGAAGAAGGACCGAAGAGCCTTACCATCAATTCTGAATTTGGAACCTTTGAATATTAATTCGGCACTTCCGAAAGGGATATGTCAAAGAATGCTTTGCAGAGCATTTCCGAGAAATTCCCGAAATATCAAAGAACGTCTTACAGGGCATTTGCAATAGGATTCCCAATACAGGCAACAAGCTGAAAGAATTATCGTGAGGCACATCACATTCCTTTCAACGAGGAAGATTCGATTTAAAAAACAACAAACAAACATAATTAATGGCAGAGAATAACAGTATATTAGAGAAACTTGATGGTCTTGAAGCCCGATTTGAAGAAGTTTCAACACTCATCACCGACCCTGATGTTATAAGCGACCAGCAAAGATACGTCAAGCTCACGAAGGAATATAAAGACCTTGGCGACATTATGAATGCCCGAAAGCGTTATATCAACTGCATCACGACTATCAGTGAGGCAAAGGATATATTGACAAACGAGAGCGACCCCGATATGAAGGAAATGGCTCGTATGGAACTGAGCGAAAACGAAGAACTCCAACCCAAGTTGGAAGAAGAAATAAAGCTGCTGCTCGTGCCGAAAGATCCTGAAGACGACAAGAACGTGCAGATGGAAGTGCGCGCCGGAACCGGTGGCGACGAAGCCGCCCTCTTTGCAGGCGACATCTTCAATATGTACAAGAGATATTGCGACAAGAAAGGTTGGACGCTCTCCATCACGTCGGTATCAGAAGGTGCCGTGGGTGGTTTCAAGCAGATAGACTTCGCCGTATCGGGCGACGGCGTTTATGGCATCCTGAAATACGAATCGGGCGTTCACCGCGTTCAGCGCGTGCCTTCAACCGACACGCAAGGCCGTATGCAGACATCGGCTGCCACCGTTGCCGTACTCCCCGAAGCCGACAAGTTCGAGGTAAACATCAACGAGGGCGACATCAAGTGGGATACTTTCCGTTCAAGTGGCGCAGGTGGTCAGAACGTGAACAAGGTGGAATCCGGTGTGCGCCTGCGTTATCCTTGGAAGAATCCCAATACCGGCGAGGTGGAGGAAATTCTCATTGAATGTACGGAAACGCGCGACCAGCCCAAAAACAAGGAGCGCGCACTCTCGCGACTGCGCACTTTCATCTACGACAGGGAACACCAAAAATATGTAGACGACATTGCAAACCGCCGCAAGAGCTTGGTTTCCACTGGCGACCGTTCGGCAAAAATCCGCACCTACAACTATCCTCAAGGACGTGTAACCGACCACCGTATCGGATTTACCACCCACGACCTTCCCGGCTTTATGAACGGAGAAATCCAAGATATGATCGATGCACTGATCGTTGCCGAGAATGCCGAGAAGATGAAAGAAAACGAATTATAGCACAGAGAAGTAATGGGGACGCAAGAATGAGAACAAAGCTTTATCTGAATCATATTACTGAATGGTTCATACCACAACAAGTTATTGTCTTCATTCTTCCATCCCCATCGCTTTTTGTCTCAATACCTTCACTCCTAAAATAAAATCTTTATGAACCGTAAACAATTAATCGAACAAATATTCGCAAAGAAGAGTTTTCTCTGCGTAGGTCTTGACACCGACCTGAACAAAGTGCCCAAGCACCTTTTAAAAGAGGAAAACCCTATCTTCGCTTTCAACAAGGCCATCATCGATGCTACGGCACCCTACTGCGTGGCCTACAAGCCCAATCTCGCCTTCTACGAATGCTATGGACTGAAAGGCATCAAGGCTTTTGAAGACACGGTAACTTATCTGAAAGAAAATTATCCCAAGCACTTCATCATAGCCGATGCCAAGCGTGGCGACATTGGCAACACTTCAAAGATGTATGCCCACACATTCTTCAAGGAATACGATTTGGACGCAGTTACCGTGGCTCCGTATATGGGCGAAGACAGCATAACGCCATTCCTCGAATACGAAAACAAGTGGGTGGTTCTGTTGGCTCTCACAAGCAACAAGGGCAGTCAGGACTTCCAATTCTTTGAAGACAAGGACGGAACACGCCTTTTTGAACGAGTGCTGGCCAAATCTCAGGAATGGGGAACTCCAGAGAACCTGATATATGTAGTAGGCGCAACACAAGGACGTATGTTTGAAGACATTCGCAAACTTGCTCCTGAAAGTTTCCTGCTCGTGCCCGGCGTCGGCGCACAGGGCGGCAGCCTTCAGGAAGTCTGCAAGTATGGCATCATCAAGGATTGCGGCCTGTTGGTCAATTCCTCACGAGGCATCATCTATGCAAGCAATGAAGAAAACTTTGCCGAAGCGGCTGGCATCAAGGCAAAGGAACTGCAAGAAGAAATGGCAGCCGAACTTGCGAAACTCTAAAACGTTCACATATTAACTCTATTGGAGACGAAAATAATTCGTCTCCAACACGTATTTACACCTTACACCTTTATTATATACTTGCTGATGAGAGTAATCCTCTTCGCACAATGTTCTGATATACTTCCTTAATCCGTGCAACGAAACTGTATCATTAATTCAGCGAAACAATGCCCACAATCAACGCATAAAACATACGATTTACAAATGTGCGAAGAACGGCAGACAATCTTCGCACGTTTGCATCGCATTCTTGCGAAGAATGGAACGCAATCTTCGCAAGAATGTAAGCGGATAATTTATCATCTGATTTACAGCGATTTACGAACGAAGAATAATTGGAATATTTTTTGAGCTTAATGTACTGAACGGAATTTAAATGCCTACTGCACCAAGCATCGTGAGTTGCAGGGAATAGAATATGGTTGTAAACTTTTTCACAAATGAATGAATGTAAGATAATAAACGACCCGGTGTTCGGATTCATCAAGATACCCACCGGTCTGCTCCTAAATATTGTAAAGCATCCTCTGATGCAACGACTTACACGCATCAAGCAATTAGGAATGGCTCCGGTAGTATATCCCGGTGCGCAGCACACAAGGTTCCAACATTCACTGGGTGCATTTCATCTAATGAGCGAGGCTGTGCTGTCGCTTCAGCAGAAAGGAGTCTTCATATTCGATAGTGAAGTGGAAGCCGTACAGGCAGCAATCCTGATGCACGACATCGGGCACGGACCATTCTCTCACGTACTTGAAAACACATTGATAAAAGGCATTTCCCACGAAGAAATCTCCCTGTTGATGATGGATCAGATAAATCGCGATATGAACGGCGAACTGAACCTTGCCATCAAGATTTTCAAGAACGAGTATCCCAAGAAATTCCTTCATCAGCTCATCAGCAGCCAGCTCGATATGGACAGACTGGACTATCTGCGGCGCGACAGTTTCTTCACGGGAGTAACGGAGGGGAACATCGGTTCAGCACGAATCATCAAGATGCTCAACGTGGTGGACGATTCGCTGGTGGTAGAGTCAAAAGGCATCTATTCCATAGAAAACTATCTCACATCCCGAAGGCTGATGTATTGGCAAGTGTATCTCCACAAGACAGCAGTAGGCTATGAAAAGATACTCGTCAATACCCTTCTGCGTGCAAAGGATTTGATAAAGAAAGGACATAAGCTCTTTGCCTCGCCCTCTTTTGCATATTTTCTTGAGAATGAAGTAGATTCAGACTTCTTTAATTCACACCCGGAAGCACTGGAGCATTACATTCAGTTGGACGACAACGATATATGGAGTGCCATAAAGGTGTGGCAGAATCACGAAGACAAGATACTTTCCATACTGGCTCAGGACCTTATAAACAGAAAACTCTTCAAGGTTGAGATTTATGATAGTCCTGTTTCCGAAGATTCCATCAACGATTACAAGCAGAAAATCAGCGAAAAGCTGAACATCAATTTTGAGGATGCCCACTACCTGATGAGTGTGAACACCATCCAAAAAGATATGTACGACATACACGACGACCAGATAAGCATCCTTTCCAAAGACGGTACTTTAAGGGATATTACCGAGGCGTCAGAGATTCTGAACGTTGAACTCCTAAGCAAAAAAATCTGTAAATATTACTTTTGTTATCATCGAATATGACAAACTTTTGCTATCTTTGCAAAAATAAGTAACCATATAAATAAAGAATGGAATTTACTGCTAAGCAAATTGCACAGTTAGTACAAGGTACTATTGACGGAGATGAAAACGCCGTTGTCAATACCTTTGCAAAGATAGAAGAAGGAAAAAAGGGAGCAATCTCTTTTCTTGCGAATGAAAAATATACTCATTATCTTGCAGATACGGAATGTTCCGTAGTGCTTGTAGACGAAAGTATTAAAGTAGAGAAGCCTGCCAAGGCTACCCTTATCCGTGTGAAGAATGCACGTGACTGCGTGGCAAAACTCCTGCAGATGTATGAAAGTATGAAGCCTAAGAAGCAAGGCGTTGATTCTTTGGCTTTTATTTCTCCCAAGGCAAAAATTGGAAACAATGTTTATATCGGCGCATTTGCATACATTGCAGACGGTGTGGAAATCGGCGACGGCTGCCAGATTTATCCTCACGCCACTATTATGGAAAACGTGAAGCTGGGCAGCAACTGCATCATCTATCCAAACGTAAGTATCTATCACGATTGCAAACTTGGGAATAACAATATCATTCATTCAGGAAGCGTAATCGGGGCCGATGGTTTCGGTTTTGCACCAAATCCTGAGACCAACAGCTACGACAAGATTCCGCAGATTGGTATCGTAACTATTGAAGACGATGTTGAGATTGGCGCAAACACCTGTATCGACCGTTCTACAATGGGCAGCACCTATATTCGTAAAGGCGTGAAGCTCGACAATCTTGTCCAGATAGCACACAACAACGATATTGGCGAAAACACGGTAATGAGTGCTCAGGTTGGAATCGCCGGCTCTACGAAGGTTGGCCAATGGTGTATGTTTGGTGGTCAGGTAGGCATATCCGGACATATCACAATCGGCGATAAGGTGTTCCTCGGTGCGCAGTCAGGCGTGCCAAGCAGTCTTGAAAGCAATCAGAGCCTTATCGGCACTCCTCCTATGGAGTCGCGCCCTTACTTCAGGTCGCAGGCTATATTCCAGAGACTGCCCGAAATGTACAAGCAACTGAATGCTTTGCAAAAAGAAATCGAAGAACTGAAAAAGAACAAATAACATATATGGAGACAACAAAGCAGAAGACGCTTAAAGGAAGTTTTTCTCTTTTCGGCGTCGGTTTACATACAGGTTTAAGTCTGACTGTTACATTCAATCCGGCACCGGACAATCACGGATACAAGATTCAGCGTATTGACCTCGAAGGTCAGCCCGTCATCGATGCTGTGGCAGAAAACGTTATAGATACGCAACGCGGCACGGTCTTGGCAAAAGGCGATGCGAGAGTCAGCACTATTGAACACGGTATGTCGGCTCTTTATGCTATGGGCATCGACAACTGTCTGATTCAGGTAAATGGTCCGGAATTTCCTATTCTCGACGGTTCGGCAACGATGTATGTTGATAAAATCAATGAAGTAGGAATCGTAGACCAGTCTGCACCAAAGGACTATTACATCATTCGCAAGAAGATGGAGTTCAAGGACGGAAAAGGTTCTGTGATTACAATCCTTCCCGACGATGAATTTTCCATTACGGCGATGTGTTCCTTTGATTCCAAGTTCATCAGCAGCCAGTTTGCCACCCTCGACCGTATTGAGGATTATGCCAAGGAAATTGCACCTGCACGAACATTCGTCTTTGTAAGAGACATAATGCCATTGTTGCAGGCTAACCTTATTAAGGGAGGCGATTTGGATAATGCCATTGTCATATACGAGCGTCAGGTTGAACAAACAACGTTGGACCAGCTTGCAGATTTGCTCAAAGTCCCTTATATGGACGCAAATAACATCGGTTACATTCAGCACAAGCCTTTGATGTGGGACAACGAATGCACACGCCATAAGCTCTTGGATATTATTGGCGATGTTGCCTTGATTGGCAAGCCACTAAAAGGCAGAATCGTAGCAACACGTCCGGGTCATACTGTAAACAACAAGTTTGCCCGTATGATTCGCAAGGACATCCGTAAACACGAGATTCAAGCTCCGATGTACGATCCGAACGAAGAACCACTTATGGATAACATACGCATCCGTGAGCTGCTTCCCCATCGCTATCCAATGCAGTTGGTAGATAAAGTCATTGCAATGGGCGCAACAAATATTGTCGGCGTGAAGAACATTACTTCAAACGAGCCTTTCTTCCAAGGACACTTCCCACAAGAACCTGTTATGCCGGGCGTTCTTCAGATTGAAGCAATGGCTCAATGTGGTGGCTTGCTCGTACTATCGCAAGTGGAGGAGCCTGAACGTTGGTCTACATACTTCCTGAAGATTGACGATGTGAAGTTCCGTCAGAAAGTAGTACCGGGCGATACATTGTTGTTCCGAGTAGAACTTCTCGGGCCAGTGCGCCACGGCATCAGCTCAATGAAGGGCTATATGTTTGTCGGCGACAACGTGGTTTCGGAAGCAACGTTTACTGCTCAGATTATAAAGAATAAATAAAACCTTAGATATTATGAATCAAATCAGTCCATTGGCATTTGTTCATCCAAATGCAAAACTTGGCGACAACAATATAATAGGCCCGTTCTGCTATATTGATGATAATACGGTAATTGGCAACAATAACCATCTCTTGAATAGCGTAACCATCCATACGGGAGCACGAATTGGAGACAGCAATGAGTTTTTCCCCGGTTCAAGCATTTCTACCAAGCCTCAAGACTTGAAATTCGTGGGCGAAGAGAGCCTCTGTGAAATCGGAAACAACAATTCTATTCGCGAAAACGTAACGATTTCAAGAGGAACAGCCTCAAAGGGCACTACTATTGTCGGTAGCAATAACCTCCTTATGGAGAATATGCACATAGCCCACGACTGCGTGATTGGTTCAAATATCATTATCGGCAATTCAACAAAGCTTGCAGGCGAGGTTACTGTTGAGGACTTTGCCATTATCTCAGCATCAGTTCTTTGCCATCAATTCTGCAATATCGGTGGCAATGTAATGATTCAGGGCGGCAGTCGTTTCTCGCAGGATATTCCACCTTATATAATAGCAGGGAAAGAACCAATCCGCTATGCAGGTATCAATATTATTGGTCTGCGTCGTAAGGGATTCTCAAACGAGACAATAGACAAGATTCACGAAGCATACCGTATTCTTTACGGAGAGGGAACAAGAGAGGAGAATATCCAGAAGATTAAGGATACAATGGAAATTATTCCTGAAATTCAGCATATCATCGACTTTGTTCAGGCTTCAAAACGAGGAATCATCAAGTAAAACCAGTGTCAAGCAAGCCAACATTAATTGTTGTTGTCGGACCAACCGGAATTGGTAAAACCGAAATAACGCTGACTATCGCAAGGAAATTCGATATTCCTGTCATCAATGCGGATTCACGTCAGATTTTTGAGGAATTACCGATAGGTACGGCTGCACCGACAAAGGAACAACAAGCAGAGATCAAGCATTATTTTGTAGGTAGTCATCATATCGATGACTACTTTTCTGCAAGTATGTACGAGGCTCAGGTGTTGAAAATCATTGAAGACAACGCTTCCCCACTCTACCTTCTTTCAGGTGGTTCAATGATGTATATTGATGCTGTCTGCAACGGAATAGATGATATGCCTACGATTAGGGATGATGTAAGGGAGAAGATGATGAAAAGACTTCAGGATGAGGGCTTGGAATCCCTTTGCAATGAACTGAAAGAGCTTGACCCCGAACATTGGAATATCGTAGACAGAAACAATCCCCGCCGTGTTGTTCACGCATTGGAGATATGCCATCAGACTGATAAAACCTATACGTCATTCCGTAAAAACACCAAAAAAGAAAGACCGTTCAACACAATTAAGATTGGATTGGAGCGTCCACGTGAGGAATTATACGACAGAATCAACCAACGTGTATTGAATATGATAGACGAAGGAATGATTCAAGAAGCATTGAACGTATATGAATATAAGCATCTAAACTCTCTTAACACAGTTGGTTACAAAGAAATATTCGAGTATCTTGACGGATTAACAACTCTTGAAGAAGCAATCTTTAAAATACAGAGCAGCACGAGAAGATACGCTCGAAAACAAATGACTTGGTACAAGAAAGATCAGGACGTAAAATGGTTCAATCCAAACAATATTGAAGAAATATTAAATTATATCAGTTCAAATCTGCAAGAATAGAATAATTTGATAATTTTGCGTTATCTCTTAAATCAATTAGAATTACAGAATAGCAAATGATTAAATTCATAAAGAAAACTTTTAGACGCATCTGGGGCTTCTTCCCTTGGTATAAGAATCTATACAAAGGAAGAGCTTGGTACACTAAATCAGCTATTGGGTTCGTATCCTTCATTCTTTCTATCTTCATATACTTCGGAATGGTGGATATGAACTTCCTTTGGCTGTTTGGAAGTTCGCCCGGTTTCAGCGAAATAGCAACCCCTCCTACATTTGCTGCATCCGAAATATACAGTGCGGACTCTGTGCTGATAGGAAAATTCTTCAAGGAAAACAGAACACCTATCAAATATAAAGAAGTAAATCCTAAGTTTTGGGATGCCTTAATCAGCACCGAGGATGAACGTTTCTATAACCATATAGGCGTTGATCCTGAAGGACTTGCAGGTGCTGTAAAGGACGCTGTTACAAAGAATGGTGCCCGTGGTGCATCAACCATCACGCAGCAGTTGGCAAAGAATATGTTTCAGGTACGCAGCAGCAGTTCCGGTTTGCTCGGACGTATTCCCGGAGTGAAGATGCTTATTATGAAAACCAAGGAATGGATAATTTCATTGAAGATTGAGCGCATCTATACCAAAGAGGAAATTCTCACGATGTATGCAAATACGGTAGACTTTGGCAACAATGCATACGGAATAAAAACTGCTGCCAAAACGTATTTCAATACAACGCCTAAAGAACTGACTACCGAACAGATAGCAACGCTTGTAGGTATGCTGAAAGCTACTACCTATTACAATCCTATTTCCAATCCAAAGAACTCTCTCGGAAGACGAAATACGGTTCTCTATAATATGCTGACACACAACAAACTGGAACAAGAGGAATACGATTCTTTATCACAGATTCCAATTAAGTTGGATGTTCATATGGAAGAAAATTATGATGGACAGGCACAATACTTCAGACAATATGTAGCTGATTATCTGAAAGATTGGGCGAAGAATAATCATTATGATTTATACAGCAGCGGATTAAAAATCTATACAACCATCGACACACGTATGCAGAAATATGCAGAACAAGCTGCTGCAAAACAAATGAAGAGAATCCAAAATGACTTCAACAGGCATTGGGGAAGTCAAGAACCTTGGCGCGATGAAAAAGGCAATCTTGTTCCAAACTTTATTGAAGACATTGCAAAACGCCAACCATTCTACAAAGCGTTGGAGCAGCGATTCCCCAATAATCAGGACAGCATCGACTATTATCTTAACAAACCTCACAGAGTTAAGCTCTTTGATTACGAAAAGGGAACGATAGAGAAAGAAATGTCTTCTCTCGATTCCATACGATATATGGTAAAGTTTATGCATTGCTCAATGGTTGCAATGGAACCACATACCGGTGCTGTCAGAGCTTGGGTGGGCGATATAGACTTCAAGACTTGGAAATATGATAAAGTTACTGCCCAAAGACAACCCGGTTCAACGTTCAAGCTCTTTGTCTATGCTGAGGCAATGAATCAAGGACTTACGCCTTGCGACAAACGAAGAGACGAATATATCTCAATGCAGGTTCCTGACAAACGGACAGGACAAGTGAATACTTGGACTCCGGGCAATGCAAACGGCAGATTCTCAGGAGATTCTTTATTATTGAAGACAGCATTTGCACAGAGTGTAAATACAGTTGCCGTGCGTCTGGGACAGGAAATGGGAATCAAAAACATTATCCGAACTGCTCAGGATATGGGAATCAAGAGCCCACTTGAAGACGAACCCTCACTTGCATTGGGAAGCAGCGATGTGAATTTGCTCGAAATGACAAACGCATATTGCACCGTTGCCAATAATGGTGAGATGCACGAACCAGTTGTAGTAACAAGGATTCTCGACCAAAAAGGAAACGAAGTATATCTTGGGCCTAACGAAACGGAAGACGTTCTGCCATACAAGAGTGCCTTCTTTATGCAAGAACTTTTGAAAGCAAGCAAGAATGAGGCCCACGGCACGAGTCAAGCCTTGTCGCAATACACCTTCAATGATACAGACTGGGGTGGAAAAACCGGTACGACCAACAACCATTCCGACGCTTGGTTTATGGCAGTAAGTCCGAAACTCGTTGTCGGAGCTTGGGTAGGCGGCGAATATCGAAGCATTCACTTCCGGACAGGTGCATTAGGACAAGGCTCTAAAACCGCATTGCCCATCTGTGGAGAGTTCCTCTATGCGCTGATGAGAGACAAGAATTTCAAGAAATACAAGGCGAAATGGGAATTGAATCCCAATGTTGATATCGATCCTTCAATGTACCAGTGTGAGCAAGTACGCCATTATCAACCGGAAATTGACAGTTTGGATATTTACAATGAAGAGGAAAACAACCCTGCTGAAGGCGAAGAACAAATAGAAGAAGGCTTAGAGGAAGACGGAAACGTGGAGGTTCCACAGAGTGAAAATCCACAAGACGGTGTCCCAATAGAGCCACAACACAATACGCCTCCGATAAACAGACCTCAGATAGAAGAGATTAGAATCAGAAATTAATGGCCGTAAAAGGTATTGACATACAAAAGATTGACTTGGATAATCAAGAGTTTCAGCAAGCTCTTCAGATTATCCAATTCACTCATAACTCCTTGTTCCTGACAGGAAAGGCTGGCACAGGTAAGTCTACTTTCCTGCATTATATCGCTTCTACGACAAAGAAGAAACACATTATCCTCGCACCTACCGGCATTGCCGCCATAAATGCCGGAGGATCCACGCTTCATAGCTTTTTCAAAATCCCCTTTCATCCCTTAATACCCAATGACGTTCGCTATTCGGCACGCAACATTCGTGGCACGCTGAAATACAACAGCGAAAAATGCAAGCTGCTTCGCGAAGTAGAACTCATTATCATTGATGAGATAAGTATGGTTCGTGCCGATATCATCGACTTCATTGATAAGGTTTTGCGAATATACAACAGGAATATGCGCGAGCCTTTCGGAGGGAAGCAGATACTTTTTGTAGGCGATATCTATCAGTTGGAACCCGTGATAAAGGAGGAAGACCGAAGACTTCTCGAACCTTATTACCCGAGTGGTTTCTTCTTCCACGCAAAGGTATTTCAGAACTATCATCTTGTCAGCATCGAACTGAAAAAGGTTTATCGTCAGCACGATGAAAAATTCATTTCCATACTTGACCATATCCGAACAAATGAAATCTATGACGATGAACTGAGATTGCTGAACAATCAGGTCGGAGCGCATACCATTGACTCGGACGCTGATCTATCCATTACACTATCAACAAGAAGAGATTCTGTTGATTGGATAAACAATCAAGAACTCGAAAAACTTCCGGGCGACACAATCACACTCTACGGAAACATAAAAGGCGAGTTTCTGGAAAGCTCTCTTCCCACTCCCATTGAACTTTCAATCAAGGTAGGAGCACACATTATGTTCATTAAGAACGACATAGAACATCAATGGGTAAACGGAACGCTTGGCATTATAATAGGAATAGACGAGGAAGAAGGAATCATATACGTGCATACGGAAGACGGTATTGACCTGCAAGTGCAGAGAGAAACTTGGGAGAACATCATCTATTCATTCAACGAAATCGAACAGAGAATCGAAGAGAATCTGATAGGTACGTATGTTCAA
The DNA here is from genome assembly GCF_000688375.1 of Prevotella sp. HUN102. Lineage (NCBI taxonomy): Bacteria > Pseudomonadati > Bacteroidota > Bacteroidia > Bacteroidales > Prevotellaceae > Prevotella > Prevotella sp. HUN102. The sequence goes on along the minus strand of NZ_JIAF01000004.1, from coordinate 1,711,272 downwards.
TACCCTATCAAACTTGCTTGGGCTATTACCATTCATAAAAGTCAGGGACTGACATTCAAGAATGTAGATATAGACTTTTCCGGTGGCGTATTCGCCGGAGGCCAAACCTACGTGGCTCTTTCAAGATGCACGAGCCTTGAGGGAATCAATCTTCGAGAACCCATACGCAGAAAAGACATATTCGTAAAAGCAGAAGTGGTAAACTTTGCCAAACGATACAACGACGACAACACCATCAGGAAAGTATTGCATCAGAGCAAAGCCGACAAAGAGTATTATGATGCCGTGAAAGCCTTCGATTCCGGCAATTTCGATAAGTTTCTCAGCAATTTCTTCCTTGCCATCCATAGCCGGTATGATATAGAGAAACCCTCTGTAAAAAGACTTATCAGACGGAAATTAGGCATCATAAACTCCCTGAAAAAAGACTATGAACTCCTTAAAAAGGAAAGAGATGAAAGAGAGGATTTCCTTAAAAAACTCTCAACAGAATACGTTATGATGGGAAAAGAATGCGAAAAGGAGGGAATGAAAAGTGCCGCAGTCAATAACTACACAAAGGCACTCGAACTATATCCCGACCACCCAATCGCATCAAAACGCCTGAAGAAACTCAGCAAGCAAAAGGATTCCTGACCGATATTCATTTTAATAACAAGATTTAGAACGATGCTTTACACGAAACCATACATCTATCCATTGGCATTCATCAGCCTTCTTTTCATTGGCATAATATGTTCCTGTTCCAACAGAAAAGCCTATGCCCCACCAACAGGCGACACCGTAGCTGCCGAGAAGTTCAAACCCATTCATAATGATACGATTGTTCAGATTGATTTGGCGAAAGTGACAGGACTTGTTTTTCCAAATTACAAGATACAATCAGAAGAACCCATCATTCCGGACAGCATCAGTATTTCGGCAGACGAGGAAACGGTAATGGGCGGAAACTATTCTGCAATGCTCCTGTTAGACAGCATTCCGGGAAAAGACTTCTACACATCCGTGAACGAGAAGGCGGCAAATGATACCTGTTGGAAAATCACAACACACTTATTCTCTTATATCAAGCAAGACAGCATTAACGGTAGATACGAAATAAGTTTCTATAAGGGCAGTCAGCAAATCATCGTCAAGCATCTGAACAGTGATCTGGTAAAGAAGAAGACAAAAATAAACCCCGATTCGCTGAAAGTAAAAACAACCAAATAGGCAATGCAGACATTCAGGAATTTTATCACAATATTAAATTCTTAGTCAAACTCCACCCTATCATCTTACACCTTGTAAGTGTCTGTAAATCAACTGACAACACATCTATTTCCATTTTTACGAAGAATGCACTCCATTCTTCGCAAGATTGTATTGCATTTGTGCGAAGATTGTTCTGCATTCTTCGGTCATTTGTAAAGTGGAATTGATTTCGAGTTAATTCAATATCCGATTGAGATGAAATTAAACTTAGAAATACGAAGTTGCAAATGAGCAGGTTGATAAATAAAATTAGCTGAAAAGGTGCGAAAATTGTTGTATGCTTAGGATACAAATAAACAGTAAAGTAGATACGCTTAATTTTAAACACCTCCAATTACAGCAAGATTACTTTATTATTTCCCGTTCTTCTTTTCACTTAATTGTTTTTAACACACTCTTTGGCGAACAATTTCGCTTCAGTACTTGTTAATATCGTTTATTTTTATTTACTTTGCAGATATTTGATACATTATACTAAAAACGATCTTTATGACAAATACCGAAGATGCACAATATTTGTGCGGTCTGAAACGTGAGGATTTCCAAACAAAGATTGACGGTAAGGATACCGACCTTTACATTTTAAAGAATAATCAGGGTTGCGAAGTGGCTATAACTAACTATGGCGGGGCCATAGTTGCAATTATGGTTCCCGATAAGGAAGGAAACTTTGCCAATGTCATTCAGGGACACGATAACATTCAAGACGTTATCAATTCTCCAGAGCCTTATCTCTCCACACTGATTGGACGCTATGGCAACCGTATTGCCAAAGGACGTTTCCAACTCAATGGCAAGGAGTATATTCTCGCAATCAACAATGGACCGAACAGTCTGCACGGAAGCGACAGCGCATTCAATGCACGCGTGTGGGATGCTACACAGGTAAGCGAGCACGCAGTTGTACTGAAATACACCTCGCCCTACGGAGAAGGTGGATTCACGGGCGAACTGGAGGTTTGGGTGGCTTATACGCTGACGAACGACAACGAGTTTGTTATAAAGTATCAGGCGAAGACGAACAAGAGAACTATCCTCAACCTTACAAGTCACGGATTCTTCTCACTGGCGGGCATTGCTAATCCTACACCCGACGTTCACGACCTTATTTGCGAAGTAAATGCAGATTATTATCTGCCTATCGACGAGACTTCCATCCCGACAGGAGAAATACTGAAAGTGGCAGGAACGCCATTCGACTTCCGTCGGCCAAAACCGGTGGGTCGGGACATTGATTCCGACAATGAGCAGCTGAGAATAGGAAACGGCTACGACCATTGTTTCGTGTTGAACAAGAAAGAGGAGGGCGAATTTTCGTTTGCTGCAAGGATTCTCGAACCTAAGAGTGGGCGAACGATGGAGGTTTACACAACAGAACCCGGCGTTCAGGTATATACGCACAACTGGGCGGACGGCTATGCCGGTCAGCACGGAGCAACATTCCCACGCCGCAGTGCTATCTGTTTTGAGTGTCAGCACTTCCCCGATTCGCCGAATCATCCTTACTTCCCATCCGTTATCATAGAGCCAGACAGAGAATACACACAGAAAACGGTCTATAAGTTTGGCGTAGAGAAATAAAAACTTCGTGAGAGTTATCAGAAAAGTAATAACAAGAAAATAAGATTTAAATAATGAGTAACACTAAACAAAATGGAAGCATCATTGCCATCATCACAATGATGTTCCTCTATGCAATGATTTCGTTCGTAACGAACCTTGCCGCTCCTATCGGAGTTATCTGGAAGAGTGCCTTTGAAGGTGACAATGCAAACACAGTGGGTATGCTTGGTAATATGATGAACTTCCTCGCCTATCTCTTTATGGGTATTCCTGCCGGCAAAATGCTGTCAAAGGTGGGCTACAAGAAAACTGCCCTCATCGGTATTGGAATAGGCTTTATCGGCGTACTCACACAGTTCTGTTCGGGTTTCTTCACCGATGCCAAGATTACGGGTTTCGTTATCTATCTTCTCGGTGCATTCATCTCAGGCTTCTGCGTATGTATGCTGAACACCGTGGTTAATCCTATGCTGAACCTTCTTGGTGGTGGCGGCAACCGTGGCAATCAGTTGAACCTTGTGGGCGGCACATTGAATTCCTTGTCTGGTACGCTTACTCCTCTCTTTGTAGGTGCGCTTATCGGCGAAGTTACAAAAAACACGTCTATGGTATCGGTAAACCCGGTGCTATACATTGCTATGGGTGTATTCGCACTTGCATTTATTATTTTGAGTTTCATTCCTATTCAGGACCCGGAAATGGGTAAGACCGGTGCTGATACTGTTTACGAGCATTCCCCTTGGACTTTCCGCCATTTCAAGTTAGGCGTCATTGCCATTTTCGTATATGTAGGCGTTGAAGTCGGAATCCCCGGCACTTTGATTTATTACCTTTCAGACGTAACCGGCAAGGGTGGCGGCTTGGATGCAAAGACTGCTACGGCTATCGCAGGTTCTGTTGCTGCTACTTACTGGTTCTTGATGCTTGTGGGACGATTCATTGGCGGCTTCATTGCCGATAAGATTTCCAGCAAGGCCCTGATGACGTGCACAACCTCTATTGCAATGGTTCTTATCGCACTTGCAATGGTTCTCGGAAAGGAAACAACGGTTTCAATGCCAGTATTTACCGGCTCCAGTTTCGAGATGCAGATTGTTCCGGTTTGTGCCCTTCTGCTTGTTCTTTGTGGTCTTTGCACAAGTATTATGTGGGCAAGTATCTTCAATCTTGCAACGGAAGGACTCGGCAAGTACACCGCGTCGGCTTCGGGCATCTTTATGATGATGGTAGTAGGTGGTGGCATCATCCCGTTGTTCCAGAATTTCGTTGCTGATCAGGCAGGCTACCTCATTTCATACATCGTACCATTCGTTTGTATTGCATATATGTGCTTCTACGCAGTTGCAGGAAGCAAGAATGTCAATAAGGATATTCCTGTTGAATAAAAAACACATTCAGTATGGACAAAGATGGATTTGTCCATACTGAATTTATCAGCCAAAAGCAATTTACTTTATAAATCCACAATGGCTTGAGCAAGGAATACAGAGTAAGCTGCGAGGAACTTCATTTCCTCAACGATTTGATTAAGGAAAATGGTATTGCCGGCTCACGCATTATGGGTGATGGCTTTGATGGATGCACCATTAATCTTTTAAAAGATGAAGTTTACAATCAATTCACGAAGGTGTTGTTGAGAAAATTCTGACTTAATGTGGATACGCATCTGAAATCTATCTGGTCGTTATCAGTCGAGGCACACATAATGTTTGCTAAATAAGAATCTAATATTCATAAATATCCGTAGAAACTTTTTCCTACGGATATTATCTGTAAATAACTTATATATCTGTATTATAGAAAATAATTGTAAATTTACGCCATAATTAAAAACCTCAGATAGCAAATGAATAAATTTTATCAAGGAGCAGAGAAACTCTTGGTTTCTGTCGATTGTATCATATTCGGCTTTCAAGACAACAAACTAAAACTTCTCATCGGCAAGCGAAAGGGTGAGCCGGGAGTTGGAGAATGGTCTTTATATGGTGGATTTGTGAGAGCAGACGAAAACCTGAAAGATGCTGCTAATAGAGTTTTATACGAATGCACAGGTATAGACAACATATATATGCAACAAGTTGGAGCATTCGGAAAGATTGACCGTGATCCGGGAGACCGAGTAATATCTGTTGCCTATTGTGCGCTTATCAATGTAGGAGATTATGATGCCTCACTGATGGACAGATACGGACTGATGTGGGCTGAACTCGACCGTCTTCCACCATTGTACGGCGACCATATTGAAATGGTTCAGAAGGCATTGAATCAATTAAGAGAACAAATCTCTGTCAAACCTCTAAGTTTCAAATTGCTTCCCGATTTGTTTACGCTCACGCAACTTCAGCACGTTCACGAGGCGGTGCTTGGAGAGGATATCGACAAACGTAACTTCAGAAAACGAATCAAACAGATAGACTATATCGAAAAGACAGAACTGATTGATAAGCTTACGAGCAAAAGAGGTGCTGCACTCTATCGCTTCAACCTGAAAGCATACAGAGAGGCTCCTAAATTTAATTTAAAATAAATATCACGAAGATAAACTGGTTTTTACACATTTAATATAATATAGATAGGGAGAAGACAAAAAATAAAAATAATTTATCATTTATTTTTTGCCTTCTCCTATTTTATTATTATATTTGCAATTGTAAAATAATAATTTAACCTAAAGAATATATATGAACGACAAAAAGCTAATGAATCGCGCAGCGGATAATATTCGAATCCTGGCAGCCTCAATGGTTGAAAAGGCCAAATCAGGTCATCCTGGTGGAGCTATGGGTGGTGCGGATTTTATTAACGTGCTTTTCTCTGAATATTTAGTATACGATCCAAATCAACCAGAATGGACAGGCAGAGACCGTTTCTATCTCGACCCTGGTCACATGTCGCCAATGCTTTATTCGGCTTTGGCATTGCAAGGCAAATTCACAATCGATGAGTTAAAGCAATTCCGTCAGTGGGAATCCCCTACTCCCGGTCATCCAGAACGTGATGTTGTTAGAGGTATTGAAAATACTTCCGGACCACTCGGGCAGGGACATACGTTTGCCGCTGGTGCCGCAGTAGCTGAAAAGTTCTTAGAGGCAAGACTCGGACACGAGGTTATGCAACACAAGATTTATGCCTATATTTCTGATGGTGGCATTCAAGAAGAAATTTCTCAGGGTGTAGGACGCATCGCAGGCAATCTTGGCTTGAACAACCTTATTATGTTCTACGATTCTAACGATATTCAACTTTCAACAGAATGTGGTGTCGTGATGAACGAAGATACTGAAGCTAAGTACAAGGCTTGGGGTTGGAATGTCCTTACTTGTGATGGAAACGATGCAGACGATATCCGAAAAGCTTTGGATGCAGCCCTAACAGAAAAGAATCGCCCTACCCTCATCATTGGAAATACAGTAATGGGCAAGGGAGCATTGAAGGAAGACGGCACAAGCTACGAACATTGCATTAAGACACACGGTGCTCCACTCGGTGGCGATGCTTATAATAACACTATCAAGAACCTCGGTGGTAATCCCGAATATCCATTCGTAGTATTCCCTGAAGTGGAAGAACTCTACGCTAAACGCAAGAAAGAACTTGAACAGATTGTGGCTAAGCGTCACGAAGCTGAAGCAGAATGGGCAAAGGCTAATCTGGAAAAGGCTCAACAGCTCAAAGAATGGTTCAGCAAAGAAGCACCTAAGATTGATTGGTCTGGTCTAACTCAAAAGGTAGATATTGCTACACGTGGTGCAAGTGCTGCTTGCCTTGGTATCCTCGCAGAGCAAGTTCCTAATATGATTTGTTCATCTGCCGACCTTTCAAACTCTGACAAGACAGACGGCTTCCTCAATAAGACAAAGAGCATCGTTAATGGAGATTTCTCCGGCGCATTCTTCCAAGCAGGAGTAAGTGAGCTTACTATGGCTTGTATGTGTATCGGTATGATGCTTCACGGAGGAGTAATCACAGCAATGGGCACTTTCTTCGTATTCTCAGACTATATGAAACCTGCTGTCCGTATGGCAGCATTGATGAAGACTCCTGTCAAGTTCATCTGGAGCCACGACGCTTTCCGTGTTGGAGAAGACGGACCAACTCACGAACCTGTTGAACAGGAAGCTCAGATTCGCCTGATGGAAAAACTCCAGAACCATTCCGGACAGGATTCTGTACGTGTATTCCGCCCTGCTGATGCAGAAGAGACAACAGTTTGCTGGAAGATGGCAATGGAAAATATGGAAACTCCAACTGCATTGATTCTCTCTCGCCAGAATATACAAAATCTCCCACAGGACAATGAATATGAAAATGCAAGAAAGGGGGCATACATTGTTGCAGGTTCTGAAACAGAATACGATGTGATTCTTGTAGCAAGTGGTTCCGAAGTGTCTACCTGCGTTGCAGGTGCAGAGCTTTTGAAGGCAGACAATATTAAAGTGAGGGTTGTAAGTGCTCCATCTGAAGGTTTGTTTCGCCGTCAATCAAAAGAATACCAAGAAGAAGTACTTCCAAAGGATGCAAAGATTTTCGGTTTGACAGCCGGTCTTCCTATCACACTCCAAGGACTTGTTGGAGCAAATGGTATGGTATATGGCTTCAACAGCTTCGGTTTCTCTGCACCATACAAGGTACTCGATGAAAAACTCGGCTTCACAGCAGAGAATGTATACAAGCAAGTAAAAGATTTTTTAGTACGATAGTTTAACCTGAGTCCTTGACCGTGTATGGTCAGGGACTCATTAATACCTAAACGCTTATGGAAATTAAAACAGTAGGTGTTGCTTGCGATCACGCAGGCTTCCCATTGAAGCAATTTGTTATTCAGTATCTTGAAGAACATAACATCTCTTATAAGGATTTTGGTTGTAACAGCGACCTTAGTTGTGATTATCCTGACTACGCTCATCCATTGGCAGAAGCTGTCGTAAGTGGTGAGGTTTATCCAGCTATCGCTATTTGTGGAAGTGGACAGGGTATGGCGATTACACTCAACAAGCACAAGGGTGTCAGAGCTGGATTGGCTTGGAACAAAGACATTGCCCAACTCACAAGACAGCACAACGATGCCAATGTACTCGTTCTTCCCGGTCGTTTTGTTGACAACAAGGCAGCAGAAAAGATTATGGATGAGTTCTTCAAAGCAAGTTTTGAAGGTGGACGCCACGAACGCCGTGTAAAGAAAATAGACGGAGAGGAATAAATTCTCTTAAAAATGAACAAAAGGGGATACACATTTGTGTATCCCTTTTGTATTATACGGCTCATTGATTTCATTCTGTTGCATCGAAACATTCGTTCATAAGATTTTCTCAAATCTGTGGATTATGACGAAAAAGATACTACGTAATTCCGATAAAAGATACTGAGATTTTGAAGCTACACAGTAGCTTTTGCTCAATTACAAATTGAGATATATTCAGATGCCATTTCTGCGCATTTTTCTCCATCAATGCCTGCGCTTACAATTCCCCCAGCATACCCTGCGCCTTCGCCACAAGGGAAAAGGCCTTGAAGGCGAACGTGCATAAAGGTTTCGCGATTGCGGAGAATGCGAACAGGAGAGCTTGTGCGGGTCTCCGTGCCAATCATCACAGCTTCGTTAGTAAGAAAACCGTGGGCCTGTTTCCCAAAAGTCTTGAAGGCCTGTTGCAGACGAGAAGTGATGAACTCTGGCATCCAGAAATGAAGCGGACTCGAGATTAGGCCGGGCGCATAGCTGGAGGCAGGCAAATCGTAAGACAAGCGTTTGTTTACGAAGTCTGCCATACGCTGAGCGGGAGCCGTCTGTTTCATATTTCCCTGCTGCCAAGTATCACGTTCCAAACTTTCTTGGAATGCCATCATACGCAACAAGTCATCTCCCTCAATATCTTCCGGATTAATCTGAACGACCATTCCCGAATTAGACCATTTTGTTCCTCGGTTAGCAGGACTCATTCCATTCGTAACAATCTGTTCAGGACCAGTAGCTGACGGAATAACAAAACCACCGGGACACATACAGAATGAATAAACACCACGCCCTTCTGCCTGTGTTACAAATGAATATTCAGCAGCCGGAAGATATTTACCCCGTCCGTTCTTATTGTGATACTGTATTTGGTCTATCAATTCAGAGGGATGCTCCAACCGAACGCCGACGGCAATACCTTTTGCCTCCATTTCTATTTGTGCATCGGCGAAATGACGATACACATCACGAGCTGAATGACCAGTTGCCAAAATGACAGGACCATTGAAAGTTTTCTGTATCGGTTCGTTACTTTCAAACGTAGACAAGGCATTAACTCCGACAACTCTATCTCCATCAAGAATAAGGGAAATCATTTTGGTGCGGAAATGCACTTCTCCTCCACACGAACGAATAGTGTTACGCATATTCTCAATTACCCGAGGGAGCTTGTCCGTACCAATATGAGGATGCGCATCGGCAAGAATGCTCGTTGATGCGCCGTGCTGACAGAATACGTTCAATATCTTATCTACCGAACCACGTTTCTTGCTCCGGGTATAAAGTTTACCATCTGAATATGCACCTGCCCCACCCTCGCCGAAGCAGTAATTCGATTCCGAATCAACTTTCTGCGTATGAGTAATCATCGCCAAGTCCTTCTTGCGCTCCCTTACATCTTTACCACGTTCCAGAACAATCGGGCGAAGTCCCAATTCCACAAGTTTCAAAGCCGCAAAAAGACCTCCCGGCCCTGCACCTACAACAATAACCCGTGGCGCAGAACTAACATCAGGATATTCAGTTTTTACGAAAGCATCATCCTGTGGAAGTTCATTAATATACACACGTACTTTCAGATTTACATAGATATCGCGATGTCTGGCGTCGATTGAACGCTTCAAGGTGCGCACACAATTAATAGTTCTTGCATCAATGCCTTTTTCCTCTGCGAGGTATTCCTTTATATTTTCTTCATTCACTGCCACCTGTGGCACTACCCGAATCTGATATTCCTGTATCATAGTTAATTATAAGTGTCAAGAGACTGACAAACAAGAGCAGGCAGAGCATTATTCTCCAAGCCAAAACAAGGTTTCCATTTAACACAAAACAGCCTTGCACAGCTATTATTTAACCGTAAACGAAAGCCTGTCATTTCAAATTTCCATACCCTTCTTTGTAATCCTTTTTTTAATTATTCTTTTGCTACAAATTTACTCAAATATATTCACATTCCGTTGACACTTGCGATATTTCTTAGTATTTTTGCAACCAAGTTTTGTTTCACCCCAATTGTTATGGGGGAAATGGGATAATAACAAATAATTATATAGAATGAAGGTAATGAAATTTGGCGGAACGTCCGTAGGTTCCGTAGAGAGTATTTTAAGTCTAAAAAGCATTGTAGAGAAGGAGGCGAAGAAACAGTCCATTATTGTTGTTGTGAGCGCTTTGGGTGGAATTACGGATCAATTGATTGCCACCTCACAATTGGCCTTAAACGGTAATGAAGAATGGAAAACAGAATATGAAAAGATGATGGAACGCCATCATAAGCTCATTGACACCATCATTACCGACAGAGACGACAGAGAAAAATTGTTCAGCATTGTTGATTCCTTATTCGAACAATTACAATCAATATATTATGGTGTTTTCCTGATTCACGATTTAAGCAAGAAAACTCAAGACACAATCGTCAGCTATGGCGAACGCCTTAGTTCAAACATCGTTGCAACGCTAATAAGAGGTGCAAAATGGTTTGACTCACGCGAGTTTATCAAGACAGAAGAAATTCAGGGCAAACGCAGTCTGGATTCAGAGCTTACCAACCAGCTCGTTGTTGAAACTTTCAAGGAACTTCCCCGCATTTCGCTTGTTCCGGGATTCATAGCCAAAGACAGAGAATCGGGCGACATTACCAACTTGGGGCGTGGAGGAAGTGATTACACAGCCTCTATCCTTGCCGCTGCTCTCAATGCTGAGGTATTGGAGATATGGACAGACGTGGACGGATTTATGACAGCCGATCCCCACGTCATCAAAAGTGCATATACGATTAACGAACTTTCGTATACGGAAGCTATGGAACTTTGCAATTTTGGTGCAAAGGTCATTTATCCACCAACCATTTACCCTGTCTGCGTGAAGGATATTCCAGTAAGAGTAAAGAATACCTTTAATCCTGACAATGAAGGAACGGTTATCAAGAACAAGATAGCGAACGACCAGAAGCCCATCAAGGGAATTTCTTCCATCAAGGACACCACATTGATAACCGTAACCGGTCTTTCAATGGTGGGTGTAGTGGGCGTGAACAGGCGCATATTCACTTCATTGGCAGACAACGGCATCAGTGTGTTCCTCGTTTCTCAGGCTTCATCCGAAAACAATACATCCATCGGTGTGAAAGATGAAGATGCCGCAAAAGCCGTTCGTGTGCTGAACGAAGAGTTCAAGCTTGAAATAGAAGATGGACGTATGTTCCCGATGATTGCTGAAAGTGGATTGGCCACCGTGGCTATCGTTGGCGAGAATATGAAACACGCACCGGGTGTTGCCGGCAAACTGTTCGGCACGCTCGGCCGTTCAGGTATCAGCGTCATAGCTTGTGCGCAAGGTGCTGCCGAAACAAACATTTCCTTCGTTGTTGAAGGTCAGTCATTGCGCAAGGCACTGAATGTGCTCCACGATTCATTCTTCCTCTCGGAATATAAGGTCCTCAACCTGTTCATCTGTGGCGTAGGAACAGTTGGAGGAAAACTCATCGAACAGATTAAGAATCAATACGAAGAACTGAAAGAACGGTCTAACCTCAAGCTCAATGTCGTGGGTATTGCATCGTCAAAGCACGCCATTTTCAACAGAGACGGGCTTGATTTGGAGAACTTCCACGAAGAACTGGAAAAGAGCGAACCCTCCACTCCGGAAATCCTCAGAGACAAAATCCTGTCAATGAACATCTTCAATGCCGTATTCGTGGATTGCACGGCAGCCGAGAATGTAGCCGAACTCTATCACAGTTTCCTCGAACACAACATCTCCGTGGTTACGGCAAACAAGATTGCAGCCTCAAGCAAGTTCGCTAATTACAAAAATCTGAAATCCACTGCCTTACAGCGTGGCGTTAAATTCCTGTTTGAAACAAATGTAGGTGCAGGTCTTCCCATCATCGGCACTATCAACGATCTTAGAATTTCAGGCGACCGTATCCAGAAAATCGAGGCCGTATTGTCTGGAACACTCAATTTCATATTCAATGAAGTTGATGCCGGAGTGCCATTCTCCCAAACTGTGAAGCACGCCAAAGAACAAGGATACAGCGAACCAGACCCACGTATCGACCTTAGCGGTAAAGATGTTATCCGAAAACTGGTTATCTTGGCCCGCGAAGCAGGCTACTGCGTAGAACAGGAAGACGTAGAGAAGCAACTATTCGTGCCCAACGAATTTTTTGAAGGAAGTGTGGATGAGTTCTGGCTGAAACTCCCTGAACTTGACGAAGAGTTTGAAAAGAAACGCCAGATGCTTGCAAAAGACAATAAAAGATGGAGATTCGTGGCTACAATGGAGCACGGCAACACCAAAGTGGCTTTACAGGAAGTAGCCGCCTCGCATCCTTTTTATAATCTCGCAGGCTCAAACAATATCATACTCTTAACAACCGAGCGTTACAAGGAATATCCTATGCTCATTCAAGGCTATGGCGCAGGCGCATCTGTAACTGCCGCCGGCGTCTTCTCAAACATTATGAGCATTGCCAATATCTGATTTCGTTCCTGATATTTGAATCAAGAGACAGACTAAAATATTGATAATACTGAAAGACAGGAGCGTTTATTTTTCTTTAAAGAGCAAATGAACGCTCCTCCTTAACCCTTCAAAGACTATGGAACAACTGAATGACTTCTTCGGAAAACTATTCTCCTATCTTCAAGAACACCCACAATATGGACTCCTTGTTGCCATATTTCTGGTTGTCCTCTATATCATAGGACTGATTTTTGATTGGAAATGGACGCTTCTGCCCAGTAGAAGCAGCGACCCCACGCAAATGTTTATCGACATATTCGGCAGAAAGGCCGTCCGGATAGGCAAAGGATTCATAGCCGTTCTTTTACTTCTCACATTAATCTATCTTTATTGCCATTATAGTTAAGGTGGCGATAAAAATAAGTTTTAAAAGCAATTAAGACTAATACAAATCTAATAGTCCTTAGTTTTTGCAAAAATCATCAAACAGTTTTGCAAAATATATTCATTAGAGATATGAATAATATTTACAAAACGCCTTTCAAAATTCGATTATTTTCGGCAAATGATTTTTATTTTTCAAATATGCGAGTTATGAGCGTGCAATGATAATAGGTTTATTATAAGCATTTTACAAACTTATCAATGGTTTTGTGCATTACAAAACTCTTTAAAGCGTTACGATTAGAACAATATATCCGACTTGTTGATATATTTTCTTCATTATACTTCACATATTTTGCTCCCATTCTTACGATAAACACGATACGTTTATAGCAAGAACACAATTCATTTGTCCGAAGAATGCAAAGCTATCTTCGGACAAATGAAATCCTATCCTCCCAAAATGCAATTCCAACAACAGAATCAATCCTTGATTTTTTCTAAAACAACAATCTTTGAGGTACGTTTTTCGGGTATTCAATTTTTACAAAACAATGCACAAAATCTTTTAGTTCGAGCTGACCTCAAACACAGAGATACGAGATAGCAAGCGAAAAATTTACCCGTAAAGTATTTAGGTTTTTATCGTAACTGACCAATAATTGGAAGAAATTTTCTATATTTGCAGTATGATGAAGGCTATCATTTCTTTAGGATCAAACATTAATCAAGTGGAAAACATTGCCAAGGCAAAGGAAATACTGCAAGGATTGCTGCACGGAATATCTTTTACCGAAGCGCAATGGACCGAGCCTGTCGGAGTGGTTTCAGACAAGTTTCTGAATTGCCTCGGCATTTTCGATACCGAACTTACAAAAGAGGAATTGAAACGTATGTTCAAGGAAATCGAACGAAAGATGGGCGATTCGCACGAAAACCACCAAAAGGCTATCGTACTGATTGACATTGACTTGCTGAGTTTGGGCGAAGAAATCATCAAGAAACCTGTTCCTTTCACTCCTCTATAATCACAAGAGGTGTGAATGTATTCAGCAAGAGATATATTGTGTATTGTTTTTTAAGCAAATTAGAGAATTATGAGTGATGAACTATCATATATAATAGGTGTGCAAAGGAATAGAAAGCGTTTTTTGCAGTTGTTCCAGCAGCAAATGCGCACGTTCTCTCCCACTCTATTAAACAAAAATATAGCCAGAGGACTGTTGCTTGTGTTGTTCTTTTCCCTTTCCCTCTCTCTGCGTGCTCAGTCGAAAGACCCGGATCCGGTGCAATTGGACAAGGCTCTTGAATATTTCACATCGGCAAAGTATCAGGAGGCATTGCTGATTTTTCAGCGTTTGGACAAGCAGTATAAGCTGAACGACAGGTTCAGGGCATACATCGGTTTGTGCTATTACCACGAATGGGACTATAAAGCGGCGGCGAAATATCTCGACGAAGTGATTCCAAAGCTCTCGATGCTGGCTCCCCACGAGCGTTCGGTCTATTTTTTTGCAGCCGGCGAAAGTCATTTCAATCTGAAACAGTACAAGGCTGCGATTCCACATTACGAGAATGCGCTGCAAGTATGCTACGACCGCGAGAAAGCCGAGATATATTATCGGCTCGGTTTCTGCTATATGTTTGCTGAAAATTGGGAGAAAGCGCGCGACTTCTATGCGCTTTCGGAAGATTATTACCGTAAGTACAGAAACATTGACGACGTAGAGGCACGTCTGGCACAGGTGCAACGAATGCGGGCAGGGTGTCAGGCAAAGATAGATGCCAAGCTGCGTGCCGACAGTTTGCGCTTAGCCAAGGCGCAAGAAGATAGTCTGCGCCGAATAACGAGTAAGATTTCGCTCGACTCCATTATCATCAACACGCCGAATCTGCCTCCAGTTGCCGTTTCAGACTCATTGCACGGCAGCAGAGTTTCGGATTCGTCAGCCGTGAAATCAAAGCCGATGGCGCAGAATGATTCTGCAAAGATTCAAACAGTTGTCATATCCGGCCAACCTGTTTCAGACAAAAATAAGAAACCGGGCGTACCCATCGACAACCATCCACAGAAGGACAAGCAGAAACAAAAGACCGTTGCGCCGATAAATCTGGAGGAAATGTATAAAGACAAGATGGAAATTGAAGAATAGCAGAGGGCTTTCCCTGCCCTTTTCTTCCTGATTGTGGGTTTCCGTGAAAACTGATAGGATTATCCGTGATTTAAAGACTAACTGCCTGTTTCACTGATTAGCGAGACAATTGGCAATTAGTCTTTAATCGTTAATAATTTACAATAACTAATAGTTTTAGTTGCACCTGTTTGTTTTTATAGTTATATTTGCAGTGATATTTGACGACGCATTGATAATTAGCGAATTTTAAGTTTTAATTTAAACGCAGACAAAATGAAGAAACTGACAAACAAGGAACGCGAGATTATGGATTTGTATTGGCAAAAGGGGGCAATGTTCGTGCGCGAACTGCAAGAGTTCTACAACGAACCACGCCCACACATCAATACGCTTTCCACCATCGTGCGTATGCTCGAGAAGAAAGGTTTCCTTGACCACAAGCAATATGGCAACACCTACCAGTATTTTGCTGCCGTTACCGAAGAGGAATACGGCAAGACAAGTATTGCGGGCGTTATAAAGAGCTACTTCGACAACTCTTATCTCAATGCTGTGTCTTCGTTTGTTAAAGAGGAAAAGATATCCGTCGAAGAACTGAAGGAACTCATAGTGCAAATAGAATCAAATCAGAATGAATAAATGACAATATTCCTGATCTATATACTGAAAGTTGGAGGATGGACTGCACTTTTCTATATGTTCTACCGCCTCCTGTTGCAGAAGGAAACATTCCATCGGCTTAACAGAATCGTGCTGCTCGCTACGGCTGTGCTTTCCTTTGTTCTGCCTTTCTGCATCATTACTTTCCACGAAAATATCGAGATGGCAGCCCCCACGGTTAAGACTGTGGCAGCAGTTTCAACAGCAGAAGTTGCAGAAATCCCATCAACTCCTTGGTGGATTACGGTCGGCACCATCCTCTATTGGACTGGATTTGCTTTCGTTTTAGGTCGCACGTTGTATTCAATCTATCAAGTTCGTCGTCTTATATCTGAAAGCGAACTGCATCATCAGGCTGACGGTACGCGAATAGCCGTGGCCGACAAGCCCATACCACCGTCAAGTTGGTATAAAACCGTTATTCTTTCACGCAAGGATTACGAGGAAAACGATGCTGCAATTCTCGCACACGAACGAGGCCATATCGCCCATCGGCACACGGTGGACGTGGTGCTTACCGACATTCTCACAGCTTTTCAATGGTTCAATCCAGCCATCTGGATGCTCCGGCTCGACTTACGTGCCATACACGAATACCAAGCTGACGAGGCTGTGCTCTCTAAAGGGATTAATGCGCGTCAATATCAATATCTATTAATCCGAAAAGCTACTGGCATCGGTGGGTACTCCGCTGCCAACAGTTTCAATCACAGTACCCTTAAAAACAGAATTACTATGATGTTAAAATCTAAATCTTCCGATAAACGGACATACAAGGCGTTGTTCGTTCTCCCAATCGTTGCACTTGCGTTGATGGTTAATGCACGCACAGTGACCAACATTACCTATCTACCTGCAAATGAAGAGAGTAATGCAAAAGAAGTAAAGCAAAGCATAAAGGCTGAAGCACCACAGGCAACTACCACTGAAGAAGCCAAAGCCATCATCGACGAAACGAGTGCCGTGGAGCAAAGTCAGCAAGACGACAAGAAGACACCTCTTTACATTGTAGACGGTGTTGAAGTAAAATCCATTGACGACATCAATCCCGATGACATTGCATCTGTCAATGTGCTGAAAGGGGAATCAGCTACTGCCATATATGGCGAAAAGGGGGCAAATGGTGTTGTTGTGATAACGATGAAAGCCAAGACCGAAGACGACAAAACCGTTGATGTGAAAGGAACTGTATATGATGCAGCAGACGGTCTGCCACTTGTGGGCACCACTATAAGGATAATTGGCAACGGTAAAGGTGCCGTTGCAGACGTAGATGGCGATTTTGAATTGTCAGGAGTCAAGCCATCCGACAAACTTGAACTATCTTACATCGGCTATGCGTCGGAAATAGTCTTGGTCCCTGCGAATGGAAAGCCATTCAAAGTGATGATGAAGAAAGACAATTCCGACAAAAAAGAGGTTGCGCCTGTCAAGAAATTTGTTCCCTCCACATCAGCAAAGGTAAATGGAAAAATGCCCGACAATATATTCATTGACGGCAAAAAGGTGGCAAAGGAAGAGCTAAACAAGATTGACCCAAACACCATCAAGGAAATGCGTGTGGAGAAAGGAAAGGACGGCAGCAGCTCTATTCTCATTACTTTGAAGAAGTAGCTGCAGCTAAGTCGGCTTTGCACCTATTGTAATAATGGGGAAAAAGATACCGAGCAATCATAAAAAAGTTGGCGAGCAATTTCAAGATTGCTCGCCAACTTTTTCAAAATCGTTCGCCAACTTTCTCCTGAATGAGTAAGAACCTGGCAGATAAATGATTTAAGAAGTGGTTTAATGATTGAAATAACTCAGGCGTTCAGCCCTCTGTCTGATTATTAACAACAGACATTAATATGATTCAGACTCGTTGGGAAAGGTAGAATCTTTCACAGATTTCACGTAGTCTTGAACACCATTTGTCATACAAGTCTTCACATCGGCAAAATATCGAAGGAATTTTGGTTTGAAATCCTGCGTCATTCCCAAGGCATCGGCATATACGAGAACTTGTCCGTCGGTTCCGGAGCCTGCGCCAATACCTATCGTTGCAGCCTTTACCATCTTTGTAACTCTGCTTGCCAATTCGGCAGGTACTTTTTCAAGCGTTATTGCAAATACTCCCGCGGTATCCAATGCCAGTGCATCCTGTATCAGTTTTTCGGCTTCTGATGATTCTTTTGCACGAAGCCCGTAGCCTCCAAACTTGTGAATGCTCTGTGGAGTCAGTCCAAGATGGCCTACAACGGGAATGCCTGCATTGATAATTCCCTTTATAGTATCTGCTATTTCCACGCCGCCTTCCAGCTTCAAAGCGTCCGCTCCACTCTCTTTCATTATACGGATGGCATTGCGAATGGCTTCTTCCTTGCTTACCTGATAGCTTCCGAATGGCATATCGCAGACTACAAGGCAATGCGAACACGCACGTGCCACGGAGCGCGCGTGGTAAATTATCTGCTCCAAGGTAATTGGAAGCGTGTCTTCGTTGCCTGCCATTACGTTGGATGCAGAGTCGCCAATCAGGATACTGTCTATTCCGGCTTGATCAAGAATCTTTGCAGTAGTATAATCGTAGGCTGTCATTTGCGCTATCTTCTCGCCTGCCGCCTTCATCTGCAAGAAAATATTTGCAGTTATCTTCTTTTTATCTGTTGATAAATATCCCATTTATAGTAATAATATTTTGTAGACTATGATTCTATTAAGCTGTGATGCTCGGGGAAAATGCCTTATTGATTCAGGCTAAAACCAATGAAATTCGGTATTACTTCCTGAGTATATTCCCTTATCGAAGCCTCTGAATTGGTGGTGCTTAGCCCTATCACACGTGCGCCTGCCGCCAATCCGGATTTCAAACCGTTGAAACTGTCTTCAAAAACGACGCACTCGCTCGGTTTATATCCGAAAGCCGCGGCACCTGTGAGATAGCAGTCCGGATCGGGTTTGCTCGCCTTGAAATCCTCTGACGTAAAAATGTGGTCGAAATAAGACTTCAGTTCAGGATGATGATGATAGACTATCTCCATCTTTGCAAGATTGGAACTGGTTACAATGGCTGTTTTTATGCCTTGTTTTTTCAGTTCACGAACAAACTTCTCAAAACCATCGACATAGATGTAGCTCATATTCTTTTCGTATTCATCCAGTCCTTTTGTTATTTCCGTCTGCACGGCGTCTTCTCCCGGGAAGTATTTCTCATAGATTTGAACCAACGTCTGACCTTTTATCTTGTATTCAAAACCTTCTATTTCGGGATGATACTTTCGTCCAATCTGTCCCCAATATATGGTATATAAAGGTTCGGTATCGAACACTACGCCGTCCAAATCAAACAAACACGCTTTAATCATTTCCTTATTAATTCCTAATTGGTGGGCAAAGTTACAAAAAAAGTTAGTAACTTTGCGACGAAATAAAATGATTAAAAAGTATTTAGCGTATTTTACATTCCTTCTCGCCATTGCAACTGTATTCAGTTGTGGCAAGAAACAGGATAAACCAAAGGAATTATCTATTCCTCTTGGGCACATAGTCATTGACAGTATTGTGCCGTTCAAGGATGGAGCGCAATGCAGAATCAGCGTTGATTTTACCTATCTGAAGGGTAAACAATATCAGACCGTGAATGATTCGCTCTTGCGTATGGGAACAGTTCAACCCAACTACTTTGCCGTCAGCTACGAACCTTTGTCTCCCGAACAGGCTATTCCCGAATTGGTAAGCAGATATGCCACTGAATATATAGAAATGGCTAAGTATATTGACGAACGGGAAAAGGAATACAGTCAATTGGATTGGGCGTTGGATATTAAGACAAGACTTATTGCAGGCAAGGGAGAAAACATTGTTTATCTATCGGACATCACGATAAAGACCGGCGACGTAACGAATAAATACACGTTGGCAAACAATGTTGATTTGAAAACTGGTAAACGAGTGTCGCTCAGCGATGAGTTCGGCAACGACCTGAAAGACCTGACCGATGATATTCTTGAGCAGATAGCAAAGAATATTGATACGGAAAAGGACAGCCTCAAAGCAAAAGGATATTTTGTAGACATAGATGCCTACCCTACCAAAAACTTCATTCTATATGACGACTCCGTAACGTTTATTTATAATCCCGGCGAAATCAATGTGGATGAAACAAAAGTTACACTTGAACTATAAGAAATATGACAGATATTATTGCCAAATATTTTCCCAATCTCACAATAGAGCAGCACAAACAGTTCGATGCCTTGTATGAACTCTATATGGATTGGAACTCCAAAATCAATGTGATTTCAAGAAAAGACATTGAGAATCTTTACGAACATCATATACTGCATTCGCTCTCCATTGCAAAGTTTATCAATTTCAAGCGTGATACCAACGTGCTTGATTTCGGCACAGGTGGCGGATTCCCGGGTATTCCGTTAGCCATTATGTTTCCAGATGCCAACTTCAAGATGATAGATGGCACAGGAAAGAAGATTAAAGTAGTGAACGAAGTGGCAGAAGCCATTGGTCTGGAGAATGTTCTTGCACAGCACAAGCGTGGCGAAGAAGAAAAAGGCAAGTTTGATTTTATCGTGTCGAGAGCTGTTATGCCTCTGCCCGACCTGATGAAAATCGTTAAGAAAAACATTGCAAAAGACGAACACAACGCTCTTGCCAATGGTGTGATTGTGCTTAAAGGTGGAAACCTGACCGAGGAAGTGAAGCCGTTCCACAAGATAGCAGAAATCAGCGAGCTTTCTCAATGGTTTGACGAAGAGTGGTTCAAGGAGAAATATTTGATTTATATTCCGGGATGAAACGGTTGAGAGTTGAATGCATAAAGTTCCTATATCTCAGTTTGACAGTCTCAAACATTATTGAAAATGAGAATCTAACTCAATAGGTATTGCCTTAAAAGCTCTCATTTTTCAACCCTCAACTAATAGAAATGGTAGAAGTTAAAAGATTTTCTTGCAATATGCTCGAGGAGAACTGTTATCTCCTTTGGGATGAAACAAAAGAATGTGTTATCATAGATTGCGGTGCATACTACGATGTGGAACGGGAAGCAATCGTGAAGTTCATTAAGGAAGGAGGATTGAAACCAGTCCACCTTCTGGGCACTCACGGACATATCGACCACCATTTTGGCATCAACACCATTTATGATGAGTTCGGATTGTCTCCGGAAGTATCGCAGAAGGATGCCGACCTGATGAATAGTCTTCCACAGCAGGCTATGGATTTGCTGCAACTGACCGTAGGCTATGCTTTTCCAGAGGTAAAACATTACTTCCAAACAAAGGAAAAGATAAAGTTCGGAACACACGAACTTCAAGTTATAGAAACTCCGGGACACACTCGCGGAGGCGTAACCTTCTATTGTGAAGAGGAAAAGATAGCTTTTACCGGCGATACATTGTTCAGAGGAAGTGTGGGAAGAACCGACCTTCCGGGCGGCAATATGTTCCAGCTTATCAGTAGTTTACGAGAGCTTTCTCAGTTACCTGACGAAACAATTCTCTATTCCGGGCACGGGCCACAGACTACTTTAGGCTTTGAACTGGCTCATAATCCTTATATGGACCGCTGAGAATGCAGAACATACCGTCAAAAATAATCTTGGGAATAGACCCGGGTACGAACGTGATGGGCTATGGAATAATCCGTGTTGTCGGCAACAAGGCAGAACTCGTCGTGATGGGTGTCATAGATATGCGCAAGGAAAAGGACGTTTATCTCCGACTGGGCAAAATCTTTGAACGCGTAACTGGCATAATAGAGGAGTTTCTGCCCGACGAAATGGCTATTGAAGCCCCCTTCTTCGGCAAGAATATTCAGTCAATGCTGAAGCTCGGAAGAGCGCAGGGTGTAGCCATAGCGGCTGCCATTCAGAGAGATGTTCCCATACACGAGTATGCTCCATTGAAGATCAAGATGGCAATAACTGGTAACGGAAGTGCATCGAAGGAACAGGTTTCCGATATGCTGCAAAGACTCTTGAATCTGAAAGACAACGATATGCCGCAGTTTATGGATGCAACAGACGCACTCGGTGCAGCCTATTGCCATTATCTCCAATCGAGCAGACCCGAAACCGACGCCAAGCGTTTCAGTTCGTGGAAAGATTTTGCATTGAAAAATAAATCAAGAATCAGCAAGTAGATTTCACGAAGGTAAATAACAATCGTCAGCACGTTGCCAATCAAGCTGAAAAGTTTATTGGAAGATTAAATTAAGCAGTATTAAACAATGACGGGCAATCATCGTCATATTGAACATAAACTCAAAAAATAAAAACAAACAATAAAAAAAAGTATGAAGAAAATTGTATTAGCAATAGCATTCTCATTCGTATGTCTGATGGGAATTAACGCTCAATCTCAGAGAGTTCACGAACAAATCTACAATAGTTCCTATAAGACAGCATCCAATCCTTCGGAGGAAACAGGTGTAAGAAAACTGGCAGCTTTCAAGGTAGACGCAATCACGTATCTGGTTTCCCGGACATTGGCGGAACTTTCAGATTCCACTGCAAAGCATAGTGCAGAGGATGTCCGACACCTGAACAACCAACTGGACTCAATGGCGTATTATATGTATGACTACGTGAATCTTTTCACGAAAGAGTATTCAAAGGCGACCACGCTGAAAGGGCAAAACAGAGTGATGAAGATTTTCCGTGATGCCAGCGTCAATCATCCATTATACAATGACAACGACAAGGAACTTGTGCTTGCCTACTTCAACCGCGAAGATTATCTCACACAGTTCTCCCTCGATACCGATTGGGTAAAAGCACTTGCCGAAGCAAAAGAGAAACTTAGCAAGTAAAGGAAAATCAGGATCAGGCTGCATTTCAAACTCCGTAAAAAGCCGATTCTGATAACGTTTGTAAATTATTGAAAATCAAAGGATAAACAGCCGTCATTCACTCTTGCGAAGATTGCATTCCGTTCTTCGCAAGAATACACGCTAATTGTGCGAAGAATGCCGTGCAATCTTCGGTTACTTGTAAATCGTGTTTTCATTTGCTTGCACTCATTACTGTTTCTTATGTGCAGAAATGATGTAATTCCATTGAAAATATGAGTGAAAAGCATAAGGACTTAAAGGCGTGCAGGCAAAACATTAATTCCACCAACGAATATTTAACTTCCGATTTTGCAGCCCTGATTTTGAGCACATAGCGAACCCACAAGAAACAAAAAGAGGCTTTCGTCAGCTATGACGAAAGCCTCTTTTATTGTATAATGCTCTACAACTTATCGATAGATTTATCCAAAAGTTCCACTCCCTTTGCCGTACATATACCACGAACATAGAGCATAACGAAAGTTTTAAATATTTCCTTGAAGCTGTACTTGTTGTAAAGGAAGTTACTCATTATATAATGTCCTCCTGCATCTGCAAGAATATTCACGATTTCAAAGTTTACATTTGACAGAAAATAGCCTTCCTTTATGCCGCGATTCAGAAAGTCGATAGCCTGTAAGCCCTGACGATTATGCTTTGCCTTTATATATTCTATGAGTTTTGGATATTTCTCCATATCCTGTAAAAACTCCGGATTAACTTTACTGAACTCCTCGGATTTCAGACGAAGTGCCTCAATTATAATGTCGATAACGTTAGTACCCGGTTTGTCAAATTCCTCCAATCGCTGAATGTTTATCTTCTCAACACGCTGCAAAACCTCAAAAAGCAAGTCTTCTTTCTTTTCGTAAATTTCATACAAGGTTCTTTTTGAGATTTTCAAGTTGTTGGCAATGTCATCCATCTTTACCTTACGGATTCCATTATTATAGAACATCAATGTAGCAGATTGAAGTATTTTATCCTTTAATTCCTGTCTATATATATTCTCTACGTGCATCTTGCAACTGGTTTAATAATTTGTAGACAAATTTACGAAATATCTTTCAAAATATCACTTAAATTAAAGTTATATTTAGTAACTTTGCACATACTTTATGCTTTTGTGCATAGGAAATAAGAATAGATTTATACGTAAGAAAATGGTAAAAATCACAAAAGAGGCAGCATTAGAATATCATAATAATGGCCGTCCCGGCAAGATAGAAGTAACACCAACAAAATCATACAGCACTCAGACTGACTTGAGTCTGGCTTATTCGCCCGGCGTTGCTTATCCTTGTCTTGAAATTCAGCAGAACCCAGACGAAGTTTATAAATATACAGACAAGGGAAACCTTGTAGCCGTAATCAGCAACGGCACCGCCGTTCTCGGACTTGGCAACATCGGCGCAATGAGCGGCAAGCCTGTAATGGAAGGCAAGGGGCTTCTCTTTAAAATCTATGGTGGTGTCGATGTTTTCGATATTGAGATAGACGAAAAGGACCCCGACAAATTCTGTGAGGCCGTAGAGAAGATTGCACCCACATTCGGTGGAATCAATCTTGAAGACATTAAGGCTCCAGAATGTTTCATTATTGAAGAACGTTTGAAGCGCACGCTCGACATTCCTGTTATGCACGACGACCAACACGGCACTGCCATCATCTCGGCAGCCGGTCTGAAGAATGCATTGGAAGTTGCAGGAAAGGACATTGAAAATGTAAAACTCGTAGTAAATGGCGCAGGTGCAGCAGCTATTTCTTGCACCAAGCTGTATATGGCATTAGGAGTAAAACGTGAAAACATCGTAATGCTCGACTCAAAGGGCGTCATTGCCTCTGACCGTCCTAACCTTTCCGGACAGAAAGCACTGTTCGCAACTGACCGTCGCAATATCCATACGTTGGAAGAAGCCGTCAAGGGTGCCGACGTATTCGTAGGTCTGTCCAAAGGCAACATCCTTTCTCAGGATATGGTCCGTTCAATGAATGAGAATCCTATCGTGTTTGCCCTTGCCAACCCCGTACCAGAGATTTCATTTGAAGAGGCAATTGAAGCCTGGCCTGACGTACTGATGGCTACCGGACGTTCAGATTATCCAAATCAAATCAACAATGTTATTGGTTTTCCATACATTTTCCGTGGTGCGCTCGATGTACACGCAAAGGCAATCAACGAGGAAATGAAAATGGCAGCCGTGCTCGCTATTGCCGAACTCGCTAAACAACCGGTGCCCGATGTTGTAAATGAGGTTTACAATGTGAACGACCTTACTTTCGGCCCTCAATATTTCATTCCGAAACCAGTCGATCCACGCCTCATCACAGAAGTGAGTGCCGCCGTGGCCAAGGCTGCTATGGACAGTGGTGTAGCACGCATTCCTATCAGGAACTTTGAGGAATACAAGGAAAACCTGCGTCAGATGCTCGGACAGGAAACCAAACTGACACGCCATATTCACGCAACGGCTGCCCAGCACCCACAAAGAGTTGTGTTTGCAGAAGGTGCTCATCAGACAATGATGAAAGCTGCCGTTCAGGCAAAACAGGAAGGTATCTGCTATCCTATCCTTTTAGGCAATCCAGACCGCTTGAATCGTGTGGCAAACCGTCTGAAACTCGATTTGTCGGGCATTGAAATCATTGATATGCGTGCCGACAGCGAACAGGGACGTCGGGCTATTTACGCTAAACACTTGGCTGAAAAACGTGCACGGGAAGGTTATACTTTCGATGAAGCATACGACAAGATGTATGAACGCAACTACTTTGGTATGTCGATGGTAGAGAATGGCGATGCCGATGCGTTCATAACCGGAGTATATACGAAATACAGCAACACCATCAAGGTTGCCAAAGAGGTAATCGGTATTCGTCCTGAGTTCAGGCATTTCGGCACAATGCACATCCTCAATACCAAACGTGACGTTTACTATATCGGCGATACACTCATCAACAGGAATCCAAATGCAGAGGTTTTGGCCGACATAGCAAAACTATCGAGCGAAGCCGTGAAATTCTTCAACGAAGAACCAGTCATTGCAATGCTTTCCTATTCAAACTTCGGTGCAGACTCAACTGGTTCCTGCAAGTATGTCCACGAGGCAGTAAATATGATGCAGGAAAAATATCCAGACTTAGCTATCGACGGAGAAATGCAGGTTAATTTTGCTTTGGACAGAAAACTCCGTGATGAGAAATATCCATTCACTCGTCTGAAAGGCAAGGATGTAAACACATTGATATTCCCTGACCTCTCTTCTGCCAATAGTGGTTACAAGCTCTTACAAGCATTAAGTCCTGAAACAGAGGTCATCGGTCCTATCCAGATGGGACTCAACAAACCAATCCACTTCACTGACTTTGAGAGTTCGGTTCGCGATATTGTAAACATTACTGCCGTTGCAGTCATTGATGCCTATGTTGAGAAAATCAAAAACGGCAAGGAAGCTCTTTAATCATAGAGAATATTTTATAGCAATCATAATATGGGTAAAGCTTTGCAGTTCCCGATAATCTCCAAGAACTTGTGAAGATAAGCTAATCTGCCAATAAACTCGTTTGTATCATTTCATAATACAAGCGAGTTTATTTATTTTCCAGAAAAGAAGCTTTTATTGTCATTTAATATAAAAAATGATGTATCTTTGCACTACATTTTAAATTTACTTTTTTTTACAAGATGACGAGAAAATTATTTGGACTAATGATCCTGATTGTGTTTGCAATGAACGTACACGCACAACGTTCCATTGATGGTATTCAGTTTATGATTGCTCAGGAACAAGCTGTTGAATTGCTAAAAACAAAGTTTGGAGAACCAGTCTCCACTACAAACGACAAGATTGTTTACAAAAACATTGCAATTGACGGAGAATCATACAATGAGGCTGACTTTCAGTTTGATTCAAAAGGAAGAATGTATATTATGCGTTTGAAATCTTATTGCGGTGACAGCAAGAAAAGTGTGGCCAGAATGAATGCCTTGGGCAAGAAGTATGGAGCTATTTACAAGATCACTGCATCCGAAGACCCTGACGATGGTAAATTCATTGTGGGTTACGACAAGGATGGTGCCAGATTATTTACCATTGCAGCGTACAAAAATCGCTGCGATATGACCTTTGGTCCATTCTAAGATTTCGTCTGATTGGTAGACCTTTCAAACAGGCATTCAGGAATTAACATGTGTTTTTTCCATCTTTCCTTGCTTATCTCGTTTAATATATAAGGTCTTTTAATACCCAATCTTTGGTCAATCCATAAAAAAAGCGTAATATTGCATTCCGATAGCAGTATTACGCTTTTTATAATTTGAAATGAAGAAGACATTATTAATATTATTCGTCAGCATAACCTCATTGGCTGCATACGCACAGAATATGAGAGAAGTGTGGATCAATATGCCCGACTCCATCGTCCCTTATCTGAACAGAAGTTTGCGTACTGAACTGGCAGACTATGTTGGGATGAATATGAAATCGGAAGTAAGAAATCTTATAGGAGACACAACCCGTATCAGCTTACTGACGGATAATTACATCAAGGCGAAACTCAGCAATGCTTCAGCACTTGAGATAAAACTCTTGGATGCTTCAACAATTGCAGTTGTCAAAACGTGGTTTAGCCCGGAGGCTGAGAACGAACTGGAATTATATGATAAGGAATGGAAGAAATTGGCTTTTGAAGATAATTTGAAGCCAACCATAGAGAAGCCGGACACGATGTCAATAGAAAAATTCAACGAACTTCAACAACTTGGAGACATAAAACTAAGAACAATACAACTAAACCCGACTGATAACAGCGTATTGGCGGATTACAGTTTTCTCTTGTTGAACAAGGCAGAAAAAGACAGGCTAAAAGCCATCATAAAACAAAGAAAGTTTAAATGGGATGGATTCTCTTTTAAAGAGAGTTAATTTTACACCATTATTCTTTGTAACTTTTGCAAATTCGGATGAATTCCGTAACTTTGCAACGTGTTTTTCATGGTATTAGATTATTAAGGTTAATAAAGATTGGTTGTCGTGAGACAATCAATTTTTTTATATATGCTTTTCACTTCATTCAGCATTTGCCAATATTCCTTTCCCTATTTTTGGTAGTTTCTTAGAATTTCAGTAATTTTGTCCAAAATAAAAGAAACTAAAAATATGAATTTAAAAGTACGTTTAGCACTGATGAACTTCCTTGAGTTCGCAGTTTGGGGTGCATACCTTACGTCAATGGGACGCTATCTTGGCCACATTGGTTTCAACGAAAACATCGGTTTGTTCTATTCTATGCAAGGATTCGTTTCTATTTTTATGCCAGCCCTGATGGGTATTGTGGCAGACAGATGGATTCCTGCACAGCAAGTTTTGGGAATTTGCCATTTATTGGCAGGTCTGTTTATGTTTGCCACGGCGTGGTATGGCACAAGTGCAGCAGAAACAGGAGTTGAATTTTCCATCATCTTCACGCTTTATTCTTTATCCGTAGCTTTCTATATGCCTACATTGGCTTTGACCAACTCCGTTGCCTACACAGGACTTACTAAAGCAGGTATGGATACAGTTAAAGACTTCCCACCAATCCGCGTATTCGGTACTATCGGCTTTATTATAACAATGTGGTTGGTAGACCTTTTGGGGTTCCAGAGCAATCAGTT
Organism: Prevotella sp. HUN102; assembly: GCF_000688375.1. Taxonomy (NCBI): domain Bacteria; kingdom Pseudomonadati; phylum Bacteroidota; class Bacteroidia; order Bacteroidales; family Prevotellaceae; genus Prevotella; species Prevotella sp. HUN102. Next base: position 1,683,083 of record NZ_JIAF01000004.1, on the reverse strand, counting down.
CCAGTTCGTAACATCTGGTATTGTAAGTATAATTCTCTTTTTCTATTCATTTACTTTGCCCAACTGCCCCATATCTCATTCCAAAGAAAAGAAGAGCCTCGTAGACGCATTTGGTTTGAAGGCATTCGCATTGTTCAAGGAAAAGAAGATGGCTATCTTCTTTATCTTCTCAATGTTGTTGGGAGTGAGCTTGCAGATTACCAATTCATTCGCCAATCCGTTCCTGTTCAGTTTCGGCTCTAATCCTGAATACGCCAACTCATTTGCCGTTCAGCACGCAAATATTCTCATCAGTCTGTCGCAAATCAGCGAAACCTGCTGCATATTGCTCATTCCATTCTTTATGCGCCGTTATGGTATCAAGAACGTAATGCTCATTGCAATGTTTGCTTGGGTGCTTCGTTTCGGACTGTTCGGCTTAGGAAATCCGGGTATGCCGGGTGTTCTTCTCTTCATCCTTTCGATGCTTGTCTACGGAGTGGCGTTCGACTTCTTTAATGTATCGGGGTCTTTGTTCGTGGATAAGAGTACAGACGAGTCCATCCGCTCGTCGGCGCAAGGCCTGTTTATGTTGATGACAAACGGTATTGGTGCAACGGCAGGTACGCTTTTGGCACAATGGATTGTCAATCACTTTACACAAATTCAAGAAGTGGGTGGAGAGAGTATCTCCGTTGTTGATTGGCAGTCCTGTTGGTTTATCTTCGCCAGCTATGCAATGGTAGTTGGAGTTAGCTTTGCACTAATCTTCCGTCCAAAGAAAGCTCAATGAACAAGATAAAAATCATATTCAAAGGCATTACAGAAATTGTAGGAGGCTCAGAGATGGGTCTCCTCGTGCTAACTGATGAAGCTGAAACAAAGCAGATTGCCATTATCTGCGACAGACATACCGAATACGAATTCAGCCTGCGCATTGGTAAAGCACCCATCACGCATCGGTTGCTCCCCGAAGTGCTCTGCTGGATAAACCCGGATATGGATGCAGAACATTACGAAGTCTTCTTCACTTCCATCCTCGACGGACAATATCAGGCTGTTCTTCTTAACAAAAACACGCTTGAAATGACCAAAATCAGAGCTTCGGACGGAATCCTTCTGGCATCTATCGCACAGTTGGACATCTATATGGAAGAGAAACTTTTCGGACGGCAGAGCGTTCCATACGAATCAGGCAAGACACGAGTGGCACTCCCGGTCAATGCCTTGAGTTCTGCAATGCTTGAGAATGCGTTGGAAAAAGCCATCGAAGACGAGAATTACGAATTGGCATCAAACCTTCGCGACGAGTTGCAAAAACGCAAGAAAAACGACAACAAACAAGATTAAAAACAGAGAATCCGATGAAAGAAGCCAGATATTTCTACGTTCCGAACGCAGGTTCGTCAAATGAACTTCCTGAAGACGAAGCCAGACACGCAATAAAGGTGCTGCGCCTTCAGCCACAGGATGAAATATTTCTGATGGACGGAGTGGGCAATTTCTTTCAGGCAGAAGTCAGTTTGACGTCTTCCAAGCACTGTCTTTACGAAATCAAGCAGCAGCTTCCACAAGAACCAACTTGGAAAGGACATATCCATCTTGCCATTGCCCCCACGAAAGATATGGGAAGAATGGAATGGATGGTGGAAAAGGTCACAGAAGTGGGATTCAACGAAATATCATTTCTCAACTGTCAGTTCTCAGAACGAAAGGTGCTGAAAGCTGAAAGAGTCGAGCGTATCGTGGTTTCAGCAATGAAGCAAAGCCGAAAAGCTTGGAAACCGATTGTGAATGAAATGCTCAGCTTCGATGCTTTTATAACGAAAGAGTTGAAGGGCAGCAAGTATATCTGTCATTGCTATAACGAAATTGAGCGCAAAGACTTCTTCACAGAACTGACAAAGAAAGATTTTCAAGGCGACATTACAGTCCTTGTAGGTCCGGAAGGAGATTTTTCCATCAGCGAAGTAAGGAAAGCTATCGAAAACGGATACGAAAGCGTAACGTTGGGGAAAAGCAGACTACGCACAGAAACCGCGGGATTATCTGCCGTCTTGATAGCAAATCTTGCCAATCGAATCTAAAGAACATTTTTAGCAAAGCGGCATTTCGCCGAAAGAGATTTCCTTATCATCTTATCCTGAATTCTGGTTTATGAGTTCGTTCTTCAACCACTTATTGCTCCGTGCATCTTTATACATTTTTATTCAAGAAAACAGAGCACATACCGTTGCTTTCAAATTGTGCGACAAATAGCTTGTATTTGTTCGACAAATGCAAATCATTTATCCGAAGATTGCAGAGCATTTGTCGCACAAATAAAATCATTTATAAACATTTGATTCCCAATAGATTACAAAATGATAAATTATTCAACCATACGTATAATTATACAGATAAATCTATTAAATTGTGGTTTCCTTAATTTTTCATTTTCTTTGCAGACAAGTTTCAGAGTTAGCTAGCCATACCAGAGACAGATGCTAATTATCATTATAGATAAATCATCAATAAAATATAACGAATATTTATTAATTCCCCCCGTAACGTTAAAATAAATAAAACAATTTGGGTGTTTTATTTACTCCGTCTATCTTTGTATCCCCATTTAGATATTATATATACGCCAGTTCGGGATAAGAAAGTTGTTGAAAATGTTGGTAATCTCGCTTATTTTTTGTAACTTTACAGTTGAACATCAATTAATTACAAACAATATAAGCGATGATTACCGAAGACAAAGTTATAGAAATTTTCTGTGTTATTGATGAGTTTTGCAAGAATTTAGGCGCAGAATTGAATAAAAACCTTCAAATAGCTCCCACAGACGAAGGCTACAGACATGTCAGACACCGTAAGGAGCGTATGTGTGAAAGTGAGATTATGACCATTTTGCTATGCTGCCATTTTGGGACTTTCCGAAACTTCAAACATTATTATCTGTTCTTTGTGAAAATTCATCTTGCCCGATGTTTTCCCACCGCAGTATCCTACAATCGCTTTGTGGAACTTATGCCTCGAGAGTTCTTTACAATGCTTACTTTTATGAAGCTTTACGCCTTTGGCAAATGCACGGGAATCAGCTTTGTCGATAGTACTATGATGCCTGTATGCCATAATGTAAGAAGATATTTCAATAGGGTTTTTGAGGGCTTTGCCAAGAGCGGAAAGGGTACAATGGGATGGTGCCATGGCTTCAAACTGCATCTGCTTTGCAATGACACAGGAGAGATCATAACATTCTGAGACCTCCGCAAAACCCCATGTGCTCAAAAACGTCATATTTGATTATCAATAAGTTATATATTTCAAAGTCTTCTGCAAAAGGACTTTTGCAGAGGTCTCATTCTGTCTTACACCTGCCAACGTGGACGACAGAGCTCAAAGGGTATGGTCTGTTTTTACAAAAGTACTCTATGGAAAAGTATTCGCAGACAGGGGATATATCAAGCGGGAACTCTTTGAGGGACTCTTTGAGCAGGGAATACATCTTGTACACGGACTGAAAGCAAAGATGAAAAACAAACTTATGCCTGTGTATGATAAAATCATACTACGAAAGAGATATATAATAGAGTGTATAAATGAGTTATTGAAAAACAAGGCAAACCTTGTACATTCAAGACACAGGTCGATACATAATTTCATCATGAACTTATGCTCGGCATTGGCGGCGTATTGTTTCTTTGAAAATAAACCGGATGGGCTGTCAGTATATTTGGAAGATAAAAGACAACTGGAACTTTTTTAAGATTTATTATCCCGAACTGGCGTATATATTGACTCAACAAAGCCTACCAAACTTATAAGAGTTCTGGCTAATTAAATTTTAGAAAATGAAAAAGAAGAAGTATTCAAATCCCGAAATAAATATTATTTCGGTTGAGAGTTCAACACAAGTATTAACAGGATCACCACCACGTGGAAACACTGAAACTTGGGAAGAAGGGGAAGATTTGCAGGCTGAAGAGGGTGCTTTTTTTGAGGAAGGGTCTATGGTGTAATTTTATTAAAGGCTAATTTGAACACCCTTTACAGTATTAGCAAAAACAAAATCAAGGTTTAATTGACCAATTTTAACTATACATAGAATAAAATCAAAATAAACATTATGAATATGAAAATAAAATCTAATAGCAAGTTTCTTGTCTTGGCTTTAGCAGCATCGATACTTACTATCTCGTGCAACAACGATGAGACTGAAGATATTGCAAATTCAAAAGTTCCAATGCAATTTACAGCTGTACAAGATAAAATAGAAACAAACAGTAAAATTACTAAAAAGAACACACGCACCACGCTGCAAGACGACGGCTTCTCCGTAGGCTGGTTAGCCGATGATGCCATTGCCATCTTTCCAGAAGGACAACAAGACAACCCTGATAAGTTTATAGCACAGAATGCAGGCCACTCCTCTATATTTTCAGGAAGTACCACCTAGGCTACAACATATCGAGCATTGTTTCCCTATAATGAATATGCTACCTATTCTGACGGGAAGTTTCATACCAACTTATCCTCCTATCAAGTTGTAAAAGATAACAATATGGTAGATGAAGCAAGCATTGCCGTTGCTACATTGACGAATGCCAACCTTTCTTTAACAGATAATAATCTGCAATTCAAAAATGCTTGCAGTATGCTGAAGATTACTTTCAAATATGCAGCAGGTTTGAGCCAGGAAAATAGAAAAAAAATAACACAAATAAGCATAGCGAGCACCAAACGTGAAAATAAAATTGCTGGTGAGGCTGTAATCGGACCAGATGGCAATTGTGTTATTGACACAAATGGCGAGAGTAGCATAATAGTAAAAAAAGAATATGGTGCTCCCTTCACGGAAGGAACTGCATACTATGTTGTGATGCCTGCTCAAACTATTAATGGATTTGTTGTTACATTCAAAACAGAAACAGTTTCAGATACTTATTATGAGTATAGTGTTACCGTAAAGAATCCTGTTGATTTCAAAAGAAATAAAATACAGAAACTAAATGTAGAAATCAAGAATTGGGAGCCTCATCAGATGGAAGATTTTTCTTAATTGAAATTATACATCACTAGTGTCCACTAAAAACAGACGAGTTTAAAAATTAAATAAATTAGGTTCACCTGAACCACTTCGGTCTTTGTCATTTTTGAATATAGTTTTGTCGAAGAGAACTCTGAGATTTGTTGTGTCTGTAAGTGACATGCTGAGGATTTGCAGCACCTCATAAGTGCTTCTATCCAATCGCATATCATATTGCACAATGGCAACGAGGCAGTAGGCACAGATGGCGGAGTAAATCTGTATTCTGACAGCATTCTCAGTTGTTCCCCAAAATTTCTTGATTTTGAGGTGCTGCTTGAGCCACTTGAAGAAAAGCTCTATCTGCCAACGATTCTTGTAGAGGTCGGAAACCTGCAGTGCGGTCAGTTCCATTGCGTTAGTCAGGAACATGAGCTCACGGCCTTGCTCCTCATCGAAGAATCGTACAAGCCTAAGATGTTCTGGATAGCCTTTCTGACTGCCATAGATGGTCAGCTCTATCTCAGCATCTGTCATTATTCCCCCGGGCAGCCTGCGTCTCCACTTGATGCACTTGTACTGCAAATTGGTCTTGGCCCTGACAACGAAGAACGACTCTGCACGATGTATGCGATAGAGCTCATTGAAGTTGTTGTAGCCACGGTCAAAGATGTGGTAAGCACCAGTCTCAATGGGGATTTCCCCCATCGCCTTGGAGTCATGCACTGATGCTGTGGTGATATGAAAGAAGGCGGGAATCTGAGTCTCCAGGTCATATAGGGTATGTATCTTGATACCGCCCTTATGCTTGCGGAACTTGGCCCGCCAAAACACATTCAGGCATAGCGAGATGGTCGTGGAATCGAAAGCATAGACATTACCGTCAAGTTTGAAGATATTCGCAGCCCGTTTGCGCCTGGCCTTACTCACAAGGTAGTAGGCATACTGCTCGAAGATGCGACAGGCACGATTTGTATTGGCTTTAGCCAGATTACTTCTGGTCACGTGCTTGCCAAGTCCGAGATAATAGCACTTCTGGTGATGTGCCTCTATGGCGACAATCAAGTCTCGCATGCTCTCACGATTGCTCAACTGGCCAAACATGAGTGTAAGGAGCTGGTTCCAACATGTGAAGTGCTTCACATAGCGGTTACCGCCATACTTATCAACGATGTGACGGAACTTGTCTGAATCCATAAAAGCGACCAATTGGGAGAAAACGTATTTGGGCTTGTTCATATGCAGTCATCTGTTTGGACTGCAAAGATACTAAATCAAATCGTCGCACCTTGAAAATCTCTGTAACTAACTATATTTCAAATATTTCAAAGAACGCTTAGCGATTTTTAGTGGACGGCAATGATTATACATATTGACTAAAAATAACGACAGCCTCTTTTAATATCTGAAGTGGGCTGTCGTTTTAGTAATCCTATTACCCCAATGGTACATTTATAACCTGATAAACTTCGATGGATAAAAATAAATACACCTCATTTATCTGCGTTAGGCAGCATTCAGAATACCAACGGGCGTCACCATTCAGGTAACCACATTTTATAACCGATTTTGAGCCACAATAAAAGCAGGCGTAATGGACATTTGGTAGGCTGGATAATCCAGCCTACTTTTTCGTATTGAGAAACCCGTCAATAAATTTCTTCTTATTTCTTTCATTCAGCCCGTTGTGATTTAGTAGTGCCCTTTTGATTTGTGCGTTAAATCCTTCCAAGCGGTTTGTCGTATTAGGAATGTTCAATTCAGGATGTTCCCCATAGATGAAAAGCCATTTGAGATGCATTCTTATAGAGCCTCTTGCCGTTCTTAGCCTTCTGTGCGTATAGGTGTTTTTCCCGGATACCAACACCGTTCTTTCATTGAGAAAATCCTCCCTGGCCTCACACCATTTGTTAAACAGCGATATAAACTCATTTTTCTTCATCGGGAACATACTCTGTACTAATTTCAGCAACTCTATACCGGCAGTCAGATGTGGGGCTTTCGTGAGTAACCTCCTTATTATCTGCAACTGATGGAACTGGCACATCTGTGCAGGATAGGAGTTTACAGCTTGCAGGAGTCCTGTGTGCCCGTCACATACGACTGCCTTTATTTCTGTTCCAAACTCTTCTATATGGTTGAGTCCGCCAAGATAATCCCTGTCCGTTTCGTTCCTGACATACTTGCGATGAAGTATCTTTCCGGATTCCGCATCCATAAACAACATAACACCAAAGCTGCGGGAGAAGTATGTCGTATCAATGATGATGACGGCTGACTCGGGATAGACAGGACTGTAACTGTCCGCTACCAATCCCAGATGGCGGCGTATTGCCCGCTCTGAACATTTGTGGATAATGGCCAGCTCTGAAACGGTCCGTTTATCAGTCAGATATTCGTTCCAAAGGGTTATGTCTTTAATGCGTTTTCCCCCTTGGAATTGTTTACCACAGTCCCGACAACTGTACATTTGGAAGCCGCGCCGATGACCGTTCTTTTTAACATTTGAGCCGTTACAGAATATACAGTTTTTTTATTCATAAGTTTTCAAATGCTGCAAAGGTAATAAATAAAGGACATTTCAAAGGTTTCAGCCTACCAAATGTCCATTACGCCTAAAAGCAGTTTTTACCATAAATCAAAGATATGCGTATAAATGAATTGCAAGGATTTTAAACACAATTTCTTCATACAAGCTACCATCCTCATTCCTTAAATACTATAAACCCAAATCGGTCATTTTAAAAACCACTTTCTTTTTGCAACGGAACCAGTAGAATATGCGCACCATGGTTAACGGCTATACTGTATTTCGCGCGATTCTGTTAGCATATTATGACATTTTTCTATCAAAAATTCTAATGACCGATTTGGGATAAAAACAGACAGACTCTCACGAGCCTGTCTGTAAAGATTAGTTGTTTTGAGAAAATTATTGATGTTTTTATTGTTTGATATTAGCATTAAAAGGTTCAGTATATATCTTTTATCTTATTAATAATTTGTCTTGTATCTTAATTTATCATATTCTCTAATTTTCACTATCTTATACACTTTTTCATAATGAGAAGGTAAAATACAGCATTAGAAGTATATTTCTTGAATGCCGTTGATAGATATTGAATCCACAGATTCACACGAATCAAAGTCCTTTGGTATTTCAAACTTCGCATTTGGATTATAATGCAGCGTCTTGTCATCGTAGACAAGATTCATATAATATCCCCAAATAGGGAGTGCCAATGTAGCTCCCTGCCCTATTGCATTGTTATCAAAATGGATATCACGGTCTTCTCCTCCAATCCATACACCATTAACAAGTTCAGGAGTTAGTCCCATAAACCAACCGTCAGAGTTGTTATTGGTTGTACCAGTCTTACCGGCAATCTGTCCCTTCAGTCCGTGGCGTGTACGGAGCCTGCTACCAGTACCACCATCAACCACCGCCTGAAGCATATCAAGCATTTTATACGAACTTTCAGAAGAGATAACTTCGTTCATCAATGGTTGGAACTTTGCGATAACATTGCCGTGGCTGTCTTCAATCTTCGTTACAAACATCGGCGCACATCTTACACCATCATTACCAAAAGTTGTGTAGGCACTACACATTTCTCCGATTGACAGTTCAGATGGACCGAGACAGAGAACAGGTGAAGTATTTTTGTCGATGTCAGGATTGTTGAATCCGAAGTCGTGCAGAATATTCACAAACTGCGATGGACCTAACAAATTAATAAGGTAGGCTGAAATCCAGTTGTTTGACTGCTGCAATCCCCATCGCAGAGGCACGTTCTGGCCATATCTTGCGCGTGAACCGTTTCTTGGTGTCCATCCGCCATAAGTGCGCTGCACGTTAGGAGCAGTACTGCAAGGTGTCATACCATTCTGCATTGCAAGTGCATAAAGGTATGGCTTGATGGTAGAGCCGACCTGACGCCGACCACTCATTACCATATCGTATTTGAAATGCTCGTAATCAATACCGCCAACATAGGCTTTCACAGCACCCGTATGAACTTCCATACTCATAAATCCCGAACGGAGAAACGACTTGTAATATCTGATGGAGTCAATCGGTGTCATTACCGTGTCTACATTTCCGTGATAGGTAAACAATGTCATTTCGTGTGGCGTACGGAAACTCTTTTGAATTTCCTCTGGGGTTGCGCCCTGTGCTTTCAACGTCAGATAACGAGTACTCAGCTTACACGACCTATTCAAGATAGCCTTGATGGTTTCTCTGGAGATATTTGAAGAGAACGGTGCATTCTTCTTGTATCGGTTGGCCTTGTTGAACTCTCCCTGCAAATAACCACCAACGTGCTTTCTAACTGCCTGTTCGGCATATTGCTGCATACGTGTGTCAATGGTAGTGTAGATTCGCAGACCATCCGTGTTCACATTGTAGTTCTCGCCGTTACGCTTCTGATTCTTGTTGCACCATCCGTAAAGCGGATCTTGTTCCCAAGCCACGGAATCTATTACAAATTCACGGTTGCGCCATTCCGGATAATTTTCCTTTTCAGGCTTCTTTGCCATCATATACTGACGGAGAAATGCCTGAAAATAATCTCCGGAACCATCAACCGGCTTAGCTTTCGTGTACTTGATACCCAATGGACGCTGAACCAATTCATTGTATTCCTCACGAGCAATGTAGCCACATTTCAGCATCTGCGAAAGAACCACATTGCGACGGTTGCGGCAACGGTCTTCATAGCGAAGTGGATTAAACATAGATGGATTCTTACAAAGCCCAACAAGCGTCGCAGCTTCCGTCACGGTAAGTTCCCGTGGTTCCTTATCGAAGTAAATATTAGCTGCCCGCTTGATTCCGACAGCATTATGAAGGAAATCGAAGTAGTTGAAATACATCGCAAGAATCTCCTCCTTGGTAAAGTAACGCTCCAACTTAATGGCAATAATCCACTCAATAGGTTTCTGCAATAAACGCTCAAGCGTACTGTGTGCTTTCTCGGAATAAACCTGCTTCGCCAACTGTTGCGTGATGGTAGAGCCACCACCTGCACTCGCCTGACGCATCACGCCACGCTTTACCACGGCACGTCCCAAGGCAATGAAGTCGATTCCTGAATGCTCATAGAACCGTTCATCTTCCGTAGACACCAATGCGTGAACCAAGTGAGGAGAAAGATTGTTGTAATCAATAGCAATGCGATTGGCATTGTCTTGATTCCAAGTGCCAATATGCTTGCCGTCGGCAGAATACACCTGTGAGGCGAATTTGTCGATAGGGTTCGACAATTCCTCCATATCCGGCATATAGCCAATCCATCCGTTCCATACTGAGATAAAGAAGATACTGGTAAAACCCACAACAAAAATCAGTATTCCCCAAAGGATGTGTACAATATGTTTTCTCATTTTATTCTTTCGTCAAGAGTTCTATGTGCCGAAAACTCCTAAAAGTCCTTCCACACCATATACAAATATGTGCAAAGATAGTTGAATTTGAAAAAAAAACAAAATAAATATTGTGATATTTTAGAATTATTTGCTGCTCAACTTTCCAGATCTATCTCATTACAACAGTAGAAAATTCTATCCATTTTACACAACATTCTGCTATGGTCAGTATCTTGCATTCCTTGCAGACAACCTCCCTTTTGCTTCGATTATCTAAAGAACAAACGTGGATTTGACGTAATTGAACCTATCGAAATATTTGAATCCCATATCCTTTAATACTGCCTCGCTTGCATTTCTGTCTTCATCAGAATTGTAACTGGGAATCAGCGGAAGACGAATTATACAACGGTCTGCCATATTGTTTGCAACCATCCATTTAAGATTGTCAATCACTCTACAATTCGCAATTCCCGTATATGCCTTGTAAATATCCTCATTCATATCTTTCACGTCTATGATAAAAGTTTCCACAAGTGCGGAAACACGTCTGAGGAATGAGAGAGGAACATTTAGCGAAGTTTCGATTGCAAGTTTCCATTCAGGATTCATAAGCCGAAAGAATGCCTCTATGAAGTCGGCGTACAGCAAAGGCTCGCCACCTCCGAAACAGATGCCGCCACCTGTTGCCACAAAATAAATATCGTCTATTTCCACTTCGCCATATAATTCTTCGGGAGTGATGGTGCGCCAAATGCCGTCAGCCTGTAAACATCGAGGATTCAGGCAATATCTGCACTGCAACGGACAACCGTGGAAAGCCACAAGCGTGGTTACTCCCACTCCATCCGTCGCCAGTCTATGCCGATTTATGCCGATAAGTGGGGCTTTCATTCGTCCTTGTTTTTCTCTTTATGAGATTTAGGTTTGCTGTTCATATTCCGATAATATATATCATCGTAATTTTTAACAACAACTACCTCGCCACATAAAACAGACTCAAGTTCATCTATATAAACAACTGTCGAATCCAGATTCTTCAGCTCATTTACCTTTAAAGTTTTATCTGCACAGCCGATATACTTGAACAGCAGTTCTGCATCGTGAGGCACTTTGATTGCAAACAGCCCATCGATATTTGTCGCTACACCTTTAGTTTTATCATAGATAATGGAAGCACCTGCCACAGGCAAACTATCAGATGCAAACAACACCAATCCCCGAACCACAACTGCATCTTCGCTTCCGTTGGAGAAATCCACAACTTTCAGAGTCTCTAATTGTGAACGCAAAACCGGTGTTAATGGACTTGGTTGCCCTACATTTTGCGCGTGTATGCTAATCGGTGAAAGGATAGCCGTAACTCCGGCTGCCACACCTGCAATCTTCAGCAGTTTGCCTTGCTTTCTGCGTGTTCTCAATTCATTCTCTATGTAGCGAATCTCCTGTTCGCAGGCAGGGCAACTGCCCGGACAATCGCCCTCGTGGCGACATTCACAAGGTGTGTATCGGATTCCGTTACTGTCGGCAATCTTCTGCCGAATACTTTTCAGTACTTCGCATTTGGCTTTTCCTTCATACATATCATTCTCTCCTCAATTCATTTATAATATGCTGATTACAAAGATAGAAAAAAAGATTTAAACAACCTGATTTGAATGAATTAATTCTGCCTGTTAGTTTTCTCTCTCACAATTTTCGCTTATTTATGCAAAAAACAGCAGCATTAACTTAGCTGAAAAACTATCACATTGCAGGCTGGCGGAAACACTATTTGCAAATAACCGAAGAATGCAGAACAATCTTCGCACGTTTGCGCTGCATTCTTGCGAAGAATGGAACGCATTCTTCGCACATTTGAAAACCAATCTTTTACCAACTGATTATCAGTTAATTATACAGCTCATAGAGCTTAATGTATTTTAGAGTGTTATAAATACAACTTAATTGTTTTCAGCATCCTATAAATTCAGTTCGATGAATGAACTTTAAAAGACAATGGACGGATGGAGAAATCATTCAAGAATCGCAAACGTAAGACAAATTGTCTTGCAATTATGCCATTTTGTCAAATTTACGTATGAGGCACACCCTTTGACTAATAGCTATCAGAACATAAAATACATAACCTCCGAGCAGCTCTTACCGATGACAGAGCGACAAGGAGACTAAGAAAGGAGATTTAATTATGACATTCGACAAATTTACAATCAAGGCACAAGAGGCTGTTCAGAGCGCGGTAAACCTTGTTCAGCGCAACGGACAGCAGGCCATCGAACCGGTTCATATATTGGCCGGGGTAATGGATAAGGGAAAGGACGTGGTAAACTACGTTTTTCAGAAACTCGGAATGAATGCGCAGATTTTGGAAACTGCCGTTCAGAATGAAATCCATCATTTACCAAAGGTTTCCGGCGGACAGCCTTACTTCTCCAACGAAGCGAATAAGGTAATGCAGGAAACGATGGATATTTCTCAGAAGATGGGCGACGAGTTCGTGAGTATAGAGCCGATTCTTCTGGCCTTACTCAAAGTGAACTCCAGCGCAAGCCGAATCCTAAAGGATGCAGGTGCCACCGAAAAGGATTTTATCGCAGCCATCAACGACCTTCGTCAAGGACAGAAGGTGCAGACGCAGAGTGGTGATGAGAATTATCAGGCTCTCTCGAAGTTCGCCCGTAATCTCGTTGAAGATGCACGTGCAGGCAAACTCGACCCGGTAATCGGGCGCGATGAAGAGATTCGCAGGGTCTTGCAGATTCTTTCGCGCCGTTCCAAGAACAATCCGATTCTCATTGGAGAACCAGGTACTGGTAAGACAGCCATTGCTGAAGGACTTGCAGGGCGAATTGTTCGTGGCGATGTGCCTGAAAACCTGAAGAACAAGCAACTCTATTCGCTCGACATGGGTGCATTGCTTGCAGGTGCAAAATATAAAGGCGAGTTCGAGGAACGATTGAAAAGCGTCATTAAGGAAGTTACCAATTCAGACAGCAACATCATTCTCTTCATCGACGAAATCCACACTCTGGTTGGAGCCGGTGGTGGTGAGGGAGCAATGGATGCAGCCAACATCCTAAAGCCTGCCTTGGCTCGTGGCGAGCTTCGCGCCATTGGTGCTACAACGCTGAATGAATACCAGAAGTATTTTGAGAAGGACAAGGCTTTGGAGCGTCGCTTTCAGACTGTTATGGTGGACGAACCATCAGAACTCGATGCCATTTCAATTCTCCGCGGCTTGAAAGAGCGTTACGAAAACCACCACAAGGTGCGCATTCAGGACGATGCCTGCATCGCTGCCGTGCGCTTGTCCGAACGTTATATTTCAGACCGTTTCCTTCCCGACAAGGCTATCGACCTAATGGACGAGGCTGCTGCGAAGTTGAGAATGGAACGCGACTCTGTTCCAGAGGACCTGGACGAAATCACACGCCGTCTGAAACAGCTCGAAATAGAAAGGGAGGCCATCAAGCGTGAGAATGACACCGAGAAGATTGCCCAATTAGACAAGGAAATTGCCGAACTGAAGGAGCAGGAACGCAGCTATCGTGCCAAATGGGAAGGCGAAAGAGCACTCGTCAATAAGATTCAACAGGACAAACAGGAGATAGAAAGACTGAAATACGAGGCAGAACGTGCTGAGCGTGAAGGCAATTATGAACGTGTGGCAGAGATTCGCTACTCCCGCTTGAAGGAACTCAACGATGATATAGCCAACATTCAGTTACAACTGCAAGCCACTCAAGGTGGTTCGGCAATGGTTCGTGAGGAAGTTACGGCAGACGATATCGCAGAAGTGGTGAGCCGTTGGACTGGTATTCCGGTTACAAAGATGTTGCAGAGCGACCGTGAGAAGCTGCTTCATTTGGAGGAAGAACTGCACAAGCGCGTCGTTGGTCAGGAAGAGGCCATCACGGCTGTGGCTGATGCTGTCCGCCGTTCGCGTGCCGGACTGCAAGACCCGAAGAAACCTATTGCGTCCTTCATTTTCTTGGGCACCACCGGTACCGGTAAGACCGAGCTTGCAAAGGCTTTGGCAGATTATCTCTTCAACGATGAAACGATGATGACACGTATCGATATGAGCGAATATCAGGAGAAATTCAGCGTCTCCCGGCTTATCGGTGCGCCTCCGGGCTACGTTGGCTACGACGAAGGTGGACAACTGACCGAAGCTGTTCGACGCAAACCATACTCCGTAGTGCTGTTCGATGAGATTGAAAAGGCACATCCAGACGTATTCAACATTCTCTTGCAGGTATTGGACGATGGCCATCTCACTGACAACAAGGGACGTGTGGTGAACTTCAAGAACACTATCATCATAATGACCTCCAACCTTGGCTCACAATATATACAGGAGAAGTTCTCCAGCCTTACGGATGAAAACCGAGAGAAGTGGATTGCTGATACACGACTCGATGTAATGGATCTGCTGAAGGCTAATATCCGACCCGAATTTCTCAACCGTATCGACGAAACAATAATGTTCCTGCCGCTTACAAAGAGGGAAATCGGCAATATTGTTCGCTTGCAGTTGGAGCGTGCAAAGGCAATGCTCGCACCACAAGGTTTTGCTTTGGAATGGACCGACGATGCCGTTGGCTATCTCTCAGAAGTGGGTTACGATCCGGAATTTGGTGCCCGACCAGTGAAGAGAGCCGTCCAACGCTACGTGCTCAACGACCTCAGCAAGTCGCTGCTTGCCGAAAAAGTAAGTCGCGAAAAGCCAATCATTATCGACTACTTTGGCGATGGTCTGGTATTCAGAAATTAATTTTTTGCTAAATACACATTAAACAGCGAGGATATGCCCGAGAGGGGTGTATCCTCGTTTACTTTTATCCTCCGTTTCATTCCTTTCAAGGCACTATCAGCACCGTATCATTCCCTGTTGCAGCCTTCTGATTGTCTCTTATTGCACAACTTTTGCCGTATTGATAACCAAGGCATAAAGCACCGAAAATCAGTATAAAGGCAATGAAGATATAAAGAAGATGATTTTTCTTGTTCATTTCATTATGATTTTCTGTTGTTAATGTTGAGTTCGTAGGTATAGGAAACGATTCTATATGGCTGCAAAGATACTCTTTTCTGTGGAAATGAGCAAATGAAGATTCACACAAAATAGACTCATTTATTTTGATTTATGGCTGATTTAATGTAACTTTGTCCCATAAATACAACAAGATTCACGCATATGAAGTGCCCAAACTGCAATACAGAAATAGAAGATTATGAAGAAAAATGCCCTCATTGTGGAGAAAATCTACACGAGGAGCACAACCACGGAGAAGAGGATGAGCCTACTTTGCGCCGTAGTCTGGTGATATTCATCATCATCGGAACCATCTTCCTTACCGGTTATGGATTCTTCTATTACATTAATCATCAGCACGATCCTGAATATACGCAGACCGCAATTGAGCCGGATTCCACACTTGCCGACAAGTTTGTGGTAACCTTCGACACAGTAGCAGTTGATACAGCAGCTGTGAAGGATTCCACAGACATAGTTACGGAAGAAGAAGCCGACAAGGTTTTCTCGAGCATTCGTGGCAAAACTCGTAGAAAATCCCACAGTGCAAGACGCAACGATGCCTCTGGTTCAGCTTCATCCGATGCAGCTTCCAGCGCAAGCGAAAGCAGCACTTCGAGTTCAGAATTTTCTTCTGCATCGGCTTCGCCTGCTGCTCCGAGACCTCACGTTGAGACTATTGAAACTGAATAAATGAGAATATTCAGAACGAAACGGATTCCGGCAAGAAACTATGACGCCATCAATCTCTTCGGGATGCTCTTTGTTCATCCCGGAGTGATGCTGAGCGAGGAACTTATCAACCACGAGAGGATTCACACGAAGCAGATGATGGAAATGCTTTTCCTGCCTTTCTATGTCTGGTATGTCGTGGAATGGCTCATCCGCATTCCTATGAAAGGCCGTGCATACACCAGTATTTCCTTTGAGCGCGAGGCTTACGGAAATATGGACGACCTTGATTATCTGAAGAAACGCAAGCCGTATGCTTGGATAAAATACCTTAGAAAGAAAAAGAGAGCAAACAGAAATCCATATTAAACTTCTGTATTTCTTGTTTTCAGAACTGTCAGAAAGTTTTACAAAACCCTCTGTATAATTTCATTATTCTGCACAAAATATTTTTATTTTTCAAAAATGCACTTTTTTAGTGTGCAAAGATAAAAAACTAAGCATCAAGCACATATGCTTCTGCGCTGCTCCTTTGTGCATTGCTGCATTCTGTATTTGTTCGCATTCAGAACAATAAATAAGGATTATCTGCCTTATTTTTTACTCCTTTCTTCGTATTTTCATTCTGCAATCTTCCGACAAATGGCGTGCATTCTTCGCAAAAATGCTTTTCTATCTTCGAACAATCGTATTCCAATATTCCGAAAAATTAATTTCAATCATCAAAACAAGGCTTGAAAATCTCTAAATGGAAGAAAAATAATGAGTGTTTTTGGGTAATCAGTTTTTACAAAATATCTGAGTTCGGAATAGTCGAATGGAGACCAACAAGGCTGTAAATCCTTTGGAGGCATTGCTCCAAAGGATAATTATTTATGTTTTCTAAAATGCAAACCATCAATATTGCGTGGTAGCCTTGATGAATGTACCGTTATTAAGTTCGTGAACAGCGTTGCGAATCTCTTGCTGACTGTTCATAACAATCGGACCATACCACGCAATCGGTTCGTTGGTTGGCTTTGCAGACATCAGCATAACCTGCGCTCCATTGCTTCCTGCTTCGATGGTTACGGTATCTCCGTTGTCGAAACGGGCAGCCGCCTTTTCGCTGACGTGGGTTCCTCCTGACACAACATCGCCCAAAAGCGTGAAAATCATTACCGTATTGCCTTCTTTCACATTGAGTGAAACTTTTACGTTCGGTTCCAGATGAATGTCGTAATAATCCAATGAAATGTATTTTCCTTGAAAACCCTTGTGGCACTGATATTCGCCCGTCAGCAATCTTAGCTTGCCTCCTTCAAGTGGAAACTCCTTTATCTCGTCTCTCACAATCTCGCGATAGGCAGGAGGAGCTGTCATTTTGTCTTTCTTGGGCATATTCAGCCACAACTGCAATCCCAACAGACTGTCGCCACCCGGTTGCTCCGAATGGAAAACGCCCGAGCCGGCTGTGAGCCATTGCGCTTCGCCGTCGCCGATGGTTTCCTCATTTCCCAAATGGTCTTTGTGTGTCACCTTTCCTTTCGCAATGAAACTCACGGTCTCGATGCCACGATGTGGATGTTCGGGGAAGCCTCTGCGATAATCTTCGGGATTGGAACTGTCGAATGAATCGAGCATCAGGAACGGATCAAAGTCGTAGATGGTTTCGTGTCCCAACACTCGCACGAGCCTTACACCTGCGCCATCCGTCGCTTTCACTCCCTGCACTTTCTGTATTATTTTTCTTTCTTTCATTATCCTTTTTTTTCTTATTTCATTAATGTTTCGTTGCTATATAAACAAAAGTCTTGCCAGTCTGTATATGTATGTCAGAGTTGCAGAATCGGCATTAAAGGCAAGAAAAAAGGACAGCATCTGTCGTGGATGCTGTCCTTTCTAAACTTATTTTTTATAGATTTTAGCTTAGAACACCAGATTGAATCCGAATCGGATACCGTTTCTGGAAATGCCCGGAACATTGTAAGTGAGTCGGCGAACATAGTCTATTTCAAGACATTTCAGAATATTATGCACACCAACTACAAATTCAAGATACGGATCGTGTGTCATAACCTTCGTGCCGACAGGGAACTTATAAAGCTCCGTATCGTTTGCATTCTGTGCGAGCGTAGGATTGTTCTTGTCCGTCAGATGTCCCCACATACCCTTGAGTGCAATGTATTCACGCCATTTCAGTTTCTTGACGAGAGGAATACGATTGAAAACTTTTCCTTCCAAGTCCCAAGCAAGATTGAACAGTGCATAACGGTCGTTGAGAAACTCCAAATTCTCCATCAAATTGAATGTGCCTTGATGCTCAAAGTAAGAGGTGTTCACAGGGGGCATAATGAGCAGATGGTAAGGAACTTTGTTCCACTGAGCACCAGCTTTCAAACGCGTATCGAAGTGTCCCCAACTGCCTAACCAGAAACGCTTATAAACGGATGCTTCGGTAAGGTTGTACTTGAAATCGCTACCGAGCAAATTCTTCACGCCTACCCTATGCTTTAAAGTATATTGTGGAGCGTCGAGATTTACCTCTACCCGATTCTGCTTTGAATTGATATAGCTCTGTCCCGGACGATAATCGAAACCGACAGACATTGAGGTCATTCTGACCTTATCTATAATCGTTCCGTCCATTTTCTCGTACACGAGTTCGCCTATCGGCCGATTACTTTCTGCCGTGAGATTAAATGTAATTCCGAGTCCGTATTCGGTTTCCCATTGGAAATTAAGCATCTGACGGTCATAGAAATACATTTTCTCGACCTTTACCGGACGGAAAGTCATAAATATATTATCCTTATTATGAATAAGATATCTGTCTGAAGGCGATTCTACATCGCGATAAGATTCCAATGAAAGGGTTCGGATAGGGAACTCGATAGGCTGATATTCAGGCTTATTGAACGAGTAAGTTACCTTTGCCCCGTAGTAATGGCGTTTCGATTTCGTGCCGTAGGCATAGTAACCGTCGAGAAACCAGTGAGGATTGAAGTTGGCGGTAGTGCGTGCTGCTGCCCGTAGACGGATTCCGTCTACGAAGTTCTTGGAAACAAAGGTGTTTACAGGACCAATATCCACCTTACTGGGAGTTTCCGTAGAACCGGTTTCAATGAAGTTTTCCACAAATGCCTTCACGAAGAACATCACAAACTTGAAGTTCTTTGTCTTTCCCATTCGCTTCACAAAATCGCCCATTCCCTCCTCGCTCTTTGTGAGTTCGGCAGTACGATGCTCATTCCAGAAACTTTCGTCACGCATCTTCATATTAGGATCGTAGGTAACTGCCGCCTTGCCCTTAAAAAGATTCTTGTCAATAGGCTCGAAGGCATAATCCTTCAATCCAGTTGTTCGGATGACAATGACACGACGCAGAAGGTCGGTCAGTTCCAATTCTGCCACCATTACGTCTTTCTTTAATACCCATTCGCCGTTGGAAAGTTTTTCGTATTCCTGTTGGAACTTCATCGCATCCACAAAGTTGATACCCGTATTGGCAGGCAACTGCATATCGCATTTACGCACGT